>DASXCL010000065.1:0-124679 GCA_036491195.1 Candidatus Angelobacter sp.
GCCGCAGATTTCCGCAGATGAACACTAAAAAGCTTTGGCCGCGAATCTACGCGAATGAACACGAATCAAAACCAAACCGAAAAAAATTCGCGTTTTTTCGCGTGCATTCGCGGCTCAATCGGTTTCTGAGTTATTCCATGACCATTCAGTAGCCGGCCTACTCATACCTCAGAGCAATCACCGGGTCCAGCCTCGCAGCCTTCACCGCCGGATAAATTCCGAAGAAGAGTCCCACGCTGCTGGCCACACCCAGGGCGAGGAAAATCGCCCAGATCGGCACCGACGAAGGGAAATGGGCGAGCTGCATCAAGAAGCTTATGATGAGCGACAGGATTACGCCCAGAGCGCCACCAATTCCGGTGAGCGTCATGGCCTCAGTAATAAATTGAAGACTGATGTCGCGTTTGCGCGCGCCAATGGCTTTGCGGACGCCAATTTCACGCGTCCGTTCGGTAACAGACATAAGCATAATATTCATCACGCCCACGCCGCCCACCAGAAGTCCCACGGAAACCACGCACACTACCAGCTTAAAAATGCCAGACATAATGTCACGGAATTGCACGCCGAGTTGCTCCGCGCTGCTGATGCCAAAATTGTCCGGCTTGTTTGGCGGCACGCGGCGGCGAGTGCGTAGCAGGCCGCGAATCTGGTCTTCCGCCACGGACTTCATCCCCGGATAAGCGCCGGCGATCAAGGCGATTTCATCATCCTGCGGATAGTGTTTTTTGTAAGTTCTGTAGGGAATAAATACTTCCACATCGCCGCCCTGGTTCAGCGTGCTTTTCTTTTTATCGAACACGCCAATCACTGTATAGAGGTTGCCATCCACCAGTATCTGTTTGCCTTCGGCAGTTTCATCGGGGAAGAGGCTCTTCTCAGCGTCATAACCAATCACAGCAACATCTTCGCGGTGAAGGTCTTCCTGCTCAGTATAAAAGCGGCCTTCCTTCATGCGGCCGTTTACCACGTCAGCATAGCTGGCAGTCATGCCGCGGAACGCAATGTTCGATAACTCATGGCTTTTGTAACGCGCGGTGCGGATGGGCTGGGGACCGTCGCCAATGTGCGCAAGAATTTCAATCACAACTTCTTTGACCGCCGGTAATTCTTCCCCGACTGCGACGCCATCTTCGTACGTCAGCGGCTTGCGCGTGCGCTCTTCAGGCGAGAGCCGTCCAAAGCGTATGCCCGGTTCAAATTTCAGGACAAATAAATTGTCCACGCCAAATTCGTTCAGCGAATCCTGTACGTTTTTCTCAACGCCCAGCAGGATTGACGCCACCACAATTGCCACCATGGTCCCAATCACCACGCCCAGCACGGTCAGAAACGAGCGCACTTTGTGTGTGCGGATGGTTTCCAGCGCCATCTTTATATCTTCCAGCAGCATGTTGGAGTGGCTCATGGCTATGATTCAAACCTCAGGGCTTCAATAGGATTCAGTTTAGACGCTTTGTATGCCGGATACACGCCGAAGAAAACACCCACCATAGTGGAAACCAGCACGCCGGTAATCACCCAGCGGATAGGCAGGTCCATGGGGAAAGAAGTTACCTGGCCCACGGTGAAAGAAATGATCGCCGCCAGCATTACTCCGATCACGCCGCCAATCGTGGCCATTACTCCGGACTCCACCAGGAACTGCATGAGCACGTCACGCCGGGTTGCGCCCAGAGATTTGCGCACGCCAATTTCTCGCGTTCTCTCAGTAACGCTGGCCAGCATAATATTCATAATTACAACGCCGCCAATGCCCAGAAAAATAAAAACCACGCCCATGGACCCGGTGGCCAGCGTGCCCGTGAGGCTGTTGTAAAGCTCCATGATGGCAGAGGGCTCAATCACGCCAAAAGTATCTGCCTGCTTCACGGCCAGATGGCGTCGCGCCCGCATGAGCACGCGCGCTTCATCTTCAGCGGGCGCCATTAAATCAGCCGCCAGGGCTTTAACATTGATATTCATTGACGTGTTGCTGCCGTAAACCTTGCGCCACGTTTGCACCGGGATATAAACAAAACTATCCTGCGACTGGCCAAAGGCGCTGCCCATTTCCTTGGCTACGCCCACCACCATATAGGCTTCGCCGTCTATGTAGATGGATTTACCCAGTGGATCAACGCTGGGAAAAAATCTCTTGGCAACATCATTTCCAATCATGGTCACGCTGGAGCGATGTTCGTTGTCTGTGTCCGTCATGTAGCGGCCGCTTACCGGCTCTTCCGTATCAATGCCGCCCATGTTTGCGGTCACGCCGCGAACGTCAATATCCTGAATCGATTCTGTTTTAAATTTCACGGTGCCGTTGTGATGCACTTCCAGACCCACGGCCTCAGCCAGCCTCATGTTGTCGCGAACGTATTCGTAATCTTCCCAGGTAACATTTTTGTTGCTGCGTGAAAGCTTCACAAACATTTCCGCGCTGGTGATAAGAGGGAAGCGCTCCACCAGAAAAACGTTGGACCCAAAATTCGCTACCTTGTCAGACACATATTTGTTCGCGCCCTGCACCATGGAAACCACGATAATCAGCGTGGAAACCGAAAGGATGATTCCCAGCAGCGTTAAAAAAGAGCGCAGCTTGTGCGAGCGCAGGGTTTCCAGCGCGATCATCACTGGCTCTTTCAGTGATATGCCCCTGCGCATCGCCTGGCTGGCGGTGTGGTTGGGTCCGTTGGCTGAAACGCCCTGAGCAGGGCTGTCAGGAATTTGCATGGTCTTTTTGTATTAGGTCCTGTAAAAGTTTAACCTTTTCCTCTATACAAGACGAAAATTCAAGCAATTAGTTCCATGAATGGGAAATCGCCGTTATTTTATTGGACGCCAGCCGGTACCATTGGTTTGACGATTTCCCCCGAGTCAGCGAGAATAGGAAGGTTCGTCTGTGGGCCTGTGGCGCAGCTGGGAGCGCGCTTCCATGGCATGGAAGAGGTCGTCGGTTCGATCCCGACCAGGTCCACCATCTTTTCAACAACTTACCGAGACTGCCTCTTCCGGTTTGGTAGCATTTGGCGCAAATTCGCGACTCTCTTGCTCGACGTTCCCCGTTTTGGCTTCTTTCTTAATTCCTTGCTGACAGCCTCTACGGTAACGCGAACATTCTCGGGAATTTCCTGCATGTAAACATCGGTGGTCGTGGCGGCGCTATTTCGAGGGACTGCACAAAACGAAGTGATTGAGCGAGAGAGCTTCATCGCTTTGATCCCTTTGGGATTGTTGGCAGGAAGAGAGGTTCGCCAAGATAAGAGCGATTGCCCGGGCGCTGAAGCGCGCTCAAATATCCGTCTAGTTCCCGTCCCTGAAGGCATGGTCACGCGCGAGTTATAACTACAATCGAATGCGACCGCCTCTTAAGCGGCAGAAACTCTCTGGCTACGTCAGGATGGAGATTGAAGCACAATAGCGAAAAAGGTTCAACGACTCTCTGGACTGGATCGGCTTCGTTTAATGAATACTTCCTCAATCACAATGTAAAAAAATCGAATGCCATCGAACAGATAGCGTTTAAACATTCGCCGGGGCTCCTGCATCACGCGCCACAACCACTCGAAGCCAATCCGCTGTATCCATAACGGCGCCCGCCGCGTAACACCGGCGACGATATCGAGAGTGCCACCGACGCCCATCGTGAATGGTACTTGCAACTCATTAAGACGACGGTCCATAAACAATTCTTTGTGCGGAGAACTCATTCCCAGAAAAAGCATGTCGGGACGCGCATCACGAATCGCGGCCACGATGTCGTTTTCCTCATCGTCCGCCCAGTATCCGTGCCGATATCCGGCGATCTGCAAGCGGGGGAAGCGAACGCGATAAGAATTGACGGCACGCTGCAGAACTTCAGGCCGGCCGCCCAGTAAATAAACCCGATATTGCTTCTCGGCGGCCATCTGAATGAGATGTCCCATCAGATCGGCGCCGGTCAAACGCTGCTTGATCGGCTTGCCCAACCACTTGGAGACCCAAACGATTGGCTGCCCGTCGGCGGTTACAAGCTCGCTCCGATTGGCGATCTGGCAAAGTTCCGGAGAACTGCGGAAGGCTACAACTTTGTGTACGTTCAGGGCGAAATAGCAGTGACTCCCACCCTGCTGAATAAAGGACTCTACGCGGTTGACGGCCTCGGACGCTGTTAAATTATCAATGTCACAGCCGAAGAGATGAATTCTCGCTCCGTACTTTTCAAGAGCAAACTTCTGCACTATTGCGCTTGACATGCTCGGCTACCTACAAAATTGAACATTCCTGATCCGCTTAGTTGGGACAAGATGTGACCTTTCGGTTCGCGTGGCTGGAATGCAATTAGTACGGATGCAGGTCAACCTTAGGCTATGCGAATTCAGCGTAGGAAATACTAGCAAAGTAGCGCGTACACTCCTACGAAAATCTGAGCTAAATTCACGCTATCTTCACCCCTCGCAACCTGCAAAAAAGTTGCGATGTTGTGACCGCTTTAGGGTAGAATGCTCTCCTTTCAACCTTCTTTGCAGTTTGAGCGTGGGTGTTAAGGGAAGTAACGTGAGTCGTCCTAGCCCGGGCTGTAAAAGGGCAAAAAAGTTTGTCTATCTTCGTTGTATATGCCTTTATCCAAAATCAGAGAATTCGCCACTGCGCGAATCAAACGCAAGCCTGGGGCTGACAATCCCTCCTGCGTATAGGATTATTTCAACACCGACGGCTGATCTGGAGATCTAGTTCCATGGGACAACAATGCGCGCGACGCGTCCTTAAGACGGCAGGCAAGTGCAAAGCAAAGACAGGGCCTTACGAGCGCATTCTGGTGATATTGGGGACACGGCCTGAAGCTATCAAGTTAGCCCCGGTGGTCAGGGAACTGCGCCGGCAAAGCGCGTTTGAAGTGAAGGTATGCGTTACAGGGCAACACCGGCAGATGCTTGATCAGGTCCTTGAGCTTTTCAATTTGGCGCCAGATTTTGATCTGAACCTGATGACCGCCAACCAGCATTTGAACGATCTTACTGCCGCTATCATCCATGGTATGAATGACATATTTCGCCGTTGGCGGCCGGATCTAGCGCTGGTGCAGGGCGACACGACTACTACTCTTGGCGCTGGCCTGGCGTCTTTTTACGAGAAGATCCCAGTGGGCCATATTGAAGCCGGTCTGCGTACGGGCAATCGATCTTCACCCTGGCCGGAAGAGATCAACCGTCGCCTGACAACAATCGTGTGCACTCACCATTTTGCTCCCACTGAAGCGGCCCGCCGCAACCTTTTGCGGGAGAATGTCGATCCTGGGTCAGTCTTGGTGACCGGAAATACAGTGATCGATGCGCTCAAGGAAGTCCTAGCTCGGATTGCGCAGGACAAGTCTTTGAACGCGATCTGCGAAAAGGAGTTCTCCTTCCTCGACGTCCGCCGCCGCTTGGTCCTTGTGACAGGGCATCGCCGGGAAAACTTTGGAGAGGCCTTCAGACGAATCTGCATGGCGTTACGTGAGCTTTCCACGCGCGACGATGCAGAACTCGTCTATCCGGTGCACCTTAATCCCAACGTGCGTGGACCAGTGCACCAGATGCTCGCCGGGGTAAAGAATATTCACTTGCTGGGGCCGCTGGAATATATGCGGTTTTCTTATCTGCTGAATCGCGCCCACCTGATCATTACAGATTCAGGCGGTATCCAGGAAGAAGGAACCTATCTCGGGAAGCCGGTCCTGGTTATGCGTGACACGACCGAAAGACCTGAGGCCTTGGAAGCAGGAACCGCCAAACTGGTCGGCACTCATCCCATGACGATCGTGGCCGAGGCCCATAACCTTCTGAATGACGAGCGGTCATACCGGAAAATGGCAAGACCCAGCAATCACTTCGGGGATGGGTTTGCTTCTGAGCGGATCGGGAGTTATCTAAAGTCGCTCAAGGGAGTTGCAATTGCAGGGATTTAGCCAAGTCAGCGTCATTGGTCTGGGTTACATTGGGTGCCCAACTGCTGTTGTGTTCGCCGGCCGGGGAATAAACGTTGTAGGCGTGGACCTCAATGAGAATACGGTCCGGAGCATCAACCATGGCGAAGCCCATATTGTCGAGCCTGGGCTGGATGAGATCATACGAGCAGTCGTTGCCAGCGGAAAGCTCCGCGCAACAACCCGCCCGGAGCCCGCGGATGCCTTCATCGTGGCCGTGCCAACCCCCTTTCTCGAAAACCACGCCCCGGACTTGAGCCATGTTGAGGCGGCGGCTCGTTCCATTGCTCCGGTGCTGGCAAAGGGCAATCTGGTCGTCCTGGAATCGACTTCGCCGGTAGGTACCACCAGGCGGCTTGCCAGCATCCTGGCGCAGGAGCGTCCCGATCTAAGATTTCCGCTGTCGGATACGGAAGAAGTCGATGTGCTCGTTGCGTACTGTGCGGAGAGGGTCCTGCCGGGCAAGATATTGTACGAATTGACCCACAATGACCGGATCATTGGCGGGTTGACTCCTGCGTGTGCGGAACGGGCCAGCGAACTCTACAAAATTTTCGTCAAAGGCGCGTGTTTTCAGACCGATGCCGCTACCGCGGAGATGATTAAGCTTGCGGAAAACGCCTTCAGGGACGTTAACATCGCATTCGCCAACGAGCTCTCAACGGTTTGTGAATCATTGAATATCGACGTCTGGCGAATGATAGAGCTCGCAAATCTCCATCCACGCGTGAATATCCTGCAACCTGGTCCCGGAGTCGGAGGACATTGCATCGCGGTCGATCCCTGGTTTATTGTTCACTCCCTTCCCGCCAGGACGCAGCTGATTGCGAATGCCAGACAGATTAATGACTCCAGGCCAGCCCAGATTGTGAATCAGGTCAAGGCAGCATTGGAAAAACTGCCTGGGGCCGCCATCGCTTGCCTGGGACTTTCCTTCAAGGCGGATATTGACGATCTGCGGGAAAGCCCGGCGGTAAAAATTGTTCACGCCTTGCAGCAGGAAACCACCGCGGACCTGCTCATTGCGGAACCATATATCTCAGAATTGCCGCGGCTACTCGCCGGCTCGGAACGAGCGCGCCTGGTGGAAGCCGATGATGCCGTGCGCAGAGCTGATATCATCCTGGTGCTCGTCAACCACAAGCATTTTTACTCGCTCGGGGCGGCTGAATTAGCAGGCAAAATACTGATTGATACCCGGGGAATGTTCAGGGGAATATTTAGCAGTGAAACAGGTACTGGTCAGAAGTGGCAGCGTAGTGGTTCAGCAAGTGCCGGCGCCGCACGTTAGCCCGAAAAACCTATTGGTTCGCGTCGCCCACTCGTGCATCAGCATGGGCACAGAAATGGCGGGGGTCAGGATGTCTGGCCTGCCGCTATATCGACGTGCCCTCAAGCAGCCGGAGCATGCCCGCAGGGTTTTGCAGTTAATGCGCGACCAGGGCTTCAAACGCACCTTTCAACGGGTGCGGGGGCAGCTGGCGGCGGGCCTGCCCACCGGCTATTCGGCCGCGGGTGAAGTCCTGCAGGTCGGGGAGCAGGTGGACGGCTTTCGCGCAGGAGACTTGGTGGCGTGTGCGGGGGCCGGAATCGCCAACCACGCTGAAGTGATCGATGTGCCGGTGAACCTGGCGACCAGGATTCCTTCCGAACTAAGTACGGAAGCGGCTTCAACCGTCACCCTGGGGGCAATTGCTCTGCAAGGCATGCGCCGTACTAACCCCACTTTGGGCGAAACCGTAGTGGTGATCGGGCTGGGCTTGCTTGGCCAGCTTACCGCGCAATTACTCAAAGCCAATGGCTGCCGCGTCATCGGTACTGATCTCGATACTGAACGCATTCGGCTGGCAGTGGAGAACGGTTTGGATTTTGGCATTAGTCCGGCCGAAGAGGATTTTGTAGACCGGGTTTACAAGCTGACAGACGGATTTGGCGCCGACGCAGTCATCGTTACAGCTGCAACTTCCAGCAATGAAGTGATCAGCCAGGCGATGAAAGCGTGCCGGAAAAAAGGCCGTGTGGTGCTGGTTGGCGATGTAGGACTCGATTTGAAGCGCAGCGATCTTTACAACAAGGAACTTGATTTTCTGATCTCCTGCTCCTATGGGCCTGGGCGTTACGATGCTAGGTATGAAGAAGGTGGTCAGGATTATCCATTGCCTTATGTCCGCTGGACGGAAAACCGCAATATGGAAGAGTACTTGCGGCTGCTGGCTGAAGGCCGGGTCACGCTTGCCCGGATGCAGCCACAAATTTTTCCGGTCGACCGGGCAGCAGATGCTTTCGAGCTCTTGAAAGGTGACGGGAGTAAACCGTTGCTCGCCTTGCTGGAGTACCCAAAGAGTGAGACTGCTCTTCAACGCACGATCAGCCTGAATCCTCCATCGACAAAAAAAGGTCGACTGGGAATTGCGGTGGTAGGAGCGGGTGGGTTCGCGCAGGCGATGCATCTGCCTAATTTGATGAAACTGAAAAGCGACTTTGACCTCCGCTGCGTGATGAGCCGTACCGGGGCGAATGCGCGGGCGGCAGGCGCCAGCTATCAGGCCGGTTATGCCACGAGTGACTATGAGCGGGTATTGGACGATCCGGAGGTGGATGTGGTGCTGATTGCAACGCGCCATCATCTGCATGGGAGCATGGCGCTGCAGGCTCTGCGCGCCGGCAAGCATGTGTTTGTCGAGAAGCCGCTTACGATATTTCCCGGCGAGTTAACGTCAATCGAGGATTTTTACCGCGATCACCGAGACCCGCCATTGCTCATGACCGGGTTCAACCGCAGATTCTCTCCGGCGATCGCGGTTGTTAAGAGACTGCTCGCCGCAAGGACAACGCCGCTGATAGTGAATTACCGGATGAATGCGGGTTACGTGCCGCCAGACCACTGGGTTCACTCCGAGGAGGGCGGCGGACGCAATTTGGGCGAGGCTTGCCACATTTATGACCTCTTCAGTGCCCTGACAAACTCGAAAATGGTGGCAGTGACTGCTCATTCTATTGTTTCCGAATCGGGACCGTGGAGGAAAAATGACAACTTTGTTGCCACCCTCAGTTACCGTGACGGGTCGGTCTGCTCGCTTACATATACGGCTTTAGGGCATAAGTCATTTCCCAAGGAAACCATGGAAATATTTGCTGATGGCAAAGTGATTTCAATGGAGGATTACAAGACGGTTTCCGTCTCGGGCGGGAACCAGAAGAGCTGGAAGTCGCTCACCCAGGAAAAGGGCCAACTGGAAGAGTTGAGGGCCTTGGCGGATGCTTTGCTGCGGGGCAAGGCGTCGCCGATTTCCCTAGAAAGCCAGTTTGAGAACACCCGCATAGCATTTGCAGTAGAAGAGCAGATTGTCACCCAGTGCCAATCAAGAGGAAGTTTCGATGTGGAATAAAAAATTGAATTCTTTATCAGTTTCCGGGAGAGAGCGACTGGGCCACCCCTATTGGGCTGCATTATCACTCCTATTCATCTTCGTTTCCTGGACCGCGAATGCCCAAACCAGGACCTCAATCCCCCCGGCGACCTCAGATCTGGCGCGAAAAAATATCGCTCATGTCGCCGCCTCGGTCACGCAAGTTGAGCCGATTCTCCGGAACAATCCCGGCCTTCTGCTGGAGCTGAAGAATTGGATGGCGCGGGAGGCGGCCAATCAGGGACGGTTGTTGACCGATGCTGATCTCCTGGATATCGCTGTTTTTGACCGCCTTAGGTCTGACTCTGAGTTTCGTGCTGTTGCGACACGCCTCTTGCAGCGTTATGGCTACCTCGCCCCCGAATGGAATCCCGATTCCCAGGAAGGAAAGCAGCAGGACTACATTTTTAAGGAACGAACCAAGTTGCAGCTAGCGCGGGAGGCGCAACCTGCGCAACTTCCGAATCCACCGACGAATGCAAAGGTTGAAAAAAATGTTGCATGTAATTCGGATGAGGATTCGAATTGCGAACCGTCGGACCAACTGGAACTGCCGGGAACAACAGATCGTGACGAAAGACCGTTCGGCCCGGCAATTTCTCCCACTGTGCCAATGATTCCCGAGCCTTCTTTAAAGGGCACACTGGAGAAGGCGTCATTGTCATCATCAATGGATCCGCTTTCGGTGCAAGCAGCAACTCAAATGATAGAGACCATGTCGCCAGGAGGAGGACAGCAGGGACTAGGCATGCTGGGTCTGGACCCACGGGCCTTGGCCGCAGCCCAAATGATGTCGCCTGGCGAATTGGGTACTGCCGGAATGATGGCAAGCGAAGGAACAAGTGGGGACCGCACGTCCCGTGATAAGGCCCAATCGGTCTCTACAAACGTAAACCTGGAAGAGGTGCGCAATCCTTACGGCTCTTCCCGATATTCCCAGCGCGAGGCGCCCCCGGCGATGGTGCATGTCAGGAACCCTTATGAGAGTGTTCCGGCGATTTACGACATGTACTCACAGGCGCCCGATCCGGGAACCGATCCGAAACGGTTTGGCTCAGACGTTTTCAACCGCGGCACCAAGGCATCGCTCAAGGTCCCAATGGACATGCCGGCAGGCCCTGATTACGTCGTGGGTCCAGGAGACTCGCTCGCCATCAATCTCTGGGGAGGAGTGACACAAAGAATCGCCCGGACGGTTGACCGGGAGGGGAGAGTGGCGCTGCCAGCCATCGGTCCTGTTCTGATTGCGGGCAAAACACTGGATGAGGCGCAGCGCACGGTCCAGTCGGCGTTGCGCTCTGAGTTCCGCGATGTGTCAGCTGACCTTTCACTTTCACGATTGCGCTCGGTCCGGGTTTACGTGGTTGGTGACGTGGTCCGGCCTGGCGCCTATGATGTCAGCGCCCTCTCGACGGCCCTCAGCGTCTTGTTTGTAGCTGGAGGCCCCACTTCCAACGGATCGCTGCGGGTTGTGAAGCACTACCGCGGCAACCGGCTGCTGGAAGAAGTGGATGTCTATGATCTGATTTTGAAGGGCGTACGCGCGGCAGCTTCTCCCCTGGAAAACGGTGATACCATCTTGGTCCCCCCTGTGGGACCACAAGTAACTGTAAAGGGAGCGGTACGAAGACCGGCCATTTATGAGACCCATGGAGAAGGCAACCTGTCCGACGTCATCGATTTGGCCGGCGGCATGCTGCCGACGGCTGCCCTGAGTCACATCGAGGTCCAGCGCTTAGTCGAGCACCAGTCACGCACCATGCTGAGCTTGAATGTCTCAGACGTAGATGATCCAAAGGCGGTCGTGCAGCAGCTCACTGCATTCCATGTGCAACCAGGAGACACAATTCAAATATTCCCCATTGCACCCTTTAACAAAGACGCGGTTTACCTTTCGGGGCATGTAGTTCGCCCCGGACGTTACTCTTACCATGCGGAAATGAGGCTTACAGATCTCGTATCTTCTTACAACGATCTGCTCCCGGAACCTGCGTCGGCATATGCGGAAATCATTCGCCTTGCAACTCCTGCTCATGCGCCGGTGGTGTTCAGCTTTAGCCTGGCCAATGCACTGGCCAACCCGGCCGCATCGCCTCTGCTGCAACCGCTGGATACGGTGCGAATCTTCAGCCGCTATGATTTTGAGGATGCGCCCAGCGTCACGGTAACCGGCGCAGTTCGCCGTCCTGGAACCTACCGTACTACCGGCCAGGTGCACGTTACCGACGCTATTCATCTCGGCGGGAACCTTACTCCGGAGGCCTTACCTGAGGACGCGCAGGTCATCCATCACCAGCCTGACGGAACGATCCAGGTGATGAACATCAACCTGCAGCGTGCGGAAGCAGGTGATCTTACAAATAATGTGCTGCTCGCTTCCGGCGACCGCCTGCTGGTCCACGAAGACCAGCGCAAAGCCAATCCGGCCACTGTTTTAGTAGAAGGAGAAGTAGCCAATCCCGGGCGCTATCCGCTGACCGCGGCCCTGCACGTCAGCGAACTGGTAAGGGTGGCGGGAGGACTCAAGCGAAGCGCGGACCCTTCGGTCGCGGACCTGGTTCACTACCTGCCATCAAACCATCAAGTCGAGAGCCGCCGGGATGAGATTCAAATTGATGCTGCCCTGAGCGGCAAAGCTGATGACGACAAGCCGCTTCAGGATGGTGATGTTCTGACGATACGGCGCCTCGGCGGGTGGGACGACATGGGTGCCACCATCGCAGTGCTGGGTGAATTGAAGCATCCTGGCACGTATGGATTCCAGCCGGGAGAGCGCCTCAGTTCCGTCTTGCGACGCGCCGGCGGTTTCAGCGCCAATGCCTACCCGTTTGGTGCCGTTCTAGTGCGGACGGATGTGCAGCAACTGCAGGAGCAGAGCCGGGCTGAGCTGATTCGCAGGTTACAGGCAGAGCAACAGCAATTGAAGCTGCTGCCCGACGTGGACGCCGACCAGAAAAAGGCAAAGGAAGCCGCAATTCAACAATTGAATACAACCATGGGCAACCTGGTCAACAGCGCGGCGCTGGGTCGGGTGGTGATACATATTTCCTCCAAAATCGATCGTTGGGCCAATACGCCTGACGATATCCAACTGCGGGCCGGTGACAGGCTCTATGTTCCCAAGAGGATGGAGTCGGTGTCGGTGATTGGGCAGGTTTACAATCCCACTACGATCACTTACCGGCCGGGGAAGAGCGCGCAATGGTATCTGGGCCAGGCGGGCGGACCCTCCGGGCTTGCAAACAAAAAAGGGGTCTTTGTGGTCCGGGCCGACGGCTCTGTACTCGGGGGCCAGGGAACTTCATTCTGGCATGGTCAAACATTGAGCGCGGCATTGCTTCCGGGAGATACCGTGGTAGTTCCGGAGAAAGTCTTTGCCGGAGGCAGGAGCTTTCAGAACGCAATGCAGTTAGCTCAACTGGCTTCTGCCGTGGCCAGCACAGTGTATCTGGCCACTCTTGGTCTGTAGCCGCAAACGTGCGGAAGATTCTGGAACCAATGGTGTTGGCAATCTAACATTGAAGAGAGGCAATTGGTGAGATGGAAGACTGACAATCCGGCGGAACTTAGTCCGATGCCGGTCGTCGAAGAAGAGCCCGCGATCAAGGACGTGGCGCCGGAAACTGCCAGTCCGCATATGGCGAAGCTGCGGTTGCTTTGGGATGCGAGGCGCTTCTTATTCAGGCTGGTTATATTTGGCTGCATCTGCTCTGCACTAATCGCGCTGTTGCTTCCGAAACGTTACGAAGCTACCGCACGGCTAATGCCTCCGGATTCTTCATCCGACAGCATGGCAATGCTGGCTGCCGTAGCCGACAAAGCGGGAGCGCTTGGCAGCCTTGCCGGAGGCCTGCTTGGCGCCAAGAGTAGTTCTGATGTATTGGTTGGAATTCTCAGCAGCAACACACTCCGGGACCGGTTGATCTCCCGTTACGACCTCAAAAAAGTTTATGGATTGTCCTACCAGGAAGATATCCGTGAGCGTCTGGGCAACAACTCCGCTATTGGGGTAGAGCGAAAGAGCGGAATTCTTACCATCACCGTGTCGGATCGTGATCCCCAGCGGGCGCAGGCCATGGCCAATTCTTATGTCGAAGAGCTGAATACCCTGACTACGCAGCTCTCGACTTCGGCGGCCCATCGCGAACGCACCTTCCTGGACGACCGACTGCAAGAGGTTTCCAAGGACCTGGAGCAGGCGGAGAAGGAATTAAGCCAGTTCTCCAGCAAGAATGCGACACTGAATCCTCAGGAACAAGGAAAAGCTATGGTGGAGGCTGCGGCCAGCCTGCAGGGACGCCTGATTGCTGCCCAGGCACAGCTTGAAGGGGTGCGTTCGATTTACACAGACGGGAGCGCCCGCGTAAAAGCGCTTAAGGCTGAAATCGCCAGCCTGCAGGAGGAAGTCCAGAAAATGGGCGGCAAATCAGGCGCCCAGCCAGACTCAGAGGGTCAGTTGTACCCATCGATCCGGCAGCTGCCCTTGCTGGGTGTGACCTGGGCCGATCTCTATCGCCGGGCCAGGATTGAGGAAGCCGTCTTTGAAGTGCTTACCAAACAGGATGAGCTAGCCAAGGTACAGGAGGCCAAGGAAATTCCCAGCGTTAAAGTTCTGGATCGCGGTGAACTTCCCCAGAAAAAATCATTTCCTCCGCGAACGTTGATCACGCTCTTCGGCACTTTCTTTGCCTTTGCCTTCGGAGTGCTCTGGGTTTTAGGGAATGCCCGCTGGGAAGCGGTCGATCCTCGCCACCCGGGAAAAATTTTGGCGTCGGAGATTTGGAATACATGCGTTGCGCGGTTAAACAAAATACCGGTTCTCGGCCGAGCATCAGGGCAAGGAGCAGCTCACGTCGTGTTCCGCAAGGGAACGATCCAGGGCAAAAGGAATGAACACGAATAACAGGTATTTTGGTTGAATGACCTTCAAGAACTGGAAACAGGATCAATAGCAGATGTGTGGAATTGTCGGGGTCCTCTCTTTTAACAGCGATTTCCGCGTCTCCGAGTCTTATCTGACACGGATGCGGGACGCAATGGCCCATCGCGGTCCCGATGGTGCGGAGAACTGGATCTCGTCCGACGGCCAAGTGGGGCTCGGCCATCGCCGGCTCGCCATCATTGATTTGTCGCAAGCAGCGTTGCAGCCGATGAGCAATGAGGATGGCACCTTGTGGGTCTCATTCAATGGCGAAATCTATAATCATGCAGAGATCAGAAGGGAACTGGAATCTGCCGGCAATTATCGCTGGAAAACGGACCATTCCGATACCGAGGTCATCATCCACGCTTTTGAGCAGTGGGGGCCGGAGTGCGTTCATAAGTTTCGGGGCATGTTTGCCATCGCGGTCTGGAACGCCCGGACGCGCGAGCTTTGGCTGGTGCGCGACCGCATAGGCATCAAGCCGCTCTATTACAGCGTACACCACCAGAGACTTGTATTTGCTTCAGAGATCAAAGCCCTGCTGCACGACCCCGAACAGCCCAGGGCGGTCAATGAAGAAGGCCTTTACCACTATCTTTCTTTCCTGACCACGCCGGCGCCGGATACGCTTTTTGCCGGCATTCGCAAGCTGCCTGGCGGCACATGGCTGAGAGTGCGCCCAGATGGAACCATGCACGAACAGCGGTATTGGGAGGTATGGGACCACGTTCATCCGAAAACGGGAGAGAGCGAAGCGCAGGTGGCCGAAGAGCTGCTGGCAGAGCTTCGTACGGCGGTCAAGCTGCGTAAGGTAAGCGATGTCCCAGTGGGCGTCTTTCTCTCAGGAGGAGTTGATTCCAGCACCAACGCCGTGCTCTTCTCGGAAGGCGAGCGGCAGCCGGTAAGTACGTTTTCCATCGGCTATGACGAAAATTACGGAAGCTATCCCAGCGAACTCCCCTATGCCCGGCAGATTGCACGCCTGATCAAGGCTGAGCACCGCGAGCGAATCCTTGACGCCGGCGATCTGATGGCGTTTCTACCGCGCATGGTCCAGCTGCAGGACGAGCCCATCGCCGACCCCGTTTGTGTGCCTGTCTATTACGTTTCTGAGCTTGCCCGGCAGAACGGCGTGATTGTCTGCCAGGTGGGCGAAGGATCCGATGAACTCTTCTGGGGATACCCGATGTGGAAAGTGAAGCTCCGGTTGCAGGAGTTGAATAACCTGCCGGTTCCCAGGTTCTTAAAAAAAATGGGCCTCAGCGTGCTGGAACTTGCCGGGCATTCGGAGAGTTACCATGCCGAGTTGCTCCGGCGTGGAATCGGCGGCGGCCCCATCTTTTGGGGCGGGGCCGAAGCTTTTACCGAAACACAAAAGAATCGTCTGCTTTCTCCCAGGCTGCGGTCCCAGTTTGCTTCTTTCAGTTCATGGGAGGCTTTGGCGCCGATTTATCAGCGGTTTCGTGAAATGGCATGGGAGCAGACGCCGCTGCAGTGGATGACGTTTGTGGATCTGAATATGCGTCTGCCTGAGCTGCTGCTCATGCGGGTGGACAAGATGAGCATGGGCGTAAGCCTGGAGGCGCGGGTGCCTTTTCTCGACCATAAGTTTGTGGAACTGGCCATGAGCATTCCGGCGGCAATGAAGACACGCGATGGTGAACTCAAGCACATTCTGAAGCGTGCGGTGCGCGGGTTGATCCCGGATGAGATCATCGACCGCAAAAAGCAGGGCTTTGGCGTGCCGGTCCAGGAATGGTTCAAGGGCTCGCTGGGAGATTACACGCGCGAGATTCTGACCGAATTCTCCCGCAAGACAGATTTCCTGGATCCGAAGGCGGTCCAAAGTTATATTGGTCCAGAGTACGCTACGCAGGCATGGTTTCTTCTGAACCTTGCGCTTTGGTGGAATGAATATATCTCTCCAGGGGCGCTTGCTTCTGCGGCCGCTTTGACATCGAGCGCGCTCGGTTCGCAGGCAGTGCGCGCCTTGAAAGCGGAGATGGCGGTGAGGCTGTAACTCTATGACGCCTCCCAACGCAACCGTCATGGCGAGACCGTCTTCCGTGCGGTATCAGGGGCTTGCCTTTGCGATTGTAACGGCGATTTTAGCGGGCGCTGCTTTTGCGCCCACATTGTCTTTGTTGGGCATCGGATCGCTGCTGGCTCTAGCAGCTGCGGGCTATTTTATCTTTCAGCTTGTCGACGGAAACGCGGACCTGATCGTGTTGTTATGGGTGGGATTATCTCCCCTCGGATATTATTTTTTGACCTTTCCACGTGAAGGAGGCATCTTCACTTTTGACCGGGCTGCCATTCTAATGTTGGCGGCGGCGATTGTGCTTTGCCCGCGGGGCCAGCGTACCGCGATCCCCGATGACTTGCGCAAGACCGCGCTTGTGTGGATTATTTTCCTGGTGGCGGCTCTGCTCTCAGTTGTCAACGTTGGCGATATCCGCCTTTCAGTTCGAATGTGGCTGGAGGTCTTCGTGTTTCCGGCCATTCTTGGCTGGTATGTCATCGCCTGCTTCCCAGTTCGAAAATATCTGCGGCTCATGCATGGGCTGGCCTGCGTCGCGGCAATTTATTCTGCCGCCATAGGAGTCGCGGAAGTTTATTTGGGAAGAGACCTGTTGCCGCTGCCGGGAGCCGGAGAAACCTTCGCCGGCGGCCAGGATGTGCTAATACTGCGTGTTAATGGGCCCTATTCTTCCAATAATTCGTATGGCTTGATCGGTCTCGTCAGTTTCTGCCTGATATGGTTCCTGCGCTCCGCAATCGCCGGCAGGATGCCTGGATGGCAAAAACTGCTGAACGTAATTGGAATAACTGCGGCGCTTACCGCTGCCATGCTGCCGCTCTTCCGCTCGATTGCGCTAACCATCGCATGCATCCTGGTGGTTGATCTATTTCGTCGGCTCACCGTGGGCCAAAGGGCTCTGCGGCTCAGCGTGCTCGCCCTGATGGGCGCAGGAGTGCTGGCTGTGATGATTTCCGTGCCGGAACTCTTCGAGGAACGGGTTTCGCAGGCCGGAAATATTTACGCCCGCATGGCCCAACAAAAGCAAAACCTTCAGTTGTTTGTCGACCACCCGGTACTTGGCGTCGGCCTTAATAATTTTCACCTGGCAGCTACCACCAGCGCGGCGGCAAGACTCTCTTATGACAGCACGCCGGCGCTCGATTATCCCCACAGCAATGTTGGCGCGGTGCTTGCTGAAACAGGTCTGGTTGGTTTCGTGCCTTTTGCGATGAGCCAGGTTCTCCTGGTGATGGCGTTCTGGAAATTGAGGCGATCTGCGTTGCCGGGGCGAAGACTTTCCTGGACATTTTTTGTGTATGTTTTTCTTAGCTATTGGATCAGCGGTCTGGCTCTTACCAGCGGATATTACTCAGACCTTAATCTCTGGTACATTTTCTGCCTTGCGGTCATCTACAAGTATGGAATCACTGACGAGTTGAGGAACGGCGCTCCATCAGCGTTAGACGGCCTGAAAGCCGGGGCTTGACGATATGCAAGAGAATCTCTGGGGTTACCGCAAACGTCTGGAATTCGTTGATCGCCATTGTTGCAGCAGGTTTGGCAGCCGGGACGTTTTTGTGCTCGATGTCGGCTGCGGTAATGGTTCACAGCTGGCGATTCCGCTGGCTAACCTTGGCTATCGAGTAACAGGTGTAGATCCTCATGCCCCGTCGATTGAACGTGCAAGGCAGTTTTCCGGGGCCAGATTTGTTTGCGGCCCCACTTCGTCGCTCACGGGTCAGTTTGACGTTGTCATCGTCAGTGAAGTGCTAGAGCACCTTCATAATCCAGAGTCGTTGTTGGCAGACTCCCTCAGGCTTATAAAAGCTGGCGGCCTTGTGATCGTCACTGTGCCCAACGGCTACGGCTTGTTCGAGTTCGATTCCAGAACCTATTACCGCCTGCGCTTGGATGGATTGTTCGACTCCTGCTATGCGTTTCGCAGGAAGCTGCTTCGCAAGCCTGATCCACCACCACGCATATCCAGTTCCGACGACACGGAGGGACACGTTCAACGCTTCACCCTGAGTAGACTTAGAGCCATGTTCGGGACTCAAGGGCTGAGTATCATCGACCAGCGCGCAACCTCGTTTGCCAGCGGACCTTTTGTGGCTAACACGCTTGGCCGGTTGCCAGGATTCATACGGTTTAATGTTTGGATCGCTGATCAACTTCCGTTGGCATTCTCAAGTGGATGGATGTTCTCGCTTGAGTTTGCCCCTCAGGGCACCCCCGCCGATCATTGCAACCTTGGGAATTCTATCCGGGGAAACACTGCAGGCTCCCCAAAAGACGTGATCGGAATGGGTAAATGACCAATATGGATTTCTCGGCTGCCTCCGTTGTTCTTGTAATGTTCTGACCCATTCAGTTGAATATAGGAACGGAGCGCGAAATCTTCGTGATAGAATGTGCCGGCAGGTCCCGATGAGTACTGTTCTGGAACGAGCGATTCGGAATAACACTTCCTTTCTATATCGACAAACATCCTACTGCGGGAAAGCCCGGTTGTTTATTGCATTGTTGTTTTCGGTAGGTTGACAATGCGATCCATTCTGCTTCCGTTGCCGAGTGTGATTTAAAATGCACGATGCTACTGACTGACGCACCTGAAGGAGGAGAAGAGATTTATGGAGACAGCATTACATCCGGATAAGATCGAAGCACAAAAGCAATGGGACACAGACCCGTGTGGGGCCTGCACTGCACAGGGAGTTGAGCCAGAAACTCTAGAGTTCTATCGCGAAGTGCGCCGTTATCGATACGAAGACTACGGTCCATGGTTTCACCGTGTCATAGGGTTTGATCAGGTCCGTGACAAAGAGGTATTGGAGATAGGTGTTGGAGTGGGCAGCGATCATTTCAGCTTTGCGAGAAATGGAAATCGCATGACTGGCCTTGACCTGAGTCGCGAGCACTTGCGCCATACGCAGCGTCATCTTGCGCTGGAGGGTTATTCTACGACTCCCATTTACGGCGACGCAGAGGACATGCCGTTTCCGGATAACTCCTTTGATGTCGTCTATTCTTTCGGCGTCTTAATGTCCACTCCGGATACCCCCAAAGCTTTTTCTGAAGTTCATCGCGTTCTGAGGCCGGGCGGGGTCGCTCTCATTGGTATATATAACCGTAATTCATGGTTCTTCTGGGTCAACACTTTTTTGGTTCATGGTATCGTGAAGATGGGACTTATACGCAAAGGCTGGCGAAAATTATTGTCCGAAATTGAATATCGGTCTGATAATAACGCCGCAGTCCCACTGGTAAAAGTTTATAGCCGTAGAAATCTCAGAAAGTTTAGTTCACCATTTTCCAGAGTTGAGATCACTAGTTGCCACGTCGATCACGGACATTTCAGCCGGCTGCGCCATGTGCTGCGACCAATCCCCCGGGAGTGGATGGAGCGGCACCTCGGATTTGGAGGTTGGTATCTTGTGGTAAGAGCAGAAAAATAGTAATGAGGAAACCGAGTCGGATCTTTGTGGTCCCGTGGAATGATGACGCGGCAAAGAGCCTTGCGGCTGTGCAGGCGCTCTATCCCAGCTATGAAACAGTGATCGTCAAGAAGAGAGCCCTGCGGGAAAGTCCCTTTATTGAGCAGGTCCGCATGTTGCGGCGGCTACGAGGTAAGGCCGTTGTATTTGTGTTCCGCTCGCTCAATGATTTTAATGCGCTGCATCTGCTTCCCTGGATCGGGTTATTGCACCGGTGTTCGATAACCGTACTTGTCGATAATGCCGGCAACAAGAAAGTGTATGGCCCCTGGAGTTGGCTGCGTCTGGCTCCAGTTACTGTACTCGCAGCTATTTCTGATGTGTTTGTCTTGTTGTTCAGTTTCATCCGATTGAAGATCGTTCTGCGGCGTCGTTTTTCTCCCCCGCGTTCAGCCGCGACCGTCGCCACCGCGCCTTTGATATATCTCTTCCCACACCCTATGCTGCGCTCTAGCGTGGGCGGGGCGATGAGCCATGTGCGCGGCTTTCTACTCGGGTTGAAGCAGTGTGGCATACACGGCCGCGTCTTCACGGCGCGTGCCCTACCGCAAGACTTTTTTCCAGAGCAATGCATCTCACTGTCTAGCTGGCCTTCGCTGTTCTGGGAGGCTGCGGCAATAGCCTACAACTGGCGCTTTGTGCGGGCTGTGCGAAAGTCATTGGGGAATCAGTCGCCTGTTGCTCTCTACCATCGGCATAGCCGATTTGCAGTGTCGGGGGCTGTTCTTTCTCTTAAACTGAGAGTTCCTTTTATCCTCGAGTACAACGGTTCGGAGGTATGGGTATCAGAAAACTGGGACCCAGCGCGGTTCCGGACATGGTTGAAACTATGTGAAGATTGTTGTTTGAAATGCGCCGCTTTAATCGTCGTTGTCTCGGAGCCTCTGAGAAAGGAACTCGTCAATCGCGGTATACCTGAGCACAGAATTCTGGTGAACCCCAACGCTGTCGACCCTACGGCGTTTCATCCTGGCAAAGGCGGAGGGGAAGTGCGAACTGAGCTGGGAATCGCAGCGGAGGATGTCGTAGTCTGTTTTGTCGGGACATTCAGCTATTGGCATGGTATCTCTGTGCTTCAGGAAGCCATGCGCCGCCTACTGGAGAAGACGGTGGACCATGCCTCGCACCCGAGTTTGCGCTTTCTGCTAATTGGCGACGGTCCTCTGCGCGCTGAGGTTGCCCTGCATCTTGAGCCCTGGGTGAAAAGCGGCCAGGTGATATTCACTGGCTTGATTGCTCATGATGCGGTCGCCAGGCATATGGATGCGGCCGATATTTTTGTTTCACCCCACACCCCTATGCAGGATGGGAGCCAGTTTTTCGGATCCCCTACCAAAGTATTCGAGTACATGGCGATGGCGAAACCCGTAATTGCCAGCCGGCTGGGTCAGATGGGGGAGATATTCGTTCATGGCGATACCGGATGGCTGGTCACTCCTGGAAGCGTGGACGAACTGGTTGCGGCGGTCTTGTATCTGGCGGGCCGTCCAGAGGTCCGCGCGTCCCTTGGAAAGCGGGCTCGTGAAGCGGTGTTGGCTCAGCATACATGGAAGCAGAATGCTGAAGCAGTTTGGGATCATTTGGCAATCTTGGGATGGGTTGATCACAGAAATCCCGCCGTACGGTCGGCCGCCGAAGAATCCCGTGAAGTTGCGAAATCAGTGAGATGATTTAAGTGGCATGGTTTCCGCAAAGCGCCGGATATATGAATATTGTGAAGGCAAGGTCTTATCAAGATGATTGAGCATGCACCTCAAACACAGTTGGAGTCTTCCGAATTGGCAATTGCACATTGGGGCAAGACTCCGCTGAACACTCCCTCAGAGGACCGCTACAGAATTTATCCCTGGCTTCGCGGGGCTGCGGAATTCGATAAACATGCCGGAGAGCGCGTTCTTGAGATTGGCTGTGGTGCTGGGGCGGACCTCGAGCAATTTGTACTCGGAGGGGCAATCGCAAGCGCCGTGGATATTACCCCGGCCCACGTGCAACTTGCGCGGGAACGACTGAAAGGCCGGGCCCAGATCTATCAGGCGGAAGGAACGGCCCTGCCATTTCCCGACGGGTCTTTTGATTATGTGTATTCTCATGGCGTGCTTCACCACATTGAACAGCCCCGCAAGGTGGTGGAGGAGATTTATCGCGTGCTGAGGCCGGGCGGAAGATTCAACATCATGGTGTACGCCTGGTGGTCGTTCCACCGCATACAGTTGATGCTCCGCCTGGGCGCCAAATGGAGACTCTACGTCGAAAATAGTCGCGACCCCGTGCATATTGATTTCTATTCCAAGAGGAGCCTGCGCGGCCTGTTTGCTCCCGCTGCGTTGACGATTGAGAAATATGAACTGGCCCAGGCTCCATTTCTGGAGCGCTGGCTTGGGTGGTTCCTGGTCGCAAAAGGTACAAAGCCGGAAAACGCGGTCTAAAATCTACGGGTTCATCTGGGGGCGTTGTTTGGGAGTGGGAGTCAAAAGCGGAGCAGAGCCGAAGTTGGAGCTGCCAACGGTAGTGGAGCCCAGGGCTACACAGCAATTCTTCAGCAAGCTGTTGCGCACGACTTTCTTTCGGCATGTGCTGGGAACTTACGGCACACAGCTGTTGATGGCTGCGCTCAGCGTCGTTACCGGCGTGATCGTGGCGCGTGCTCTTGGCCCGGAAGGCCGAGGCGCCTACGCAGTAGCGATGGTAATTGCCGTTATTGGGGTGCAACTGGGAAGCCTGGGATTGCAAGGCTCAAATTCATACTTTGTCGCGAAGGACCGCACGCTTCTTGGTACGCTTCTTGCGAATTCATTAATTACCAGCCTTATGGTGGGCGCTGCCGGAGCGGCGGCATTCTGGCTGGTTTTTCATTTCTTCCGCGGCTTCGCCCCCATCGGTGGCTCCCTGATGGTGCTTGCCTTGGCGGGAATTCCTGTCGGTCTAGCTTATCTTTTTGCTGTGAATCTGCTGATGGGGATCCGGGAAGTACGGCTCTACAACACAATAGAATTGATGAATAAGGCGCTTGCCGCCGCATTGATCATTGCGGTCGTGTCGGTGCGAACGAAGACCCCGGAGGTCCTGTTTCTTGTTGTGTTGGTTGCGCAGGCCGTATCTCTGGGACTGGCTTTGCGGATTCTGGGCAAGTTCAGCGATTTCACGATGCCGCCGTCAATGAGCCTTTTTCGCAAGAATTTAGGAGTGGGGTGGAAAGTCTATTTGTCTTGCGTGTTCGGGTTCCTGGTAGTGAGGATAGATTTGCTGATGGTCAGGTCGATGCTGGGAGCAGCGGCCACCGGCTATTATTCTGTTGTAGGTTCCCTGGGCGACTACGTTCTTATGCTGCCCGCTGCAGTTTCCGCGTTGCTGTTTCCTAAACTATCCGGCCTTCAAAACGAGAAAGAGAAACAGGCACTAACGCTCAAAGCCTCTGCCGCCATCTGTCTGACTTTGCTGGTCATAGTGGCTGTACTGGCATTATCAGCAAAGTGGGTGATCATACTGCTGTTTGGGAAGGCCTTTGCCCCGGCCAGCACAGCGCTGTTGCTTCTTGCGCCCGGCGTTTTTTTTCTTGGGGTGGAGGTTGTTCTGGTGCAGTACTTGAATAGCTGCGGTTTCCCGGTGAGTGTGGTGGTGCTGTGGATAATTTCCACCATTCTCAATATTGGACTCAATCTCTGGGCGATTCCTGCCTATGGCATCAACGGCGCAGCTGCCGTGTCATCAGTTTCCTACCTAATAGCTTTGTTTGGAGTAGCGTGGATTACTCATAAGAGATGGAAGAGCCTCAAACTTTACGAAGGGACGAAAGGCGATCTTCCAGAGATCGACGGTGCGGCGCCGCAGGAGAACTTTGCGTGTGCGGCCAGCAGGAGTCATCAGAAATGAACACGGCGGCAAATCAGGGCGTCAAGGAATATTGGGAGCAGGCGCCTTGCGGCACAGGCCAGACGGTTACCGGTGAATCTACCGCGGCGACACGCGAATATTTTGAGCGAATTGAAGACTATCGTTATCAGGTGGAGCCTTTCATCCATTCAGTGGCGCAATTCACACGGCATCATGGAAAGGAGATGCTTGAGATCGGGGTCGGGGCCGGTACTGATCACCTGCAATGGGCGCGAGCGGGACTTCATTGTCATGGAGTGGATCTGACAGATGCAGCTGTTGCAATGACCCGGGAACGACTTGCCTTGTACGGATTGTCGTCAGATTTGCGGCGGGCTGATGCCGAACATCTGCCCTTCCCGGATGCATCTTTCGATCTGGTCTATTCGTGGGGCGTAATCCACCATTCGGAGCACCCCGAACTCATTGTGAAAGAAATTCACAGAGTGCTGCGGCCGGGCGGAATGTTTGTCGGCATGTTGTATGGCCGATACTCGCTCAAAGTCCTCAAAACGTGGTTGTGGTTCGCCGCTCTGCGAGGACGGCCCTGGATGACGTTTCGACAAGTCCTCGATCGTTTCGTTGAGAGCCCCGGAACCAAGGCGTACACGGTGTACGAGTGTAAGACTCTTTTTGGGGATTTCCAGCAGGTCCGAACTCAGCGGCACCTCACCATCTATGACACGCGCATGCTGCCTCGCTGGTTTACACGATTCCTGCCGGATGACTGGGGCTGGTTCATTAGCATTCACGCCATCAAATAGAGCCTCGATGAGTGCGAGTTCACCGAACAAAGCAAAACGTAGATTTGGACTTGATAATGCCGCAGCCCTAGAATAGGCCCAGTGCGAACCCTCAGAAACATTCTACAGATCGTATGCAGGGAGAAGCCAATCACACTCGCGCGCGAGACGCTTTGGAGGGCAACCCGCAAGTGGCGGGCAAATTATTATCGGCACGTATTGGAGAGTGCAACGCCGTCTGTCAGGATCCGCCAAGCCACATACTACGACGTTGATCTCTCGGCAATCAGCGCTGAGCAACGTCAAGTGATCTTGCAATTGGCGGATGAGATTTGTTTAGGCCATATCCCTTTTCTCAGTTACGGAACGCAAGAGCTTGGTCTTTCACCGCCGTGGTCGCGGGACTTCATCTCCGGAAAAGAATGGCCAATGCAGGCCGGCCAATCTCTTGCTCTCGTTCGGTTTGATGGTTCCGACGTAAAAGTTCCGTGGGAGCTCTCTCGTCTACAATTCCTGCCTGTTTTGGGGAAAGCGTTTTGCCTCTCCAATGACCCGAGATATCGCGATGCGGCCCGGCATTTTGTCGACGACTGGATCCGCCACAATCCCGCCGGACGAGGAGTGAACTGGACGGTGGCGATGGAGGTTGCGCTTCGCGCACTCAGCGTTCTTTTGCTTATCAACTTGCTGCGTCCGTTCGGCGATGATGAGTCGCCATGGATGAAGCGGGTTGCCGAGTCAATGTGGCAACACATGATTTACATTGAGGGGCACCTTGAGTTTTCACACATCGTTCGTGGGAACCACTACCTCAGCAATCTTGTGGGACTCTACGGGTTGGCAGTGTTTCTTGACGGGCCGGACATGGAACGCCGAAGGCAGCGATATCGCTTGCTTCTGGAGCGGGAAATCATGCTCCATACGTATGAGGACGGCGGACATTTCGAAGCGTCCACCGGTTACCACGCGCTGGTTTCGCAATTGTTTCTAACCGCTTATCAACTGATGAAGGCCGAGGGGGCCGTTCCATCACCGGCATTCACCGATCGGCTGCGGAAAATGTTCCAATGGATGGAGGCCCTTGCCAGTCCAGAAGGCGGGCTGCCTCACGTGGGCGACTGCGATGACGGACGAGTAGAGTTGATGTTCGACGATCTCGGGCAAATGGCGACTGTACCGGTTCCGGAGCGCGATTCACTTCGGGTTAAGAGTTTGATTGGGCTCGGTTTTGCCCTGCTGGGTTGTCCTGCGTCGGTGTATTCTGAAGATGCACCCTGGTACAGGGTGAAGAACGAAGCGGCCTGCCGAACAGGTAAGCATTTCGATACCTCCGAAATGCAAAGCGTGCATTTGACCGATTCAGGGATTGCGGTGATGCGGTGGCGGGAGGCCGATCTTCTTTTTTGTGCCGTTCCCAACGGCATTCACGGAAAAGGCTCGCATACTCACAATGACAAACTCAGCATCATCCTCCGCTTGGATGGTGAAGAGATTTTGTGCGATCCGGGAACCGGTTGTTATACACGAGATGCGATCACCCGCAATCTTTTTCGATCGACTCTTTCTCACAATACCGTAGTAGTTGACGGACAAGAGCAGAACCGCATTCCCGAAGCGCAAATGGGAGTATTTTCCCTTGGCGATGAAGCCCAGGTCTCTCCGCTTCATGGCGACTCCACAGGCCGCCATGGGTTTTCAGCTGAGCACATCGGATATGCGTCCCTGGGGGCGGTCCATAGACGTGCTGTACGCTGGGAGAGTCCCCGGCAGATAGACCTGGAAGACATGGTTCAGGGAAGCGGTCCGCGTCGGATTGAGCTTAACTTTCAATTAGGCCCGGGAGTCAGGATTTCTGGCACGACATCTGACGGTTCGATGGCCCGCTGCACTTTGCAAGGCAAGAGAAAAGTCAACCTGCTGGTCCGTGGCGGAGGCGTGCTCCATATCGCGACCGCGCCCTCTCAGATCTCCAGGCTCTACGGCACGACGGGGCCAGCATGGAAGCTTTCGATCGCGATGGACGCCCAGCTTCCCACAACCTTGAAGACAACGCTCTCATGGGAAGAGTAAGCGTGGAACAATATGGCCTGGCGGGAGAATCTATCATTTGTTTTGCGGGCGAAGACTGGTGGTATCACCATCCCCATTCCAAGAACCACATCCTGAAGCGCCTGGCAAAGAGCAATCAAGTCCTGTTCATCAACTCCCTGAGCATGGGTCTTCCTTCAGTCTCAAATCCAGATTTTTTCCTGAAAATCCGCCGCAAGTTGCGCAGTTATACCCGCTGGTTGCGGAAGGTGCCCGAAGGACTGCACGTGATGACCCCGATCAATCTGCCAGTCTACGGTCCGCGATGGGCCCAGACTTTGAATCGATGGCTGCTGTGGAGCCAGATCCGGCTCGCCATGCTGATCTGCCGCATGTCGCGTCCGATCGTGTGGGTTGCGATTCCCTCGGCGGCGGTAGTGGTTGAGCGTCTACCTGCAAAATTGATCCTTTATCACGTTTCTGACAAGTACGATGCGAATGAAGACAGCGCCCTGGCCGTACGCGTGGTCCGCGAATTCGACGCGCGCCTTAAGGCTCTGGCAGATGTGGTGATGTATTCCGGGCGGAAATTATTTGAAGAAGCTCCGGAGTCCAATAAGTATTTTCTGGAGCAGGCAGTGGACTATGACCATTTTGCCGTTCCGGCGGCGACAACAGCGCCGGAAATCGCATCCGTTCCACGTCCCGTGCTCGGCTATTTTGGGGCGATGGATTTCATCATGGACGTGGACCTGATTGAGCAAGTCAGCAGGCGCCGGCCGGACTGGCATTGGGTCCTCATCGGTTTGCGCTCAAATTTCTCGCTGGTTGATGCCCCAAACGTTCATTTCCTTGGTCCCAGGCCCTATCAGCAACTACCTGAATACATCCGGCACTTCGATGTCTGTGTGCTCCCGTGGAAGCTGAGCAGCGTTTTCACGAGCTACGGGAGCGCCATTAAGGTGCGCGAATATATGGCGACCGGCAAACCGGTCGTGATGGCGCCTCTTTACGAATACCGGAACGCTCCGGGAATACGCTTTTATCAGTCGGCTGATGAGTTTATTCAAGCCGTGGAGAACGCGCTGGAGCACGATACGGCGGCCAAGGTGGAACAAAGGCAAGCCTATGTTCGTGACTGCACGTGGGACATGCGCACTCGCCAGCTGGCCGGGGTCATTGCCTTGCTCTTGACCAAATAGAAGCCTTCGATTGAAAGAATTTGCGGTTGAGAGACGCAAATCACGCTGCCCGGAAAAATCTCTGCGCGCCCTGGTTGCGACGACGCATTGCAATGATCGGCTCGCCCAGGCACTGCTGAAGGCAGAGCAGCGGCGGCCACGGACGGACGCTCAAAATTTTTATTCCAGTATGCCAAGCTGATGACTCTCGGCGTGCCCTTTTGTCGCTTCTGTAATATCTCCTTGTACGTCTAACTTAAATCAGCGAGACTGTTGCGCCATTCAGGCGAGATTGATATAACCACATCATTGAGGGCAGCCATGTCTTTTCTTCGCGATTTGAAAGTTGCGATACGTTCTTTAGCCCGGGCCCGGGCATTGTGGTTCACCGTGGCCATTACCTTGGCTCTTGGTATCGGCGCGAATGCAGCAATCTTCAGCGTGATTCGCGGTGTGCTGCTGCGGCCGCTGGCGAATCGCGACGAAGACCGCCTGCTGTATGTGCGCCAGAGCGCCCCTGGAATCGGCGCCGACAATACCACCTTCTCCGTTCCGGAAATCAATGACATTGCCAGCGGGCTCAAGAGCATCAAAGAGCTTGGTACTTTTTCCGCGGTCGACTTCACCATTGTCGGGCTAGGCGAGCCACGCGAGATCCGCGCCGGTGTGGTGGATGGCAATTACTTTGACGTGATGGGGCTGCGTCCGGTGCTCGGACGCCTGCTCAATCCCAGCGACGATGGCCCCAAAGCCGCGGGCGCGGTGGTCCTTACCTATCGTTTCTGGGTCAACTCACTGCATTCTGACCGCGGCGTGATCGGGAAAGTGGTGCGTCTTGGGGGCTTCGAGGGTAGCCGTTCCGCCACTATCGTTGGGGTTTTGGAACCATCCGTTCCTTATCCGGTGGAAACGGAGATGATTGCCAACATTGTCACCAGCCCGCATCACCTTTCGGCGACAATGGTGACCGGCCGCGAGCATCGTATGACCGAGGTGTTTGCGCGTCTTGCTCCCAGCGCAGACCTGGATGCAGCGCGGGCGGAGTTGCGAACCGTGCATGCGGCCATGGTGTCCGCGCATCCTGAGGTTTACAAGCCTGGGGACCATTACAAAATTGAAGTAACGCGCATGCATGACCAGATCAATTCGCGTGCTCGGACGATTTTATGGGTGCTGTTCGCCGCGTCCGGCCTGCTGTTTGTGATTGCCTGCTCCAATGTGGCCAACCTCATTCTGGCGCGGGCAGTGCGCCGTGAACCCGAGATGGCCATTCGCGCCGCCCTGGGAGCAACCACCGGCGCGTTCCGGCGTTCGCTGCTGGCGGAAGGAATTGTGCTTTGCGGCAGCGGCGCGCTGGCAGGGATTGCTATTGCCGCCCCGATGGTCGCTGTGCTGGCCCGCTATGCGTCACGGTTTTCAGTGCGCGCTCTGGATCTCACGCTCGATTTCAGCATGATTTGGATTGGAGTCGCGCTTGCGATGGTCGCCGCCGTTTTCCTTGCGTTTGTGCCTCGCCTGCCTGCCCCGGACACTTCCGCGGGGTTCGGTCTCTCAAGCAGTGGCGTGCGCGTGAGCGGAGGAAGCAGCCGAAGGCTTGGCATTTTTGCCGTGACACAAATCACAGCGTCATTCCTGTTGCTGGCCGGGGCAGGTGCGCTGGTAAAAACTCTGCTGGTGCTGGAGAAAACGCAGCCGCCATTTGAAACAGCGCACGTTCTGGCGGTAAATCTGCCGGTGATGGCGGAAGGGAAAACGCCGCAGCAGGTGCAGGAGTTTTATCGCGAAGTGGAGCGCCGCGTCAGCACGCTGCCTGGAGTGGAACATGTCTCTTCAGGCTTCGGCGTGCCTTGGCGCGATGGCCGGGCCCTGAGCATCAGCTTTACCTTCTCTGTAGAAGGCGCGCGGCGTGAAAACAGCGAGGACCTGCGCGCACGCTTCCGGTCGATCTCACCCGGATTCTTTGAAACGCTGGGAGTCCCGCTTGTGGAAGGCCGCGACTTCAGGGACACCGACCGTGACGGCGCGGAGCGCGTGGTGATCATTAGCAGGAGCGTGGCCCAGCGGCTGTTTCCCGGGCGCGAAGCCGTGGACCGCCATCTGCAATGGACGGACAGCGTGATGAAGTTTATCGGCATCAGCACTGAGCCGCGGCGGATCATTGGCGTGGTGCCCGACGTGGACGATGAAAACATCATCCCGCAACCGGCCATGACGGTATATCAGCCGTCAACCCAGGAAGGCTGGAACGGCCGTCTTTTCGTGCGCGCGCAGAATGATCCGTATGCGCTGGTTCCTAGCATCACCCGGACAATCCATGACATGGCGGCAGACCAGCCTGTGGAGCGGGCCAGTTCACTGGAAGATGTGCGCACGGAGATACTGACGCCCGACCGTCTCAATGCCATTGTATTCGGCGGATTCGCCACATTGGCGCTGTTGATTTCCGTGGTGGGAGTGGCGGGCGTGCTCGCCTTTTCCGTGAGCGGGCGCACGCGCGAGTTCGGAATCCGTCAGGCACTAGGCGCTCAGCCGCGCAGTATTCTCACCAAGGTTCTCTCCGAGGGCATGGTCATTGCAGGCGTAGGTGTAGCCGCGGGTTTTGTGGTTGGTTTCGTCCTCGAACGGGCGATCGGCAAATATGTCGCAGAGGTGCAATTGCCAGGTGCGCTGCCCTTGATTGCATCCGCTGCGGTAATCCTTGCTGCCGCAGTGATTGCATCAGCTCTCCCTGCTGCCCGTGCTGCCAGGGTCGACCCGGCGGAAGCACTGCGCTCTGAGTAGGCCCAACGAGTCATTCAGCGGCGCTTTGAATCAAATGCTCCGTCATCAGTTGGGTCCGAGGCATCCAAGAAACTGTTGGGGCGACGTTACGGTTTCGCTCCGCCATGGAGGTCTGAAATGAAACAGCGATTGCTGCTATGGACCCTTCTTCTGCTCTTTTCTACGCCTGCAATATTGGCCCAGCAGCCAGGATCGGAACGCTCAAAGCCGTCAATCTCTGACAATAACTCGCCTAATACCAAGACCGATCATCACCAGATGTCCACCAAGGATATTTCCGAAAAGCTCCAGAAAGATTTGGATAGCAAGAACGCGCCCTATGCCGGTTCGAACATTCGGGCTGTCGTGGATGACCAGAGCATTACGCTGAACGGCACCGTGACCAGCCAGTCGCAGCATGAGATGGCCATGCAGCTTGCTAAGGCTTACGCTGGTGATCGACGGATCACAGATCGTCTTGTCGTCCGGCAGTGACCAGCGACTGATTCATCGCAGGACACATTGAATCAAACTGTACGTCACGCTTGTCGTGAAGAAACGAAGGTGAAACCGTGTTAGAACGCAAACTTAGCATTGCGGAAATCATTCTAATTGCAGGGACCCGAGTTGCATTTGGCGCGGGAATAGGGCTGTTGCTTTCCGGTCGGCTGAGTGACGACCAAAGAAAAGCTGCGGGCTTGGCCCTTGCGATTGTCGGGGGCCTCACTACCATTCCGCTGGCCATGAACATCATGGCCAAGAAAAGCAGTGCAGAACTCAGGTCAGTAGCATAAAGACTGCAAGGATACACATCTCAATCCCTGAGACGGATATACGGCTCGGCGAATACGCAGCTTCTGCCTCGCCACAAAACTACTCTCGGCCGTCGCCGAATGTCTTCCGGTCCACAAAAGCCCTGAGCCTGCGGGACCGTGAAGGGTGGCGCAGCTTGCGCAGCGCTTTTACTTCGATCTGGCGGATGCGTTCGCGCGTCACCTGGAAGTTCTGGCCCACTTCTTCCAGCGTGTGCTCGGACCCATCTTCCAGGCCGAAGCGCATCTTGATAATTCGTTCCTCGCGCGGGTTGAGCGTGCGCAGCACGCTGGCAGTCTGTTCCTTCAAATTGACGCGGATCATTGCATCGGCAGGCGAAACTCCGGTCGTGTCCTGAATGAAATCGCCCAGACGCGAATCCTCTTCCTCGCCCACACGGCTTTCCAGCGAGATAGGTTGCTGCGCGATCTTCAGCACTTTGCGCACGCTCGATACCGGAATGTCCATGCGTTGCGCCACTTCTTCTGAAGACGGTTCCCGGCCCAGCTCCTGCACCAGTTGGCGCGACGCCCGCAGTAGCTTGTTGATGTTCTCGATCATGTGAACGGGAACGCGAATCGTGCGGGCCTGGTCGGAAATGGCGCGCGTGACGGCTTGCCGGATCCACCATGTTGCGTAGGTGGAAAACTTGTAACCTCGGCGATACTCGAACTTGTCCACGGCCTTCATCAGGCCCATGTTGCCTTCCTGGATCAAATCCAGGAACTGCAATCCTCTGTTGGTGTATTTCTTGGCAATGGAGACCACCAACCGCAGGTTCGCTTCCACCAGTTCGCGCTTCGCGTACTCGGCGTCCACGTTCCCCTGCACGACTTCACGTTGTGTGCGCGCCAGCTCTTTGAAGCTGACGCCTGCTTCCTGTTCAACCTGTTTAAGGTCAGCCAGGCAACTCTTCACCTGTTTCCTGAAATCGGAGCGATGTTCTTCGTTGCGGGTGTTTTCGAACTTCTTTTCCAGGCGTTGCGCCTGGCGGTCGAGCGCGCGCATGGTGTCCGTAGTGGATGTGACACGGTCAATCAGCCGCTTCCGTTCCGCGGGCGTGTACTTGAAAGCGCGTATCACGCGCGATACCGCGACTTTTTCCCGTCCCAGCTTCCACTGGCAGCGGCGATACGGCTTGGGGTTTTGCTTTCTGCTGATGCCGGCAAGCTTCTCTTCCAGCTTTTGCGCTTTGGTGTGGTGCTCCACCATCGTATGGATCTCATTGATGGTTGCCTGGGTGCGGGCCTCAAGAATATCGTCGGTGACGTCTTCTTCGTTAAAGACCACGATTTCTTTGATGGAGCGTGCGCCGGATTCCAGGTCAGCGCCAATCGTTTTGACTTCACGAATCACGATGGGACAACGCGAAATGGCCTTCAGCACCTTCATGTGCCCGCATTCGAAACGCTTCGCGATCTCGATTTCTCCCTGGCGGGTAAGCAGCGGCACCGTACCCATCTCGCGCAGGTAAAGGCGGACAGGATCGCTGGTTTTATCCAGAACGCCGGGCGCGATCGTGGCATCAACTTCCTCATGGTCGTCAATGCCAAATCCGGTCTTCCTTCGCCGTTGTGAAGGCAACTCCCCTTCACCCAGATCAATGCCTTCACCATCCAGCGTCATTACCAGATCGTCGAGTTCGTCGGCAGATGCGACTTCTGCGCCAATGAATCCGCTGGCTTCGCTTTTGGTGAGGTAGCCTTTGTCTTCTTCCTCAGAATCCACTTGCTTCCAATCGGGGTCGTATTTATCGTGGGTGGCCAACAGTAATTTCCCTCTCGCGTAGTGGGCGAGCAAACATGTGTGCGCGGCTCATGACGCGGGCATTACAGCCCACGTTGATGTGGTTCCCGTCGTGGTGAGACGGGTTTTTGTCCCCGCCATAGACTTTCATTGGCGGTGGTTGATACGTAGTCCGGTAAACGCAGGTACTCTGGGCTCGATGAACGGCCGCTTGCCTTTAAAAAATCCCGGGATCAGTCTGCGGAAACGGGCTTGCCGTTCAAGGAATCGATTTCCTTAAGAATGGTCTGAAGTCGTTGTTCCAGTTGTTTCTTGGTTCTTGGCTTTCTTTCGGTTCTTGTAAATTGCCCGTAATTGGCAATGGAGCGCCGGTAAAAATCAGCCGTTTTTACCAGTAAATCAGCCTTGGCATCATTTTGTGTGGACATTCTTCTATTCTATAGGAGAATCTGTCAACTTCATCCCCTAATAACACCAAGGACTTTGACGGTTTTGCCGCCAAAGTCCCCAAATCATGTGTTTGTTGGCCCAAGCAAGGCACAAATGCCTTATGTTAGACCGTATAACGCTGAAAAACCTCTCCTGGAAGGCGAACCATCCTGGATCCCGGCTTGATCGGTTCCGGCCTCATGGCAGACACATCAACCGGCATGGCCCGTTCCTCTCTAGTCAAATCGCCGTCAACCTGGCCGCGGTGCATCTTGAGTTGAAGCGTGCGCTCGATCCGGGCCAGATCGGAACGCTCGACCCCGGAAAAGAAGGTGATGGCTGAGCCAGTTGCCCCGGCCCTGCCCGTGCGGCCCACACGGTGGATGAAGTCTTCTGGGATCGCCGGCAGATCATAGTTGATGACCTGGGCGATATCGTCCACGTGGATTCCACGCGAGGCGACGTCAGTAGCCACCAGAACCCGCGATTTGCCGTGCTGAAAGGCCGTCAAAGCGCTGTTGCGCTGAGACTGGCTTCGATCACCGTGCAACACGCTCACGTTCATGCCCTGGCGGTTCAGTTTCTCAGCCAGCCGCTCGGTAGCACGCTTGGTCCGCACAAAAATCAGAGTTCGGCCAGTTTCTTCGCTCAGCAATCGTTTCAGAAGGGAGAGCTTTTGGTCGGCGTGAACTTCGTAGGCTGTCAGATTCACCGATTCGGAAGATCTCTTGGTCGAGCCAAAAGCCAGCCGTACCGCGCCGCGGGCGTAATCGTCGATCAGGTGTTCGACAGAGGCTTCCAGCGTGGCGGAGAAGCACAGCGTTTGCCGTGACTTTGGCAGCCGGCTGACAATCCTGCGAATGGCAGGGATGAATCCCATGTCCAGCATTCTGTCCACTTCGTCCAGCACCAGAGTCTTAATTCCGGCCAGAGAAATGAGTTCCCGGTCATATAGGTCTTCAAACCGGCCGGGGGTGGCAATGATAAGTTTTGCGCCAGACCGCACCGCGCGCAGTTGCGATTTTTCCGCTACTCCGCCGATCAGCAGCGCCGCCGCGGGAAGTTTCTTGCCGCGTAATTGCTCATACTGTGCGCCGATTTGCAGGGCCAGTTCCCGTGTGGGAACCAATACCAGGGCGCCAGGGCGCGATTCTGTCTGTAGCAACAGCTTGTCCATCACCGGCACCAGGAAGGCAAGAGTTTTACCGGTTCCCGTTTGCGCCGTGGCGACCACATTCTTGCCGTTCACGACATGTGGAATTGCTGCTGTCTGAACCTCGGTTGGGGTAATAAATTCGGCCGCCTGTAGGCGGTCCTGTAGATAGAGAGATATTGGAAGTTCTTTAAACGTAGACACTTAGAAGTTTTTTGCTTTCTTTGATCGGCGGCGGGTGCTGACAGAGACGTTATCAAAACGTCAGGGCAGAGTGATCTCATGCCGATATTTTTTCAATTTTCGCCGTAGACAATCGGAGGTAAGTCAGTGTGGGAATCCTGGACCAGATCTCGATCTTAAGGAGCCCTGCAACCGCGGATCTAAAGCAAAATCAGTATAGCACAAAAATGGTGCAATCTTCCAGGAAGCGATTACTAAGGTTTACTACTTTGCTTTCAGGCGCTTGGGAGCTAGAGCAGCATTTCGCTCTTGAGTTTTTGATATCCAGCCTGGGTGAGCCTGCCCAGTTCCTCAAACCAATCCGGATTTGCGGTGGTAAAGTTGAAACAAGCCTGTCCCTGCATCATTTTCTTCAGCGATGGCGAGATTCTGTCCGAGAGATCGGGAAACATGTATAAAGCGGGAAGGTAGAAGCTGACGTAGTTCTTTTTGATCTTGGCGCCCGCAAAAAACATGCGGCGACCGTTCAAACTGGAGGACCGGGTTTCAAGATAACAATTTCCCGGCTTATCTGTTCTGATCGCCAGTTCGCCCTCATAGGGCTTTAACAGCTGGCGCAAAACGGTGAAAACGGCGCTATGGCCTTCCGCCTTTGCAGTCGCTGCACCATTCTTCTCAACAGCCATCTTCTCAACAGCCATATGGCATTTCCTGGGCTGAAAAACAAAGGGCCAGCCTGGTCCCTGACGCAAAAAGATTTAACGCATCTATCGTACTTTATTTGGACACAAAATCGTCCTAATTAAACGTTTGGAAGCTCAATGGTTCCGGGGTGCTTCCGTTCCTGAATGTGGTCCCACACCAGCTGTTCTGTTACAAAAGAGACCTGCTTTTTTGCAAGCTCCACATTTAACGCCGCAACGTCATAGCGAATGGCGAACCGTTGTCCGCACTTGCCGCAGACAACGGTTTCCATGGAGGTTGTATTGGGGAGAGCTTCCGCTGTTCCCCGCATTCGCCTGGCGACGCTGGGTGATTTTACCAACGTGGCTCCCGGCGCTGGCGCGGGCCGCCGCGATCATTGCCGCGTCCGCCTCCGCCCCCGCCAAAGCCGCTGCGCGGGGCTTGTGGCCTTGCTTCGTTCACGGTGAGGGCCCGTCCTCCCGAATCCTTGCCATTCAACGCGGCCATGGCCTTTTCTGCTTCATCATCGTTGGGCATCTGTACAAACCCGAAACCGCGGGACCTGCCGGTATCGCGATCGGTTGCTACCGATGCGCTGTCAATGGCGCCAAAAGGCTCGAACAACGCCCGAAGTTCCTGCTCTGTCATGTGGAAAGAAAAATTACCAACGTAGATCTTCTTCACTGCGACTCCTTTGTCGTGTGCTTAGGGGTGGGCTGTTCTCAGCAGAAATAGGCAGGACGAAAAGCCGGGAATGTGTGTCTATCTGAGTCGAGGACAACTGACTTGCTTGTTTAATACTACACCTTGGGCGGCGAGTCCGCTCCGAAAGCTCTAAAAATCGTGGAAACCAAATCCCTCGGGAATGCCTTCCTCGTTGTAGGTTACCGTCAGGTCTTTGGGCTTTTCCGGCGCATTCGGATCTTGTTCCTGGTCCTGGGCCTTGCGTTGGAGCTTGCGCTGGGCTTTTTCAGCCTGTTTCTCCTGCCGCTGCCGCTCTTTTTGTCTTTTTGCGAAGGTAGTACGAGAGCTTCCAGCCATGAGCACTCCTGATACAACGGATTTTTTGAGAGGAGAGCCAACCAGCCCGCCCTTTTCTATATTGTACTTTATGAGGCCAAGTCGCGCACGTTGGAAAGCAGTTTTAAGGTCGAAAGTTGCTCTGCCTGCGCGAATGCGACAGAGCAGCAGCCGTTTTTCCAGCTTTGGTTGCAGCCGTGCGCGAAAACAGCGCGCTATCGCGCCGCATCCTATTTCAGTAATCATTGGCGAATAAGGAGAGATTCTGCGATGGCCAAAACTGCTGCTGACGTGCTCATTGAGGGCTTAATCGATTGGGAAGTAAGCGTTGTCTTCGGCCTGCCAGGCGACGGTATCAACGGCATCATGGAAGCGCTGCGCACGCACCAGGAACAGATTCGCTTTGTCCAGGTGCGTCATGAAGAGGCCGCCGCTTTCATGGCCTGCGCTTATGCAAAATTCACCGGCAAGCTCGGCGTCTGTCTTGCCACCTCAGGTCCCGGCGGCATTCATCTACTGAATGGACTCTATGACGCCAAACTCGATGGTCAACCGGTTCTTGCCATTACCGGGCTGCCCTATCACGACCTGAATGACACGTTTACCCAGCAGGATGTCGCCCTTGACCGTCTCTTCATGGACGTGGCTGCTTATAACACGCGCGTGATGGGGCCGACCCACGTTGAAAACGTGACCGAACTTGCATGCCGCACGGCGATCGGATATCGCAAAGTGGCGCACATCGCTTTCCCCACCGATATTCAGGACATGAAAGCCGAACGCAAGACCGCTTCCAAGCGCAACATTCCCGGACATGTTTCCAATGTTCGCGCCGGCGGAGGGCATTTTCCCAACGAAGGCGATCTCCGCCGCGCCGCCGAAGTGCTCAATGCCGGCAAGAAGATAGCGATTCTGGCCGGCCAGGGAGCCTTGCACGCCACTGACGCGCTGGAACAGGCAGCTGACAAGCTGGGCGCCCCCATCGTGAAAGCTCTGCTCGGCAAAGCCGCTGTTCCAGACGACAGTCCGTTTACCACCGGCGGCATCGGTCTTCTGGGCACCAAGCCTTCCCAGGAAGCACTGGAGGATTGCGACACCCTGCTTATTGTTGGCTCTGCGTTTCCCTATATCGAGTTCATGCCGAAGCCCGGGGAGGCCAGGGCTGTGCAGATCGATCTGGATCCGTCGCGCATCGGTCTGCGTTATAACGTTGAAGTAGGTCTCGTCGGCGACAGCAACCGGACGCTCCAGGAATTACTGCCGCTCCTGAACCGCAAAGAGGGCCGCGGCTTCCTGGAGAAAGCGCAAAATGGAATGAAAGACTGGTGGGATCTGATGGGCAAACGCTCCACCAATATGGAAAAACCCATGAAGCCGCAAGTGATTGCGCATGAATTGGGCCAGCGGCTGCGCCAGGATGCGATCGTCAGCTCAGACAGCGGCACCATCACTACCTGGTGGGCACGCCACATTCTGGCCAGGCGCGGACAAATGTATTCATGTTCGGGCACTCTTGCCACCATGGCATGTGGACTGCCCTACACAACGGCGGCGCAGATCGCCTACCCTGACCGCCAATGCGTGGCCTTTGTCGGCGATGGCGGCTTCAGCATGCTGATGGCGGAACTGGTCACGGCCGTCAAGTACAAACTGCCCATTATCGTTGTGGTGGTGAAAAATAACACGCTGGGTCAGATCAAGTGGGAACAGATGGTCTTTCTGGGCAATCCTGAGTACGGCGTCGATCTTGCGCCGATTGATTTCGTGAAATTCGCTGAAGCGTGCGGCGCCACCGGTTTCCGCATCGACGATCCAAAAGAATGTGGCGCCATCCTGGATCGAGCCCTTGCCGCCAACACCGGCGGGCCGGTCTTGATTGAAGCTGTAGTCGATCCTTTTGAAGCGCCGATGCCGGCAAAAGTCACATTCGACCAAGCAAAGAAATTCACGGAGTCTCTGGTGCGGGGCGAGCCCAATAAGAAGAAGATTGTTGCCACGCAAATTGCCGACAAGGTGCGAGAGTTGGTGTAAGACGGGATTGAAAGCGGCCTGTATATTTCCCCGATAGGCGAAGCTGGAAATCTAGCTCCGCCTTTTCGGTCCCTAGGCAGGGATTAAAATTAATTCAAGGTGTCGCCTGTATCAGGCGGCCTTCTTCTTTTTTGGTACCTTGGCGCCTTTCTTGCGCGCTTCAGAAAGCCCAATCGCGATGGCCTGTTTGCGGCTCTTCACCGTGCCACCGCGGCCGCCTTTACCCGATTTAAGTGTGCCTCTTTTTTCTCGATGCATCGCGCTTTTCACCGATTTGCCGGCAGCCTTGCCGTATTTACGAGTTCCCGATTTCTTTTTTTTCGTTGCCATTGTCCCTCCCTGATAAATGAGAAGCATCCGGAAGAAAATGAGTTGCGCTCATAGAACCAGCATCATCAAAAACTAAACTGAGCTGCGCAAAACTTCCTGGCCGTCCACCATCCTCTCGCGGTCATTCTTCATCTTTCTTTCGCAGGGACAAGAAAATCTGAGGGTTGACTGAACACATCTCTGGCAAAGGAGGGCACATCATGGCGCGACGGCCTGCTGCACAGAAAAAGACCGCGAAACCGGAATCGAAAGGGAAGATCATGGCGTTTGAAAGGAAAGGCAAACACACGTCGAGCAAGCCCAAGCCACCCTTTCCTAAACAACATCAGGCCCGTCCCGGCGTGGAAGCAAGGATGATACCGCGTCCTGAGTACAAAGCTCCTCTTTACCGTGGAGCGGAGAAGCTTTTTGACAAGATCGCTCTGATCACCGGAGGCGACTCGGGAATCGGACGCGCGGTAGCGGTACTGTATGCGCGGGAGGGCGCAGACATAGCTTTGGTCTTCCTGCCGGAAGAGGAGAGAGATGCCCAGGAGACCGCGACGGCGGTAGAAGATGAAGGCCGCTATTGCCTTCTCATCCCGGGCGATGTCAAAGATCCCAAGTTCTGCCAACAGGCGGTGCAACAGACCGTGAAAGAATTTGGCGGTCTCGATATTCTGGTCAACAACGCGGCTTTCCAGAAGCACCAGGAATCGATCGACAACCTCAGCGAGGAACAGTGGGAGAATACATTCCGGACTAACATTTTTGGCTACTTCCATATGGTGAAAGCCGCTCTGCCGCATCTGAAACCTGGCAGCGCGATCGTGAATACCGGATCCATCACCGGCCTGCAAGGCAACAAGGAACTGCTTGACTACGCTTCCACCAAGGGAGCGATTCACGCATTCACCAAGTCTCTGGCGCAAAACCTGGTGGAAAAGAAGATACGTGTGAACTGCGTTGCGCCAGGTCCTGTGTGGACTCCACTCAACGTCGCGGACAAGCCTTCGGAAAAAGCGGCAGAACACGGGAAAGAAACGCCCATGCAGCGTCCGGCACAGCCGGAAGAAGTAGCGCCGGCATTTGTCTTCTTCGCTTCATCGGCGGATTCCAGTTACATCACAGGCGAAGTGCTCACGCTGCTGGGAGGAGAAACGACCGCGGCATAGGGAAGAAACATTCGTGGAATTTCGCGCGGCTTAATTCGGGCGAAGCCGGCTAGTGGCCCAGAACGAACTCATACCGCACTTCGATCTGGCTCTCGTGGTCTGTAGCTTCATACTTCCACTTGCGCACCGCCTGTACCAGAGCGTCCACAAGGATAGGATTCCCGCCGAGTTCCTTCACGCCGGCCACGACGCCATCGGGAGTCACGGTGGCTAACACACGGGCCAGTCCCTGAATATTCATCTTGCGCGCCAGTTCCGGATATTCCGGGGGCACAGTGACTTTTACCTTGCGGACATTGCTTTGTGGTTGCGGGGTTTGAGCCGATGCTGGAGCGATTGGAAACGGATTCCAAACCAGAATGACAATTAGAACTAAGAACGTCGGTTTCATGAGAAATTTCATGAGAAACTTTGCTTTAATTGATGACTTGACGATCATGGTCTTGACGATTATGGTCTTACATTTATTCGTACCGATGACAAATTGATTTTTCAGTTGTCAAAACCTCTCATGCTCCTACGGATCATCCTCTAAATTATTTGCACACTCCAGAACAAAAATGGTGATGTCCTCACGAAAGACAATAACTGCGATGTGGCTTTTGTAATTTCCTCTTGCCGATCCGTAATAAGTTAAATCAGTTCCAAAATAGGAACACAAAAGAAGAAAAAGCCCGGGCATGAAGCCAAATGATCCTCGATGGCGATTCCAGGCGAATCGTCAGGACGAGAGCAATTTGTATCGGACCACAAAAAACAGGAAGAATATCGGCTGGAGCAATGACATTTCAGGCTGTTATAGCCGGCGGCTATGACCGCATGGACAAAAAAGAGACGCAGCAGAAATGCGTCTCTCGGAGAAAACCCTTGTCCCTTATCCTTTCCTTGGCTGTTCTACCTGCAGATTGTTTTGCACTGAGAACACGCCCGGAACGCCGTTCGCGCGAATAAAGGCGTCGTCCTTCTCGGCCTGGGTCCGTACCATCCCTTCAAGATTGACGCGACCGTTTTTCACGATAATGTGAATCGGCGGCACGGGCTGGATCGCATAGCTGAACAAACGCGAATCGTTAAATACCGCGCGGGCGACCTGCCCACGAATACGGTCATCGTTAAATGATGCCGGAAGAATCTCGATCTGGTCGTTCACCCGCTCTACCCCTTCCAGATGTTTGACCCGCTGCGCGGCGGAGTCTTTCACGATGGCGTCACGAACCTGGCCAAAAAGCGTGACCGTACTGCCATCCACCCGGTAAGCCAGATTATCGAATACCGTGAATTGCGGGATCATATTCAGTTCATGGCGGACCTCGCCGGAAAGACGTTGTTCAAGACGCGTGCCCGCGTTTGATGTTACAGCCGTGGAAGCCTGGTCAGTCGAACTTGCCATTGCCAGTCCGGGCATTCCCAGGGCCAGAGCCGCAGGTAAAAATATATGAAGACCCTTTCTCATAGCACCTCCTCAAATCACCGACTTGCTTCAGGGTTAACTGTTTAGTTAATTATTTGATGCAGGAAAAGCGAGCTGGATTCCGCCGTGCGACAGAGGTAACAATTCTTAACGGTTGTGGTTCAGAAAGATGGCCTTATCAAGCGCTCAAACAGCCCAGGGGCTCAAACCGCTTCGACCGTGTGAAACCGACGAGGAACGCCGGGCTGGGTCGCCGGATCAGCAGTAAGGCTGCTTTTGTGTATCCTATTAAGTTGTTCTGGGGTGGGCTCTCGGTCTGTAGGCATTACAAAGCTGGAAGGGAAGTAACCCCTGGGTCGGCGAGCGCCATCTGAAGAGAGAGAGTAGGAGTGTTCCCACATGAAAACGGCGACAGCGGCAATCATTCTTTTTTTGTTTTACGCCGGAACGGGCATGCTGGCCCAGACACAAGCCCCCGCGAACCCGCGGTTGCAAGCAGCGCCAAAGGCTGCGGACCTGAACGCTGTCGTGTCGGAGATTCAGCAAGCGACCAGTTCCGCGACCGTGAATATCGGCAAGCTTCGCATCGAAAGGTGGAAAACCGATTCCGGCCAGAAGCAGCAGTTGCAACAGGTTGCGGATTCACTTCAGAAGAACATCGCCAATGCCGTACCTGGGTTGGTAAATGATGTGCAATCCAGCCATGGTGGGGTCGTAGCCAGTTTTAAGCTGTATCACAATCTGAACGTTCTTTATGAATTCTTAAGTTCACTCGCTGATGCCGCAGGCGGGCTGGGCAAGAGAGAGGAATATGAACCGCTGGCGACGGATGCTGCGGCCCTGGATACCGCGCGGCAGAACCTCTCCATCTATATAGAGCAGGCGGCGGTAAAGCTGGAAACCATGAATCGGCCCCCCACCGGCACAATTCCAGTCCAGGCAGGCCAGAACACCCTTGTTCCGGGCAAAAAAGTGGTTGTGATCGACGATGCTGAGCCACAACCCAAAAAGCGTCCAAAATCAACAAAGAAAAAGCCTTCAACCCCTCCCTCGCCGACTCCCACGCAATCGGCGGCCTCGCCTCACTAAATCCCGGTTTTCTGGAACTTGTGACCCCGGAACGGGGTCTATCTATGGGAAGGAATTGCTGTATCCCGTGGAGTGGTTACCGCCGTTACCGGTATTGTAGTTGTAGCGGCGCCCATATCCTGCGAAAATTGGGGTGACGCCGTGACAAAAATGGCGGGAGTAACAGCATTGGGAGATATTGCCAGCGCAATCGGCATAAGAGCCGAGGAAGCCTCAATTGTAGCGGAGCTGAAGGCCGGCTCTGAAGAGGCTTATAACTGGCTTGTGTCTCATTACCACCAGCCGATTTATAGCCTGGTGTACCGCATTCTGACCGACCCTGCAGATGCCGCGGACACCACACAAGAAGTTTTCCTTAAAGTGTTTCGCGGCATGAAGCGCTTCAATGGCGAATGCAGCCTGAAGACATGGCTTTACCGGATCGCCATCCATGAGGCCTCCAACCAGAGGCGCTGGTGGTTCCGGCACAAGAGCAAAGAGACTTCCATGGAGGCGCATGTGGATGAGGATGGAAACTCATTCGGCCTGTGCGACACGCTTGCGGATAAGGGTGAATCGCCCATGGAGATTCTAGCCCATGAGGAAGTGCGAGCGCGGGTGGAGCTGGAATTGAAACAGATCGCCGAGCCTTATCGTACAACCGTAGTCCTGCGCGATATTGAAGGGCTCGCCTATGAGGAGATTGCAGAGGTGCTGCAGATTTCGCTGGGAACCGTAAAATCCCGCCTGATTCGCGGCCGCGATGCGCTGAAAAAACGACTGGAGACGTTCGTCAAGGAAATGGGTACTGAGGTGGGGGAAAACAGGCCGGAGCGGAGCCACCGTTCGCCGGCGCAATCAGAAGTGGAGGCACAGTCATGAGATGTACAGAGGCCCGGCCCCTGTTCTCATCGTATCTGGACCGCGCCGTGAGCGGCACGGAGATGCACGAAGTCTCCGGCCATCTGGAGCAATGCGCGGAATGCCAGAAAGAGTACGTTCTTTTGGAAAATACACGCTCGTTGGTTTCGTCGCTCGGACGCCGTCAGCCCCCCTCTGACCTGGCGTTGAAGATCCGCGTGGCCATTTCCAGTGCCCGTTCGCGTAACTCGCTGGGCTTATTTCAGCGGTATGTCCTGCGGCTGGAAAACGCTTTCCAGGGCTTCATGTTCCCGGCCACGGCAGGCGTGCTTTCCGCAGTTATTTTCTTTGGCGTCCTGATCGTGCTGCTGGTACCGGCACAGGTCAGCGCCAATGACGATGTTCCGTCAACTTTTTACACGCCACCCCGGTTGCAGCTGTCTGAATACCCTGAGGACCAGATGAACCTGGACTCGCCGGTGGTCATAGAAACCTATGTGGATTCCAGCGGACGCGTGGAAAACTATCGCATCATTTCCGGGCGTGACGACGAGGAAGTGCGGGCGCAATTGAACCGCGCGCTTCTCTTCACGATTTTTGCCCCAGCCCAGTCCTTTGGACGGCCAGTCCCCGGGAAAGCCATCATGTCCTTTTCGCACATCAACGTGAAGGGGTAGGAATTCGCCTGTTTCAGAAGGGTCAAACCAGGTGTTTGACCCTTTCTGTTTTTCTGGCCTAAACTTAAGTTTCCCACACATTTTGGAGGGGAACCCTGAGGCTGAAACGTCATCCATTTCTTTGTTCTGTGCTGTTGTGTATTGCGGCCTCCGGCAGTGCTTTGGCTCAGGCCACCAAAGCTCAGTTGGAAGTGAGCGAGACATTTTTCGCCCTGGCAGCGGCCTTGAATGCCTGTGGTTACGATGCCGGTCTGGAAGCTTCGATGCCGCTGCGGCAGGCAGTCCGAACCGAAATTCAAAACGCGGTATCACAATCGCCGGAAGCAAAACAGGCACGGAATGCGATCTGCCAGTTTTGGATCGAACACCAACTGCCCGGCAAAGACGACGACGTTACACCTTATCTTTCCCTGGCCCTTGATTTGGGGCCTCCCCCCGGGTTTGCTCCGACACTCTCAGAAGCGGATCTGGCGCCGGACGCGGCTCGCGTCCTGGGGATAATCTCACTGCTGCAGAAGTTCTATCAAACAGCCGGAATGCAGGCGCTCTGGCAGAAGCATCAGGGCGAGTACCAGGCCCTGGTGAATCAATTCCACGATCCGGTCTCCCAGGTGCTTACCCAGACAGATCTTTATCTTAAGGTGCCATTTAGCAATTACCCGGGCCAGCGATTTGTGGTTTACCTGGAACCGCTGCTCTCTCCGGCGCAGGTGGACTCACGAAACTTTGGCAGCAATTACTTCATAGTGGTTTCGCCCGATCGCGAAAAGCGCGTGCGCTTTCCCGAGATTCGCCATACCTACCTTCACTTCATACTGGATCCCGTGGCCATGGTGCACGGCAACTCATTGAAACAGCTGGAGCCGATCCTTGAAGATGTGCGGAAGGCTCCGATGGGGCCGTCTTTCAAGAATGACATCTCGCTTATGGTGAATGAGTGCCTGATCCGGGCGATTGAAGCGCGCACCACGATCCCCAGGACGAATGAGACTGCCCGCAACGCGTACGTGCAGCGTTCCATGGAAGAAGGTTTTGTGTTTACCCGCGCTTTCTACGATCAATTGGGCGACTTCGAAAAGGATTCTACCGGCTTGAAGAATGCCTATGGCAATCTGCTGCACGGCATCAGCCTGGATCGGGAAAGAAAACGCGCGCGGGAAATTACGTTTCGCGACCAGGCTGAGCCGGAAATTGTCAGCTCCGTACAACCTGCCCCGGACGAAGATAGGCTGCTTAACATCGCGGAGCAGAAGCTTGCGGCCGGCGATCGCGAAGGCGCGCAGAAGATCGCCAATCAGGTGCTTCAGCACAATCATGGCGGCGATGCCCCGGGACACGCTGCGTTCATTCTGGCCAGGATCGCAACTTTGTCCGGGAAGATGGAAGAGGCCCGCGTCAGCTTTGAGCAGGCTGTCGGGTCCGTGCATGACCCCCGGATGCTGGCCTGGAGCCATATTTATCTCGGCAGGATTTTTGACATTCAGCAGAACCGTGACGTCGCCGTGGAGCACTATCGGGCTGCCTTGGCGGCGGGCGACGCCTCTGCGGACACTAAGGCAGCCGCTGAGAGAGGTCTGGCAGCGCCCTATCAGGCGGGAAGGGCGGCCAAACCGTGAAGAGAGTCACCATTCAGGCATCGTTGTTTCTATGGTTGATGTTTGCGGGTGCAGCGTGGGCCACGCAGCAGCCGGCTAGCGGTACTGCCAAACCGACCCAGCCCGCAGGCAAACATGTACCGCAAGCCAAGACGCATCCTGAGTTCAACGATTACAACGCTGCGTATGCGACTGCCGGCGGAGCTGCCTCAGAAAAAGCGGCGGACGAGTTCGCGGCCAAATATCCGAACAGTGAGCTGAAGGCTTTTCTTTACGCCAAGTGCATGCATGAGTACCAGACGGAAAATAACCAGGCAAAAGTTTTGTCAGCCGGCCAGAAAGTGTTGCAACTGGATCCGGACAATGTCGTAGCCCTGGTACTTACTGTCAGCGTGCTTTCCGATTCATTGAGCGAAACGGACGCCGACCGCGAGAAGAAGGCCGCTGAAATCAGAAAGAATGGAGGGCACGCGCTGGAACTGATGGACGGAAACTTTTCGCCTGTCGCCAACGCCACGCCGGAGCAGGTGACCGCCTATAAAAGGACGTTGCAGGCGTTGACGCATTCAGCGCTAGGGATCACGGCATTGAAGACGGGTGACGACGCAGGAGCGGAGAAGGAACTGAAGGCGGCAGCAGCAGCAAACCCGAGCCAGCCCGATCCGTACATCTTTTACCATCTGGCGCTGGCCCAGGACCATCAGAAAAAATATGACGAAGCGCTTGTTTCCGTGAAACAGGCGATACAGAATGCAGCAGGTACTCCTGACCTCGCAGAGCTGGCAAAGGGTGAAGAGAAGCGCCTGCTTACCTTGACAGGCGGGGCCGCTCCGACGCCGGCTCCAAAGTAGAATGCAGTTGTCTCTATGAGTGTAGCGTTTACAGAATTTGCGGCGTTGCGATTTCCAGGACGGCTCTTGCCGCGGAGACGGGCGGTCGCGAAACTGTTTTTGTTCTTCGTCTGTGCGCTGCTTCTATCAGTGGTTCTGTTGCGCGCTGAACCGTCCCCTGCGAGCCCTGGCGCACAAACTGGTATGGAAGCCAGGCCCCAGGCGAAAAGCGGGCAGGAACGCGCCGACTTCAATGCCGCCTATGCTGTGACGGGCGCCATGGCGGAAGAAAACGCCGCCAACGATTTTGCCGCGAAATATCCCGCCAGTGAACTTCGCCGTTATCTTTATTCCAGCGCTATGCTTCAGTACCAGCGGGAGAACAATCCGGCAAAGATGCTGGCCATGGGCGAAAGAGTACTGGACCTTGATCCTGATAATCCTTTAGCTCTGGTCCTGACCGCTACGGCGCTGGCAGACTCTTTGGGTGATCGCGATCGCGAGCGGGAAGAGAAAATTGGGACCATCAAGCGCAATGCGACGCGGGCGATCCAAAGCGCTGAAGCCGGGTATTCCAATGGCTCAACCGGCACCGCGGCCGTGTACAAGACAACATTGCAAGCTATGGCTTTCTCCGCGCTGGGCATCATGAAACTGAAGACAGGAGACGACGCGGGGGCGGAAAAAGACCTGAAGATGGCCGCAGACCTGGCCAAAATCCGGCCCGACGCCTATATCTGGTACCATCTGGCACTGGCCCAGGACCATCGAAAAAAGTATGCGGCAGCGCTTGGCTCGGTGGAGCAGGCGTTGCAGCTTGCCAGTTCCGATCCTGAGTTACAAAAGCTGGCGGAAGTTGAACACGAGCGGCTGGCTGGACTGGCAAGAGGCCCGCGCAATCCATCTCCGGAGCCGCAGTGAACTCCATTGCCATGAAGTCCGATCTTGCTGCATTGCAATTCGCTTTGGGACACACATTCAAGCGTCCGGAGATGCTTGAGCGGGCGCTCACTCACAGTTCACACGCGCATGAGGAATCCAAGGCGGCGGGACAGGATGCAGCCATGGAGAAATTGGACAACGAGCAGTTTGAGTTTCTGGGCGATGCCGTGCTGGGTCTGGTAACCAGTCAACTCCTGTTCGAAAGGTTTCCGACGTTCCACGAAGGCCAGCTATCGAAGCTGAAAGCGCACCTGGTGAGCGCGGAACATCTGGTGAGCGTGGCCACCAGGATCGGATTGGGACAGTACCTCCGGCTGGGACGTGGGGAAGAACGCAGCGGCGGACGATCGAAAGGAACCCTGCTGTCAGACGCGATTGAAGCGGTGATTGCGGCGATGTATCTGGATGCAGGCCTGGAAACGACGCGCGAGTTCATCATCCGGCAGATTCTGGAGTCTGAACTGGAAGCGATTACCGCCGAGGGAGACAACGAATTCAGCCTGGCTGATTTCAAGTCGGCTTTGCAGGAGCTTTTGCAGTCCAGTGGACGGCAGCAGCCTGTCTACGCCACGGTGAAGGAAGAAGGGCCGGACCATCGCAAGACATTCACGGTGGAGGCGCGCATCTATATTCAGGGACAGAGCAAGCCCGAGTACGTGGCGCGCGCTGAAGGCGGAACGAAGAAGAAGGCCGAACAACTCGCCGCCAAACAGGCGCTGGAGCATCTGCGCGGACAGGGTGAGAACGAATGAACGAACAAGACCAGAACCCGACGCCAGAAACTACCGAGCTTCAATCTCCTCAATGCAGGGTCGTAGATGTTGCTGCAGCGCAGGTGACCCCGGAACCGCCGGCCCCGGTGGAAGCTACTCCGGCCAAGCGCACCCATCGCCCGCGGGACCTGTTCGGAACCCAGGCGTTTTTCACCGTTGTAATCTTCAGCATATTCGTGATCACTTTCATCGTTCAGGCGTTTCAAATCCCTTCCGGATCGATGGAGAACACCCTGCTGATCGGCGATTTCCTGCTGGTGGACAAATTGCATTTTGCCGGACAGCCTGGCCCAGGACATCTTCTGCCTTACGGCACGATCAAAAGAGGGGACATTGTAGTTTTTTATTTTCCAGTGGATGCTTCGCAATTTCTGGTAAAACGCGTGATTGGACTGCCTGGAGACCATATTCGACTGCGCGACAAAACAGTTTATGTGAACGGCGAACCTCTTCAGGAAAGCTACGTAGTCCACAAACAGTGGATGCCCGACGGATATCGCGACAACTTTCCTAACCAGCAGGGCTACTCGCGAGAGATTGACCGACGCTGGCGCTACGAATTATCAAGCTATGTAAGCAAGGGCGAGGTGGTGGTCCCGGCGGACAACTACTTCGTGATGGGCGACAATCGTGACAACAGCTCTGACAGCCGCTATTGGGGGTTTGTACCTCGGGCCAACATCATTGGCAGGCCCTTGGTGATCTATCTCTCGGTGAGAGGCTCGGAACCAGGGCGCTCCGGTGATAAACTCATCCATTCAGGACCAACACTGGCCCATCTGCTGCAATTGGCCCGATGGGACCGCGTGTTTCGCCTGGTTCGTTGATCGACAAAAACTCTGATCAGGACGACTGTTTGCTCGCCAAAGCCAAAGAGAAAAAAGCGGAAAAGAAAAAAGAAAGCCTTTCTGAGTCCATCGCAGGGATTGCGGCGGTCCTGGTGTCAGGACTTTTCATTATTACGTTCATCATTCAGGCATTTGAGATACCTTCAGAGTCCATGGTGAAGACGCTCCTGGTGGGGGACCATGTGTTCGTGGATCGGCTATCACCCACGGCCAAGGCTGGATACGTTGGGCCGTTCCTTCCGTATCGCGAGATCCGGCACGGCGACATTATTGTCTTTCTTCATCCCAAAGAACCCGGCATGTACGTGGTGAAGAGGATCATCGGAGTTCCGGGAGACCGCATTCACCTGCGCGAAGGCAAGATCTACAGGAACGGCGAAGAGTTGAACGAACCTTACGTGATTCATTCCGTTGGAAACATCTCCCCGTATCGAGACGAGTTTCCTTCGGTTTCCGCGGAAGGCGACCCAAATGTTAAATCGGAATGGCCGATCGAGATGCATGATCACATCAAGAATGGCGAGCTGGTGGTTCCTCCGGACAGGTTCTTTGGCATGGGCGATAACCGTGACGTGAGCCTGGACAGCCGGTTCTGGGGCTTCATTCCGAGGGAAAACGTCATTGGCCGTCCGCTGTTTATTTACTGGTCATTTGAAACGCCGAAAGATCAATACGAACGCAGATCGATGCCGGAACGCGTAGGCTTTTTATTCCACGTGATTGGTCATTTTTTTGATCAAACACGTTGGAGCCGCATGTTCCATCTGGTTCATTGATTCCAATTCAAGTCAGGATATATCTTTTGCATTTATTTAAAAGAAACCAGGCGAAGCGGGAAAAAGCGGAGCGTCCAAAAGAGACGCTGCCGGAATCGATCGCCGGAATCGCGTCTGTGCTGGTGGTGGGGCTTTTTATTCTCACCTTCGTAGTCCAGCACTTTGAAATTCCGTCGCGCTCCATGGAGCGCACACTGCTGGTGGGCGACCATGTATTTGTCGATCGCCTCACTCCTTTGGGTAAGGGAAAAATGGGCTGGCTGCTGCCTTATCGCGGACTTCACCGCGGAGACACAGCGGTTTTTCTCACGCCGAATCCTACCGAGCAGGGTATGTATCTGGTGAAGCGCATCATCGGCGTGCCAGGTGACAGGATCCGCCTGCACAACGGCGTAGTCTATCTGAACGGAGTGAGGCAAGCAGAGCCGTATGTTGTCCGCAGGGGCGACCACGACATGTATCGCGATGAGTTTCCCACGGCCATTGCGGATGGAATTGGACAGTTGGCGCCGGGATGGCTGCCGACGCTGGAAGAAAGCGTCCACAACGGTGAACTGGTGATTCCCCCCGACCATTACTTTGCTATGGGCGACAACCGAGACAACAGCCTGGACAGCCGATACTGGGGTTTTGTTCCCAAAGAAAACATTATCGGAAGACCGCTGATTGTTTTCTGGTCGTTCGACGTGCCGGAAGACAATGGCGAACCCAAGCCTATCGGCGACCGCGTCGCATCTTTTGTGAACGTCACCCTGCATTTTTTTAGCCTGACGCGCTGGAACCGGATATTCCGGCTGGTGCACTGAGAATGGCGTCTAAAAAAAGGAAGATCGTGGCCGTTGCGCTGGTGGTATTGGCGCTCTGCATTTTCCTGCCTCCGAATATCAACGGCGCCCGATTCAGCAAGCGGCTGGCATCTACGCTGAGCGCCGCGCTGGGAAGAGATGTGAAGATTGGCTCCGTCAAGTACCGGCTGTTTCCGCGGCCAGGATTTGATCTCTACGACTTTCAAGTGATGGACGATCCCGCATTCAGTGCGGAACCTTTGCTTCTGTGTGGCAAGGTTACCGCCGATCTGCGGTTGACTTCTTTGTGGCAGGGGCGTCTGGAGATTGCCAACCTGAAGCTGACGGACGATGTTTCTCCGCCGAGCCTGAACCTGGTTTACTCAGGCGATCACTGGAACCTGGAGTCATTGCTGTTGCGCGTGGAACAGGTACCCACAGCGCCTACGGCCAGGCGCAGCGCGGAACAACGCTCCCGCTTTCCCTACATTGAAGCCAGCGGTGGCCGGATCAACCTCAAGATTGGCCCGGAAAAAAAACCTTACGCTCTCACCAACACGGATTTTGCGTTCTGGCTGGCGGCCGAAGACACCTGGCACATCCGGTTTGAAGGGCATCCAGTGCGCACAGACATGAACCTGAGCGATACCGGCAAGGTTCGTTTGGAAGGAGACGTAAAGCGATCGGTCAACCTGCGCGATATGCCGGTAAAGCTGCAAGTTTCTTGGGAAAAAGCCCAGCTGGGACAGTTCTCCGGCCTGGTGCTGGGACAGGACAAAGGGTGGCGTGGAGCACTGGATGCAAATGCGGAAATTGCCGGGCCGCTGGCCGATTTGCGCATCAATGCAACCGCGGATGTGAACAATTTTCGCCGGTATGATATTAATCGCAATGCCATGCCGCAAATCCGGACGCGGTGCCTGGGCGATTATACGAAAAGCATTCTGGGACTGAAGTGCGATACGCCTCTGGGCACCGGCGGACTCTTGATTACCGCGCACTTCACACCCAGCGCGCAAAATTATGACCTGTCACTGGTAGCGAACCGCGTACCTTTGTCGCTGCTGGCGGCGCTTGGACGCCAGGTTCGCCGCTCACTACCTGATGATTTCACTGCCAGTGGCGATCTGAATGCGGCTTTTGGCTTCCATTCCCACGCGGGCATTCATGATTTTCACGGAACCGGCATGACCACGCCGTTCGTGCTGCAATCCTCGGCGGGAGACAAACCGTTTCCGGTGAGCGCTGTCCGCTTCCATATTGGCGCCGGCGACACCCCCAGCGTTTTGGTGGTAAAGAAGAAGAAATCGAGCGCACCCGCCCCTGCGGTACCAGCAATTCCCCCCACCGCGGCATTTGAGCCGGCGGCACTCACGATTGACGCCTTCTCGGTCCAGATGGGAACTTCCACAACCCTCGAAATTCAGGGCAGCATGGACGGCAATGGATATTTTGTTAGCGCCAAGGGCATGGTCCCGATGGAGCGCCTGCTGGCCTTTGGCCGGGCCGCGGGATTCCGCTCCCAGATCGCGAATACGACTGCGTCCGCACAAGTTGACTTGAACGCGAGTGGCCCGTGGGCGAACTTTGCCGCGCCCAAACTTCATGGCACGGCCCATCTGCAAAATCTGGCCACGTGGATTCCCGGGTTGAAAGACCGTCTGGTAATGTCGGAGGCGGAGGCGCAAATTACGGACACGGCAGTGGTGCTGAGCAAAATCGCTGGCCAGTTCGAGCATAGCCCAATCGTTTTCACCGGTTCGATCAGCAGCCCGCTCGGTTGCGCCGGCAACACTCCCTGCCCTATGCAATTCGACCTTCATCTGGATTCACTGGCTGCGCCTGACGTGGCCGACGTGATAGGCCTCACCGAAAAAGGATGGAGCCTACCTTTTTTTTCGGGGTCGGAAAATAAACTGCCCGACTTTCGGGCCGAGGGAGATTTATCGATTGGCGAGTTCAAGATCGCTGAAGTGCCCCTGGAAAAATTTGCGGCACACGTTGCAGTTGGAGATCACTCACTGCTGGTGAGCCGGGCAGGCGCAAGGCTTGCCGGCGGCTCCACGCAGGGTGAATGGAAAATTGACTGGAGCGGCAGCCAGCCGCACTACAGCGGGACCGGCTCGATCGAGGGCGTAGCCCTGGACCGCGTGGCGCTGCCGGAAACCGTTGCCGGACAAGTGGCAGAGTGGATTTCCGGCAAAGCCCAGGTGAGTTATTCGGTCCACTTTGATGGCAAGACAGCACAAGAGATATCGGCCAGCGCAGGCGGACGGATGGAGTTCCAGGTAAGCAATGGCACTTCCCACATGCTGGCCCTGGAAGCCGGCAGGCCACTGAAATTTAGTGGCGTACAGGGCGTGCTGGAGATGGACAGGCAGGCGTTAAAGGTGCTGCCAAGCAAATTTAAGACAGAGAACCGCATCTATGTAATGAACGGGACGATATCCCTGGCGAACAAGCAGGCAAAATTGAAGGTGAGTACCAGCGGTACCCAGTGGGAAATCACCGGTGCGCTGGACAAGCCGCAAATAACGCCGCAACCGCTAACCGCCGCGGCCGCTCCCGGGCGTGCCAAATGATATCTCGAATTGCTTTAACGATATTGCTGGTTGCGAGCGTGGTTTTTATTGTTAAGGAAGGGCCTGCCTCCTCGCAGGGAACTGCACCGTCAACTTCCTTCCTGCCAACTTCCTCTCAAGGATCCGGTTCGCAACACCGGCTTGCGAATAGCATGCAAGCCAAGCTGGACCACATTCAGCAGAATGGGCGAAGTCCGCAACCGGACCAGACGCCAACGGTCATGACTGAAGAAGAGGTCAATGATTATTTTGCCTCAGGAAGGATCGTGCTCCCGCAGGGCGTAAAGAAGCTACAGATGGAAGGTCGAAGCGGCGTAGTGACGGCCTTTCTCAACGTGGATTTCGATGAAATTCGCGCGGGCCAGAAATCAGCCAATCCCATGCTCTCGCTCTTCAGTGGCCAGCATGCTGTAAAGGTTGAGGCCAATGCGGCGGGCAGCGGCGGCCAGGGCAGGGTCCACGTGCGCGATGTAGCCATTGATGGGATCAGTGTGCCGCAAATGGCGCTGGAATACTTTGTCAGCAAATACATCAGCCCAAAATATCCGAATGTCGGAATCGATTCAGAATTTCAGCTGCCCGACAGGATCGATCTCGCCACGGTTGGCTACCACAAGTTGACTGTCACCCAGAAATAATCGCTTCGCACCCGCCTGTCCGGCTCGCATTGAGGGTGTGTTTTGCGTCGGGCTCCTTTAAAATAAGCACACTATGCTAAAGCATATTTCCTGGAATGATGTTGAACTGGAAAAGCTGAATCCACTGCTTGACCGCCAGATGATCACCGGCGAAAACCTGATGCTGGCCCGGGTGCTGCTGAAGAAAGGCTGCGTGGTGCCTGAGCACAGCCATGTGAACGAGCAGCTCACTTATATCGTGGAGGGCGCGCTCAAGTTCTGGATTGACGGCAAGGAAATCGTGGTTCGGGCAGGCGAGGTGCTCTGCATACCGCCGCACATGCCGCACAAAGCCGAAGCCGTTGAGGACACGATTGACCTGGACGTCTTCTATCCACCGCGCCAGGATTGGCTCAACAAGTCAGACGCTTATCTGCGCAAAGCTGAACCGGCAACAAGCCGGGGGTGAGCGCGCCTCTGCGCAAGGTCTGCATTCTTACGATGCGCATGAAATAAAAAGAGGCTGGTTTGGAGAAAAAACCAGCCTCCCCGGTGGTGGATTACTGCCTTAACGCAGTCTGAGTAAGAGAACGGCAACGGGCAAGACCGGCGTGTCGCCGGCATGGGACGAATCCCACACCGGAAAGAGCCGCCAACCTTCGTCGAGACGGCGCTCTTTGGGGGAGGAAAAGCCACCGTTCCAAAATGCGCCGCAGTCGTGTTGTTACCGCCTCTCATCCCGGGCTGATCACCACGCTGGTCGAGCGGGCCAGCTGTGGCAATACTGAGCAGCGCATGATATTCAACATCCCGATTAGCGGGATCGTGATGCTGAACCAAAACACTACCCATGCCGGGCATCCCAACCACCACGCCACACCCGTGCGCTTAAGAACGTGCGTTGCAAGAAACTACGAGCAGTGCAGCCAACCGAGTCCTTGCTCGAACCGATGACCGTGCTGCTGCTGATGCCTCCTTGATTTCACCAAGAGGGACTTAGAAGGGGATTAGTGTTTGATTAAAATTTCTCATCACGTTTCTTGCAGACTGTTTGCATCCCCTCCACAAAGGAAGACATGACCGCATAGAACAGTTCATTGCATCCAGGTGGAGGAATCTAGGAGACGTCGAGGCCAATAGACTTCATTAATTCAATTCCATTGCTGGTGGTGACAACGCCTGGGCGGAGGCGATAGTCGAAAGAAAGCCTGTCATCCTCAAAACGTTCCTGAAAATGCACGTTGCGGACGCGCTCAGGAAAAACCTGCTCCAGTGACGTCAGAGCCAGGTCATGTGTGGTCACCAGGCCGATTGCGGAATTGCGAATCAAGGTGCGCAGCACGCCTTCCGTGCCAACTCGGCGATCATGCGAGTTGGTCCCTTGAAGGACTTCATCGAGCAGAAACAATGATGGTTGCGAGGAAGAAAGATCGACGACCTGACGAAGCCGCTTGATCTCCGCATAGAAGTGAGAGATGCCCTTCTGCAACGAGTCGGAGACGCGCATGGAAGCCCCGACCGCCACGCGGGAAAGCTGCAGGCGACGGGCCCTTACAGGTGCGCCCATCATGGCCAGGACAGCATTAATGCCCACCACACGCAGATAGGTGCTCTTACCAGACATATTGGAGCCACTCACCAGAAGTACCTGGCTGTTGCCGCCAAGACTTACGTCGTTGAGCACGCACTTGGCAGCGGGCAGGAGCGGATGTCCAAGGGCCTCACCTCGAAAACTGGCCGCGGCAGTGGCCGCATTAAATTCCGGGAAGGGATACTGAGGGTGCTCGTAGGCATATGCCGCGATCGAAGCCAGCGTTTCGATTTCGCCAACCACGTTCAGCCATGCCTCAATGCCGGGACCATAGGTGCGGCGCCATCGTTCCAGCGCAAAGGCGATTTGCAGCGAGTACAGAAGCGGGACGTCGAAGATGCGAACGAACCAGTTGTGACGGGAATCGTCCAGATCCGCCAGCGTGTCCAGGCGGGCGATACAAGCGGAGGGGGGCAGGCCGCGCGTGAGGAGCCCAGCCTGCAATCGCTTAAGCATGGGTGATGCAAACTTTGCCGATTCAATGCGATGTAATAAAAGCGCAAGTGAATCAAGGTCCTTATGCGTGTCGCTTATACCGGCAAAAATCTTTTCCATGTTATGGCGGCCGCGATACATCAGAGTACCGTTGATGAGCAGCAGCAGGATGAAGGGCGTCCACATGACCAGGAAACCAAAGACCAGAGCGCCGATGCTGACGATGGCCAGGACGCCGGCCCACCAGCGGCCATCCTTAAGCCCGGTTTCTTCGCGCGACCAGGCCGCCAGCGCTTCAGGTTTGGCGGCGATGTGCTGGCTTTCGCCAATGACACCAAGCTCTTCCCGCAAGTCGAGCAGGAATTTTAATTCGGCAACCGCAGCCTGGCGCTCTGCGATTTGCTGCACGCTGGCATGCGTCAGCAGCCATCGGGCCAGGCATTGTTTTCCCATGTTGGTGCGGGCGGTAGAAAGCAACTGGAACAGGCTACCTTGACCCAGAATGTCCAGGTCTTCCGCATAGAGATGGAGCGGGTCCTTGAACTCGTCACCGATGTCGCCCTTTCCGGCCCAGCGGTCTTCGATTCGCTCCAGGCCGCGCTCATAGACGGCGACGGCGCGTTGAGCCATGTTCATGGCGCGGACCACCCGCCGGTGGGCCAGTACGAAGGCGATGAACAAAATGATCGGGGCAAGCAGCCAATAGACTGATGGAGAGCCGCTTTTTCCAGTGATCCAGCACTGGACGAGGATGCCCAAGAACAAAAAAATGCGCGCGTTGCCCAGCCAAAGATGCCTGCGCTGAAGCTGCGCCGCCTGACTCCGACGCAGCTGTAGCCGGCTTGAATACTCAAGATGAGGGTTCGCCTCGCTGGCGCGTGGCGCCGGAGGGTTCACCTCGGGTTCGGCTGCAACGGGATTGTTCACGATATACCATTCTGGCTGGAGCGCGAGACAAATGCAAAATCGTTGCCTATCGAGTCGTCTAGTCACGATCGAGAAGAGAAAAGACCAGAGCGCCCCTACTCTGCGAGCCAGGAACAAATCAAGACGGTGTTTTCATGATCAGGTAGCCACCAGCGAGGCCAAAGATAAGGTCAGGAGACCAGGCGGCTATGAGCGGTGGCAACTGGCTGACATTGCCCATGGCCTCAAACAAGCTTGAGGTCAGGACGTAAGATACACCGATCACCAGAGCTACCACCACGCCGCTGAGTGCTCCGCGACGGCCGCCGGAAAGAGCAAAGGGTACGGCGATAATTGCCATGACCAGTGTGATCAACGGGAAGGCGATTTTCTTTTGCAATTGCACGCGGAGACGGACCACGTCAAAGCCGCCCTGCTGGAGGTCATAGATATAGCGGCGAAGCTCCTCGTAATTCATCTCCGAGGATTGCAGCACTTCTTTCTTGAAGTAGGTTGGTGGTTCGTTGAGCTCAGTAAAGGTGCTGACATCAAATTTCCGCAGGTCCTCTCGGAGGTCGGCGCCTGGGGGATTGCTCCATGAGCGCTGCCAGCCGTTTTCAAAAGTCCACTTCTGCAAATGTTCGGCCCAGCGGGCGCGAGCGGCGTAGACACGCTTGACCATCTGGAAGGAATGAGGATCCAACTCAAACGCCGAGATGCTGCCAAAGGTATTGCGATCGGGATCAAAGGCCTCATAGTAATAAATTTTGCGATTTTCCGAAGTGCCTTTCTTGCTTTCGCCGAAGATCCATTTTCGGTCGGGGCGAAGGTAGGTCTGTGCCGGCTTGCCTTTAATCAGATTGCGCAAGGTCTCAACCCGCTTGTTGGCGTAGGGCAGGTACCATTGGTCGAGCACAAAGAGGCCGCCGGCCAGGGTAGTCGCAATAACCAGAATAGGAATCACCGTGCGATAAATGCTTACGCCGGTGGCTTTCATGGCAGTGATCTCATTGGATTTTTGCATCAGCCCAAACATGACGAGCACAGTGAGTAGCACCGCCAGCGGTGTGACCTGATACAAAACGGACGGAACAAAATTCAGCAGGTACTCAAGCTGGGTGAGGAAAGGGATTTTCTTTCGAACAATATCGGACAGCAACTCGAAATAGGTAAAAACCAGAAAAAGAACCAGAAGACTGGAAAGAATGAGCAGGAGATAACTGACGAAACTGCGCAGAACATAGTCGTCGAGGATAAGAGGGAAGCGTGTACTGAAAAGACGTCCGCGCCTGCGGCTGCCATTGGTCGAGGGCTCTTCGGCCTTTGAGTTGAACAGCTTTGCGAACGTCCCCTTGAATTGGCCGAGGAGCATCTGCCCAAGGCCAAGTTCGATGGGAATTTTGTCAGTGCGCCAGAGCAGCACGGTCCCGATCAGGGCAAATACAATGTTGGCCATCCAGACCCCGAGTACCGGCGACATTTTTCCGCCACGGGCGAGAGACACGCCGATGATGGAAACAAAATAGTAGATAAACACCAGGACGATGGTGAGTACGAAGCCGGCGCCTTTGCCGCCTTTCTTGGCGGAAAGGCCGAGGGGAATCCCAATTAAAACCAGAACGAGACAGGCGGTGGGCAAGGCGAGGCGGCGATTGAACTCAATCCAATACCAGCGGGCGAGGTCCTTATTGGGACTATATTTCTGACGGTAGAGCTCACGGGTGGAAAGTTGCGCTACGGGGACCGCTTCCTGGGCGGGTTTGGCCACCGGCGGCACGCTGATGGCGATATCGGTTTCCTGGAAGGAACTGATGGTGTACTGGTCGGGAGTGCGCGAGTCGGTTTCGTGGGTTTCGCCATTGATTAGGTGGAGGCGAATCATGTCACTGCCGACGGCACTGACGACCGCCTCTTTGGCGATCGTGATTTTGGGAGCGCCGGGAGAGCTGATATCGGCGTCAAACACATTTTTCCACACGGCGGCGCCCGAGGAACTGGATACGTCTTCCACGTAGAGAACGTGATTTCTAAAGCCTTCGTAAAAAACATGCGGCTGAACTTCAAAAGAAATCTGGGTGGCAGCAAGCTGGTTCTGCAGGCCTGCCAGGGCCGCGGCAGAACGGGGTTCGACAACAACAGTATTGACCAACGCCACGATCCAGGCGAAGACACCAAAAACTGAGATGATTTTCAGAAACTTGCGCACGCTCACTCCAGAAGCGCGCATGGCTGTCACTTCGCTGTCCGCGGCCATGCGGCTAAGACCCAGCAGGATACCTACCAGGACACCCATGGGGATAGTGACTTTTAACGCGGCAGGCAGGGTGAGAAAAAAGATTTCCGCCACGCTGGGAAAAGGGGCGCTGTTACGCACCACGGCTTCAAGGATCCGGGTGAGTTCACGCATGAAGATGACGAAAGTGAACACTGAGGCCCCAATGAGCCCGTGCCAGAGCACTTCCTTCAGAATGTACCGTGTAAAGATGCGCACGCGTTTTCTTCTTCAAAAGTCTAGCAGATGCCCGCATGTGTTATTAATGGATAAATGGGTACGCCCGCCATCCATTTGCTGTTTCTCTGGCACATGCACCAGCCTTATTACAAGGACCTGGTCAGCGGAGAATACCGCCTGCCGTGGGTGCGTTTGCATGCGCTCAAGGACTATTACGGCATGGTCAAGCTCCTGGATGAATTTCCCGGACTGCACCAGACGTTTAACCTGGTACCCTCGCTACTCTTGCAGTTGCAAGAGTACGTGGCAGGGACGGCGCAAGATCCGTTTCTGCAGGTGGCGGCGCAGCCGGTCACCGAAATGAACCTGGCTGAACGATTGTTTGCCGTCCAGTACCTATTTCAGGCCAATGCCGACAACATGATTGGCAGGTATCCGCGCTATCGGGAGCTATGGCAGGAGTTTCATCCCCGCCCGCAAGATGCCCAGAACAATACGCGGCGCATGACCGATGGCGATATCACCGATCTTCAAGTGCTTTCGCAAATCGCCTGGATGGACGAATTTTTCCTGGACGATCCATACATCAGCGAGCTGATCAGCCAGGGCCGCGGCTTTTCGTTCAAGGACCAGCAGCAGGTAATCCAGAGCCAGCAGGATTTTCTGGCGAAAGTGCTGCCGGCCTATGCCGCAGCCAGCAAAAGAGGCGCGATCGAGATCTCGACATCGCCTTTTTACCATCCCATCCTGCCGTTGATTTGCGATACCAACATGGGCGCGGTTTCACACAATGGCCTGCCTCTGCCGGCGCAGCGCTTTGTCCATCCCGAAGATGCGCGTGAGCAGATCGCACGCGGTCTGAAACTACATGAGCAGATTTTTGGGATGCGTCCCCGGGGGATGTGGCCTTCCGAAGGAAGCGTTTCCAATGAAGCCTTGAGCATTGCGCATGAACTCGGAGTGAAGTGGATGGCTACCGACGAGGGTGTACTGTGCCGGTCGCTCGGAACGATTTTCCAGCGCGACAGCGGTGGAAGACTGGAAGCTGATGCTGCCCGGCAACTCTACCAGGTTTTCCGCTGGCAGCAGAACAAAGCGGAGATGAATGTCGTGTTTCGCGACCACTCACTCTCTGACCTGATCGGGTTTGTTTATTCGGGCGTACCTGCAAAAGAGGCGGCCGATGATTTTATTCGCAGGGTGAAGCAAGCTGCGGCGCCAGTACTGGAAAAGGGAAAGACCGCTGTGGTGCCGATTATCCTGGATGGCGAGAACGCCTGGGAGTTTTACCCGCAGTCAGGACGTGAGTTCCTGCGGCGCCTGTATGAAGGGATACAAAAGGACCCGTCCATTGAGGCTTTGACCGTATCAGAGGCAATAGAGAGGGAGCCCGCGCCGCAAAGCCTGGGATCAATTATTCCCGGTTCGTGGATCAACTCAAACTTTGACGTGTGGATCGGCGCGCCAGAGGACAATGTGGCATGGGACCAGCTCTCAGCGGCGAGGGACTATTTCACGGAAAATGCTGGAAAAGCTTCGCCGGAAGGCAGAGCGCTGGCCTATGAAGAACTGCTTATCGCGGAAGGCAGTGACTGGAACTGGTGGTACGGGCCGGAACACCATTCCGCCAATGATCGCGACTTCGATGAACTATATCGGAAGCATCTCTCCAATGTGTATCTTGCCCTGGGCGGGCTGCCGCCGGAAGCGCTGGCGCAGCCTATTGCGGGGGCCCACGCCAAACCGCAGTTCACGCCGCAAACCACGTATATTCATCCGGCGGTCGATGGCAAGAATATTGGCTATTTTGAATGGGTGGGAGCGGCCTCGCACGTCGCAGACAGGCATACTTCCGCTATGCACGGAAAGCTGTTTTTGCTGGATACTGCGTATGCGGGTATTGACAAAGAAAATCTTTACTGCCGGGTGGACTTTATTGACCACCCTGCGGAATGGGCCGTGGAAGACACGCGGGTGGTGGTAGCGATTGAAACCGTGAACCCCTCCGCCGGAAAGTCTATGAGCGCGGTGAGGCTTGAGGCCGATATCTCGGGTGGAAAACTTCACGCCTGGAAGTTCGGCGAGAATGGCCGGCAACCGGAGGGGAAAGAGTCCATTCGAGTGGCCATCGAATCGATCTTTGAATGCCAGACATCTCTTAGGTTGTTGAACGCTGCCCGGGGAGATGTCCTGAAGGTACGATTCTCCGTGTGGCGCGACGGCCTGCCTCTGGACGCGCTCCCACAGGAAGGGGCCATCGACGTGAGCGTAGTTCCAGAGAGTGAATTGAGCGCTCTGCCGTATGCGAAGCCGTAAGGATCAGTAGTTGGTATTTAGTATTTAGCCGTAAAGTCCGCAACAGTTTCGCCTATCCTGAAATGCGCCGATCTTGCAGACAAGGCCAAATAGTAAGTACTAAATACCAAATACTGGATCAAGGGCGAGCCCGACTTGCGCGGCGGAGCCCCCAGCATCAGGAGCTGAGAAATGTTTACAAGGATGTGACTCTCAAGCGGTGTGGAGCGAAGCGACACAAAAAAGGACGGCCTGCGCAAGCAGGCCGTCGAGGTTTGAGGGGTAGAGGAACTGTTTAGTGATTATCGTCGTCGCGGACTGCGATCATCGAGTAAGCTCCGGCGTTGAAGAACACCAGGCCGCGTACGCGGATGGTGGCTCCAGCTACAGGAGTCGTCTTGAGAGTAGCGCCGTTGGCGAACGTTACCGGAACAGAGGTAGCGCCGCTCAGAGTGCCGAAAGCGGAGGTTGGACTGATGGTGATGGTGAATCCTGACGCGGTGGGCGCGGGTGATGCCGCAACCGTACCTATCAGGGCTTGCTCACGCAATTTTACTTTGGTGGCAAGGAGCGGAGGCGTATTGGTGCTGGAGTCAGCTTCAATACGCTGGCCTGTACCAATGTGGGTGGCGTCAAACGCCGGAGCGGTGATGCTCAGCTTGTCCGTGCGCACGCTGTAAACGGTGCTGGAGTTGACGCCGATAGCCACGGTGACAGGCGAATTCGAATTACCCGTGGAATCTTCCTGATGGATGATGGTGATCGTGGTCAACGGGTTATCGAGAGTCTGGATCAAACCCTCGGCCTCTTCGCCGTTCTCAGCGCTCTCTCGCTCGACTTTTGTCGCGAGTTTTGTGCCGTCAGCCTTGGTGACGCCGTCAACTTCAACGATGTCGCCGACCTTCAGGTCAGAAAGTTGGGTGATGCCATCCTTAAACCTGGTAGTTGAGTCGGTGGCAAAAGTGATGTCAGTGGAATTGGTGGTGATGGTGAAATTAGGTGCGGCAATGCTCTTCACGGAACCGTGGACGTCATCCATTTCACCGTCGTCGTGGTCTTCATTGCCTTCATTGCCCGCAGGCGGCGTGGTGGTTGCAGTCACGTTAAATTTAGGAGTGATTGTGGCAGAAGTAATCGGCGTGCCGTTCAGGACCACCGAACCTGCCAGGTCAAGATCAAAGTTAAGGAACTGAGGCGTAGTCGTCACGGTGAGATTGGCGAAAGAGACGGTCACCGTGCTGCCGGAAAGATTAGCTTGAACTTTGGTAGGAGTGGTGCCGTTGATCACGACAACTTCCGCGCCCGTAATTGTAATGGTCGCTCCGTTATAGGTGCCCGGCGGAAGGTTCGCGAGAGTTAACGGTTCAAGGGTTGCGGCCTGATGGGTAAACTCCACTTCGGCAGGTTTTGCGAGCAAATTCGCAGTTGTGCCTGTGGGGCTGACGCCAGTCAGAGTAATGGAGCTGATGTTAAGCTCAAATTTGGCAAGCTGGTCATTGACTGCGTCGCCTGTCTGGATCACAAGTTGTCCCGCGCCTGCGGAAACAACATTGTTCTGGCCACCTCCGCCGCAACCTGTCAGCAACAAAGCAAACACCACGCTTAGCAGTGTGAACAAAAAAAACCGTTTCATTGGGCCTCCAAGAATTAATTTTTCCAAGGATTTGATCGAGTGGCGTTGTGTTAGTAGAGTACTAGGGACATCATCCTGATAGAGGAGCGACTCCGTCTTGTCATCGCTCCCATGTACATGTCCCAGGCTTTGATCAGTTAACGGACCTTCGGTGTATTCTTTTCCTGACGTGTGTGCAGGATGCGTAACCGCTTCCGGAACTGTAACTATGCCTTGCAAGCTGTACCTTTCTTTTTTCAGGACGAGTTAGCACAGGAGATCCATGCTGACCAATCAAGTAAATGCACTCCTATTGCCATCCAGAGCTGGTTTTAAAATCGTGTGTTTCAATAGTTAAGGGGAATGGGGAAGCAGAGTAGCTGAGTTGATCCGATACAACAGTTGTGTCGAGGGAACACAGGCGGCGATGTTCCTGGTCAGAGAAACATCGCCGCAGTCATGTCAATCGTTGCGCAGGTTGCGAATCTTTAATGCAGACTTAGTCTAGAATCACAGTTCGGGCGGCTTGCCCCCGTGGTGATGGTCGTCGCCACTGCCGGAACCGCCATCCGAACCACCGGAGCCTCCATCCGAACCAGAGCCGGAACTCGAGCCTGATGAATGGTCCCCGCTGTCCGATCCGGAGGAATGACTGCCGCTGTCTGAACCGGTAGGATCGCCGCCGTGGTGATCGCCGGAATCGTGCTGATCAGAGGCCCTCAGGTCTTTTATAGGATCGTCGTCATCGAGCGAAGTGCCTCCGTTATCCTTGCGGCTGGGGCGGTCAAGCTGCGGACGTAAATCCTGGGTTGGGCGAGGCACTTCAGGGCCCGTTTCCATGCCCACCCGGCTCGAAAATCCGGCGGTAATCAAGACTGATTCACCCCGCCCGGTGACGGCCTCAAGCTCGACCACGCCCTCATCCACATCTACCTCAGTGAAACCACGGTGATCAACCTCAACATCAAACTTTGTGCCGCGCACCGAGATGACGGCGCTGGGTGTTCCGATCTGAAATGCCGGCGACCCGCCCATACGTTTTTGTATTTGCGTGCGCACGCGGCCGATAAGAATCTGAAAGTACTTCCAGCCGCTGGCCTCAGGCTGCTTTAAGAGCAGCTTGGTGTGCGGGCGCACCAGCACATCACTGCCATCGGAGAGCTTCAAAAGCAGGCGTCCTTCATCCGTATTCACGGTAGTGTCCGGCGGCAGTACCTCGCCGCGGACAGGAGCCGCGAAAGCCTGGGCAGGAAGTTGGATGCTGACTTTGCCTTTGAAGTCGGAAATCGTTGCGCCGGCATAGGGCGCATTCGCGACAGCAGACGGAGCCTGCTGGGCTGTGGCGCACGCGGAATACAACACGAAGCCAATCATTGTGAAAACCGATTTGTTTTTCATGGCGCCACCTCTGTGACTTCACGGGCGCCGCGCGGCAAGGTAAATGCGAACGTGGTGCCCGTGGTTTGGTTGCTTGTTACCTGGACCCTTCCGCCGTGCTGCTGCGATATACGACGGACAAAACTCAGCCCCAGCCCCCATCCTGGGATTGACTCGCTGCGGGCGGGACGATAGAAGCGTTCAAACAACTGCTCAAGTTCATACTCGGGGATGACGGGGCCCGAGTTCTGTACGTCAAACTGCACTTCCTCATTGGATGAATGGACGCGCATCAGGACTTCTGTCCCGCCGGCGCCGTATTTGATGGCATTGCTGACCAAATTCAGCAGAGCGCCTGAAATGAGCGTCTCGTCGCAGAGTACAAAGTCGTCGTCGCAATCCAGTTCGACCCGAACGGCGACTTTGGCCGACGCGGCCAGCGGATGCACTACTTTTTCCACGTGCTCAACCATGGTACGGATACTGGTGCGCTCGAGGCGCAGCGGCCGCGCTCCTGCGTCCAGGCGCAGGACTTCGAGATAAGTATTGATCATCGCCACCAGACGGTTAGTCTCGCGGAAGATGGTAGATGGCGCTTCACGCGTGGCCGGCGAGTTGGGATAGCGCATCAGAAGCTCGGAGAAGCCCTGAATCGAGATAAGGGGCGTTCGCAATTCATGCGTGACAAAACTCAGCGCCTCCGAGCGCGCCTGGTCGCGCTGGCGGCGAGCGGTGATGTCCTCAGCCATCAACAAGAGCGCGCCGGCTTCGGCAAAAGACGTCCAGGGCAGGCGGACAGCGCGAAAGAGCCACAGCTCATCGCCCAGCGGAACCTCGCGCTCCGCCCAGGATGCGGATTGGGACGGCAGTTCGGCCAGTTCACGCCAGCCTCCGGCAAGTTGCGCGATGGCGGAAAGCTTGTCGATCATGACGGTTTGTCGTTCACAAAACTTCTTCCAGGTTTCATTGCTAAACAGGAGCGCGCCGTCGGAGCCATAGACCGCAAGGCCTTCACTCATGGTTTCCAGAAGCGTCTGGTTGAAAGAATAGAGCGATGACAGCTCTGCCTGCAGGTCCTTAAGCGCCGCCAGCTTCCAATGCAGACGGTCCGATGCCGGCCATTTGGCAAGATCGGATCCAGACTGTACCGGTTTTAGATGCCCGTAATGGGGGCTGATAGCTACGCGCAACTGTTGCAGCCGTGACGTGACTTCACGATCGACAATGAGGAGATTTTCGAGTTGGGCAATAGGCGCAGCGAGTATGCCGGCAACCAGTAGCGGTCCGAACGACAGCAGGCGGTAGAAGTCCTGGAACAGAAAATATGCAGAGAGATATACGGCGGCCAGCATGCCGACAAGGACCATCAACCCGCCAGCGCCGGGGTAGCGCACCACGACCCAGAGCGAAGCGGCGCTCAGTAAAACCAGGAGAGAGAGTTGGCTGAGGTTGCCAAGCTGTGACAGCATCCTACCGCTCAGTGCCATGTCCGTCACGTTGGCATTGATTTCCACGCCGGGCATGGGAAGCTGGTTGCTGACTGGAGTGATCAGGCGGTCACTGATATCGATGCCGCCGAAACCAATCAACACTGCTTTGCCTGCCAGCTCCGCAGCAGGCTTGCCGGCCAGAAGATCACCCGCCGAGATAACGGCGAATGGCGGGTTCGCCGCTCGCGGCTCGAACTGTGGACGGAAGTCGATGAGCAGTGGTGCGGGCGTAACCATGTGCTCAACGCCAGGGGAGTTCGCGTCGCTAATATTTTGCTTCGCCGCCGGCCCCGGCTGGGCCAACTCCGCCAGTTTGAGCGCAAATGCCGGACGCATTCCGTCAGCGCTGGGTTCCTGGACGGGAATGCTGCGGCAGAGCCCGTCGAAATCAATAATCGCTTGCACGTGCCCCACGCCTTTAGCCGCATGGGCGAAGCGCGGCAGCGGGTCCATCCACAAATTGCCGGTGGGAGAGTTCGAGATTTTGGCCGCCAGCACAATATTTGGAGCCGATTGGATGGCGCTGGCGAGCGCCGAGTCATTTTGCTCGTCCTCTTGCTCCGGCAGGAGGATATCCATTCCGATGGCTTTCGGGTTCTGCGCGCTGACCGCACGGATGAGTTTTGCCAGCTCCGCGCGCGGCCATGGCCAGCGGCCATATTGCGCCAGCGTGGCGTCGTCAATCAAAACCATCGCGACCTGTCTGGAAACAGGCAAAGGACGGCGCACGCGAAAGAAGAAGTCACTCAGTTTCTGGCTGAGCGTGGAAACAGGAAAGCTCAGGCCCACCAGAAACACGAGCCCCAGCAGCATTGCATTCAGCCTGATCCAGCGGCCCCAGGTGACCGGCTTCGCGCGCTTCGACTTGGAATTGGAAAAGACCTTCATCGTTTACCAACCGCGTCTTCTCTCCCAGAAATCATCCAACCATCAAATCAATGCCCAGACGCCGCGCTTTCTGATACAAGGTCTTGCGCTCGATCCCCAGGGCGCGTGCGGCTTTCGACTTATTGCCCGCGTGCTCCTGCAGGACACGCAGAATGTGCTGCCGCTCCATGTCTTCCAGGGACGAAGGCGGAGTCTTGTCGGGAAGGCCATTGGCGCGAGTGGTCTGGCGTTCACGTTCCACCTCGGCCACGCCGATCTCGCCCGATGAGCAGAAAATGCCCAGGCGTTCCACCAGATTTTCCAGTTCGCGGACATTGCCCGGCCATGACGCATTTGCCAGGAACTTTACCGCGGAGTCCGTGATGGTGATGTTGCGCTTGCTCTTGTGGTTCGAACGTTTCAGGAAATGCTGTATTAGCAGGGGAATATCTTCGCGACGCTCTTCGAGGCCGGGAAGATTGATCACCACGACGCTCAGCCGATAATAAAGATCCTCGCGGAAACGGCCTTCGGTCATCAGCTTGGTGAGGTCACGATTGCTGGCCGCCAGAATGCGAACATTGATCGAGGTGTACTTGTGCGAGCCGACGCGGCGAATCTGCTGTTCCTGCACTGCGCGCAGAAGGTTTACCTGGAAGCCGGGCTTGGTCTCAGAGATTTCGTCGAGAAACAGCGTTCCGCCGTGGGCGGCTTCAAACAGGCCGGGACGGCTGCTGTCGGCGCCTGTGTATGCGCCCTTTTCGTGGCCGAACAGCTCGCTCTCCAGAATGTTTTCCGGAAGCGCGCCGCAGTTCACCGGAACAAACGGCTTGTCGGCGCGGGAGCTGTGATCGTGCAGAGCGCGTGCGACCAATTCTTTGCCCGTGCCGCTGGCGCCCAGGATCAGCACGCTGGCCTCCGTCGGCGCGACGCGCGCAATCGCGCGATAGACTTCCAGCATCTTGGGGGTGCGGCCGATGATCGACGTCTCGGGACCTTCGTCCACGGCGGCGGTGGATTCACCGCTGGCACGACGGCTGCCCTGTACTCTGCGCACCAGCGCCAGCAAATCGTCGATGAGCAAAGGTTTACCCAGATACTCGATGGCGCCGGAGCCGAGCGATTTTGTGACGGTTTCAACGCTGGTATGGGCCGTCATGATCACGCAGGCGCACTGTGGCTGCAGGACCTTAATGAGATCAAGCACGTTGAGGCCATTGGCGGTACCCAGATAGAGGTCCAGCAGCGCCAGTTGCACCGGCTCCTGCCGCAGGATGACGTCCGCGGAAGCGACGCTGTTGGCCGTGAGGCACTCGTACCCTTCCGCGGCCAGGACCGAACTCAGAAGACTGCGGGTGGAATCGTCGTCATCAACGATCAAGATCCTGAAATTACGATGTTTTTCGCTGCCGGACATCTGAGAACCTTTCTACAGCCAAGCAAAAGACTGTGGCTGGAACTCTGTAGCCGTTAAAATTTGTACCCATCAGAATTTGTACCCATTAAAATTTGTACCCCAGGGTCACGCTCGCGGCGTTGGCGCGGAAAGCGCCCGTGGCCTGAATAAGATGGTAATAAGAATAGTCCGCGGAAAGGTCCCAGGAACCAAAAAGGAAATCGTTCTTCACGAGCAGTTCGCCCGCGGGCGAGTACCCTGCAAAGTGCTCCAGGATTTCCGCGCCGCCATAACCCAAATATTCTCCGCGATAATGTTTTCCCAGACGCATGCGAAAGCCGGCCGCGCCAAGCTGGCTGCGATACTCGTTGGGACTGAAATATCCGTGATTGAGGTCTTTGATGAAATGGATATGGCGGAATGCGTATCCGCCGCCGAGCGCGAAAGTATTGTCGTGCCAGGGAAACCAGCGGAGCACTTCCGCCCACTCGCGTTCGCCATGGTTACCGTCAGACAAGTGAAAACTAGCGAAGGCGCCGGCTACCGTGAAGTTGTGCGCGCGGTAGTCCAGGTGGCTGTGCCAGCCCTCGGCCAACAGATCAAAGAGAGTGGAATCAAAAGTCGGCGCGACGGCATAACGCGAGAATCCGCCGGAGAGAGACAAACCTTTCAGCGGATACAGCTCCAGATCGCCACCGTAAAGAGTTCGGCTGCTGGTGTCAGTGAAACGCACCGCGCCAACGCTGGGGCGCACGGCAACGTATCTGCCCAGTCGAATGCGCGTGTCCGCGGACCCGGTAAGCAAGGTCTGAGTGATGGTGCCGGTTTTCCAAAGTGAAGTCTCATCCAGCCGCAAGCGGCTGATGAAATTGCGGGCGAACTGGTAGACGATTCCCTGGCCGGAATAAACGGAACGGTTTCCAGAAGTGTCCGCGAAGAACGACTCAGTGTTCTGTATGCGATGGATTTTTCTAACCTGGCCTTCAACCGGTTCTGCCGCCAGATAGTCACTGTATTGTTGCAACTGGAGACTGGTGGGATGACGTGAAAATGCCTGCTGTAATTGTGCGCGAGCTTCCGCGCGTTTTCCTTCACGCGCCAGATTGTGCACCAGTCCCAGCGCGGCAGCTTCGTCATCCGCGTTGGCCGTGAGCAATTCGCGGTATAGCCGGTCAGATTCCCTGTAGTTTTCGCGATATCCAAAAATCTGCGCCAGTTCAAGCTTGGCATTGCGGCTGGAAGGATTCGCCAGCAGAATGGCGTTTAGCAGCCCAAGGGCCTGGCGGTCGCGCTTCTGCTCGACATAAATCCGTGCCAGCTGAATTCGCAATTCATCGTCATTGGGGAAACGAACCAGACCATCCTGGATCAATGAGAGGGCTTTTTGCTCGTTATATTCGCTCAAAGCCTGCTGGCTTTGGGCTACTATCTGGGAGGTTTCCCGGTCATGCATCTCTTGTGAAAAAAGATGCGTACTCGCCAAAGCGAGCAAGGCGGCGGCTATGCGGACGAAGATAGCTGGACGTTGCATTTATAGAGCCCGCATTTGGGGATCTCCACTCATAAGCAGACAACTGAAAGCCCTCAAACCTGTTTTTCAAGGGGTAAACAGCTTTGCGCCGCCGATCAAGCCATAAGTGTATCCAAACGACGTAGTGGGTGTATCAGATTTCACCACATTTGGGAGGGTTTATACAATCCAGAGCTGACAGGCAAAGGTACTAGTACGATCGACCACTGACCCGCAAATTGTGAATCACGGCTTGCCGAGAGTAGCTGCATAGCAGCGGCGCTCATTGTCCTTGTGAAGCGTTGCGGCTGAGATTACCCGCAAGCTCATCTTGCAACTCTAGTAATTTGTCAGGCAGGGGTTTTGGACGCTGGCGAAGGTTGGCATGATATTGTCGGGAGTCTGGCCCCCAATCGAAGTACACTCCATATTGCTTGTCCTCTAGCCGCTCTGCAACCCGGTCGGAAAGGGACAAATTGATATTTGCAAGAAGAAGAGATTGTGATCTGTTGACTAGAGAAGCGTACACCTCTAGCTTGTATTCACCCCGCAAAAAATCGAACTTGGTGCCATCCTCGGGCAACAAAAAGTGATGATCGCAGACGACACCATTCTCTCCAACGTAAAGGCCGCTGCCTCGTCCCAATGAATCCTCGCCGTAAACCCAGATATTGAATGTCTGAACCGATTCACCTCGATGAAGCTTTACGAACATGCTTTCGATGATCTGACCGCGTTTTGCAGTGCTATAAAGCAGAGTCCGGAGATAAACTTTGGGTACAGGACTGTGCTTGGCTGAACCGTCCGGCCCAAAATAAATCGCGGTCGGCTGCGTCATTCGTATTGTTCCGCGTCGAAACAAGGTGAGATAAGTATTCGAGAATGAAACAGCGAGGGCAGCTCCCGCTATTCCAATAGCAACGGCATCCATGCGCCGAGCATAACCCAACTTTCTAGATTTTCCTAGCCTATTATGGTGCTAAAACAAGTCGTTTCATGCTCAGCAGGACTGAAGTAAAATTTTGAAATGGCTATTCTGAGATGCCCAAAATGCGAAGCAGACGGTCGGAGCAAATGCACCCGATTCCATATTATTGAAGAGAGCGGCAAGACATACGTCGTTTGCGAAAGGACGAAAGACTGTGGATGGAAACATGAAATACCCACTCTTCCGTCTCCCGCAACATAAATGCATTTGCGAATGGATTAACAGGCCAAGGCAAGGAGCGATCTTCACTCCTCCAGCGAAACGATAATTCAATATGCTTACCGAAGATTGCGCCCAAAACATTTCGACGTGGAAGATTTTTGCAATACGTTTATGTTTCGGCTTGCAGCAGCGCGCGCTTGCCTTAACGATATTCGCAGCGATATGTGCATCCCCAAGCGGACGCAATCGAGCGGGCTTTTGCTCCGTCCGGTTTAGCAAACATCAACAGCCTAGGCACAGGGGAAAGTTCCCAGGTGGGCACAAAATTGGGCACAACGGAGGAAAGCGAAAAATCCAACTCTCTGCAAGTTATTGGTGCGAAAGGGGGGACTCGAACCCCCACGCCTTGCGGCGCCAGATCCTAAGTCTGGTGCGTCTGCCAATTCCGCCACTTTCGCACTTGGCTTTGTCTGTATTGTAAATGCGTTCGTCGCAAGCGACACTTGCCAAGGGGCGCCCGATGCTGTCCGCAATGGCAAAAACAGCAAAAAAATCACGGAGTCCAGCGCTGCCTTTGTTTGTTGCGTGAAAGGCCGGAATTGCCTAAGGAGTTATCCCCAAACTGGATTCAAGAGCACAATCTTAGGAGTTTAAAATTTACAAATAATTGAGTTGACATGCTGTTGCCGCTGGATTTATGACGGTGATTGGAAAACCCGGACGCGAAGTGAGTGAGAGATTGCATGCGCGGTGCGATGTCTCAACTTATGTTGCAGTCTATCCTACCTGGCTTGCTCCTCGCCGCATTTGCTCTGGCCCATTCCTGAGCGGGTTTGCACTTGGCCCGCGGAAGATATTCAGGAGCGTGAATGCCGGACGACTATCGAATTCGCAAGGTACTGGAATCCCTGGAACGCGATCCGGCGAAAAGTGTTCCTGAGCTGGCAAGCCTGGTGAATCTCAGCAGCTCGAGACTGGGACACTTATTCAAGATCCATATGGGAGTGGACCTGAGCCATTTTCTCGCGAACGAGCGGTTGGAAAAGGCGGCCGACCTGTTACGGCAAACGGAACTTTCCATCAAGGAAATTGCCGCCATGGTTGGCTACCATCACTCATCGAGCTTTGACCGAGGATTTCAAAATAAATTCGGCATGGCGCCGGCCGATTTCCGGAGACAACATCGTAGAGAGTTTGATAGCGTCCAGAAGAAAAACGGAATAGCACGCGCGGCCAATGAATAGCAGGAATTGCTCAGCAACAGTTGTTGACACCGGGACTGTGCAGGCGCGTGGTGCCTTGCGCATCGGGAAAGCCGGATAAGGCCTTTCATTATTAGAAAAATCTAATCAAGTTGATTGCGACAGCGTTTGCAGCTAAAAGATAGCGGCCAAGGCTAAACACTGCCCATTGACTCGGGGTTGCTGCTGCTGTGAAATTACGAGCACGTTTTTATAGGGCGGATTCGGATTAACGAATGATTTGCTAGCAGAAACCAGCTCACGCGTACCGAACCACCAAGAAATCGCAACTGATTGCGACGGAAACAATCAGTCGATTTCGACATAGATCCACCAGGGAGTAAGGGAAGCAATCTCAGGCAGATTGCCGGTATAGCTGTTGCTGGGCAACAGCGCCGGTTCACACGAGGTTCCCATCCGCGTCCTGCATGGGCAGGGCTGTATGGGGACCGTTGAGGGCTTCCATGGGTGCATTTTTTTCTCCGCGAAAAAATGGTGTAAGAGCAGCTTTGTCAAAAGCGGAACCAATGACGGTCCCCACAATTAATGGATCAGGAAAAAGGAACGGCGTGAGGCCCGGTGTATTGATTCCGGTCGTGCAGGATGGGCGACTGCGGAAAGTCCTGCAGATGATCGCTTCCGATGCACCACACAAAATCCACGAACTGGCGCTGGAGTGCAACTTGAGTGAGTCCCACCTGCAACACCTGTTCAAACAGGGCACAGGTCTTGGATTGGGGCGACTGATCAGCGAGCAAAGAATGCGTCGCGCTGCTGACCTGCTCGCGCAAACCAATATGAACATCAAGGAAATTGCCTGGACGGTCGGGTATGAGCATACATCGAGTTTTTCTCGCGCTTTTGAACGCCACTTCGGTGAATCGCCGCGAGCGTTCCGGCAAAGACAGGTACTGGAGAATACTAACAAAGAAGCAGTTTAAGTTCTAAGCCCCGACCATCGGGCATCAACGAGCCGAGTCGCTGGTGAACGCATCAACTGCGATGGCCGCTTTCTGCGGTGTTACGTGTCGAAAATCAGTTTCCCAAAATGATCTTCTTGCGTTTTCAAACTTAGTCTGCCCTGAAAAAGGTGTGGACATTGCGCCGGACGCAGCGATGGCGCCTGGTTTGTTCGTGCGATTCGCGCGGCCCGCACAAAATGCTAACGAAAAGACAATTCAGCTAAAGGTTCTCTGTTGCGGAGAAAAGCCGGAGAGGTAGGCTGTCGACTCTGGCGCCGGGCGGCATTTTGATCAAATCGAGGCGACGCCCGCGCCGGCATTTTAAAAAATCTTTGAAACATGGTTGTCGGTGGGCTAAACGCAGAGGAGGCAAGACATGTATTTCAACGTATTCGGCGAAAAAGTTTCCAAACGACGCTACAAAGAAATGTGTGAGGCCGCCAAGAACCGGCGCGAACTGATCGCCGCTGGGCTCACCAGCCGGCGCGACCTCTTTAAAATGGGGCTGCTCACCGCCGGCGGGATGCTGGTGGCCAAGAGCGGCTTAAGCGCCCGGGCTCAAACCCAAAGTCCCGGGGTCGTCAACGGTACAAATGTTAAGACGAACAACCCCCCGAGTTCAGCGTCCACCACCAGCCCCGGCACAAACCAGAACTGCGTGCCCGGCAACCAGTTGGCCAGTCCCAAGACCAGGGCATTTATCCAGCCGCTGACGGTCATGCCGCTGGCCAAGACGGTTGCGTCTCTGACGCCCACGCCGACCGAAGACCCGAACACGGCGGCCGGGGAAGTTCGCGCCGCTCCCTTCCAGGCGCCCCAGATCGATGCCACACGGTTCCCGGTGGTTCCCAGTGTCCTTTACCAGGTTAATCAGAGGCAGTTCACTACCAGCTTTTCTCCGGATCTGCCCAATCAGACCATATGGGGTTTCGACGACGGCACCGGCACACGCAGCCCTGGCCCTACATACAAGGCTTTCTACGGCACGCCGCAGATCGTACGCAACATCAATTCGCTGCCGAATATTTCGCAAGTCAACAACACCGGTTTCGGCATGCCCTCGGTGACAACGCACCTGCATAATGCACACAACCCTTCAGAAAGTGACGGCAACCCCTGCGACTTCTATCCTGCCGGTCACTTCTGTGACCAGTACTATCCCAACGTGCTTGCGGGCTTTAATTCAACCAATGCGCCGAACGGTGACATCAATGAAGCGCTGGGCCAGTTGTGGTATCACGATCACCGCGTGGACTTTACCTCGCAGAACACCTACAAAGGACTGTTCGGGTTCTATTGCCTGTTCAACCAGTTGGACACCGGCGATGAAACCACCGGCTTCCGCCTGCCCAGCTTCCCGCAATTCGATATTCCGCTGGCCTTCACCGATAAGGTCTTCGATCCGCAGACCGGCGATCTGGTGTTCGATCTTTTCAATCTGGATGGCATACTGGGCGACAAGTTCCTGGTGAACGGCACGATCCAGCCCTTCTTCGAGGTATCGCCCCGTCGCTACCGCTTCCGCCTGTTGGATCCCGGCCCGTCTCGCTTCTATGAGTTTTTCCTAACCGGTAATGTGGGTGGGACGGGTTCCCCGACCACCATCCCGTACTTTCTGATCGGCTCGGACGGCAACCTCATCCCCAAGCCCGTGCAGATTAACAGTGTCCGTATCGGCCCCGCCGAACGCGTGGACGTCGTGATTGACTTTACCAACCTGGCCGGCCAGACAGTCTATCTGGAGAACCGTTTGAACCAGCTCAGCGGTCAGGGGCCGGTAGCTGTGGATAGTCAACTCTTCGCCCAAAACGAGCCCGTCAACACGGAATGCACCCAAGTTCTCGGCACTACTATCCCCGCAATCAAGCCGGCCGGCACAGGCGACCTGCTCCTGCAGTTCCGGGTAACCGGACCCAAGGTGAAGGACAACAGCCTGCCGCCTACCAGGCAGAAGTTCTATTCGCTGCCGACTACAACGGATACTCCCAGAATCGTGCGCACCTTCAAGTTTGATCGCTTGAACGGGCAGTGGTCCATCAACGGACAGTTCATGGACTGCAACACCTTCCGTTTCACGGTGCAGCAGAACAGCTCTGAACACTGGCTCCTGACCAACCTTTCGGGCGATTGGACGCACCCCATCCACATCCACCTGGAGGAACATCAGATCTTGAGCCGCAACCGGGCTGCGCCAACCGTACCTGGGGACATTGGGCGCAAGGATGTGACCCAGTTGCATCCCAACGAGCGCGTGGAGCTCTTCTTCCGCTTCCGTGACTGGCTGGGCAAATACCCCATCCACTGCCATAACGTAGTGCATGAGGACCACGCGATGATGGCGCTGTGGCACGTCGAACCGACGGGCGACAACGTGAAGGTGCCGTAATCAGCTGAGACTGCGCCCCGCGCAACAGTTGTGCGTGGGGCGCGGAAGGAGATTCGATCATGCCTGATATTTCAAGACGAAAGTTCGTGAGCTTAGCAGCGGTAGCTCCGCTGGCAGCCGCGCCGATAATGGCCGGTTTTCCAGTCAATGCCGTCTCTGCCATGGTTCCTTCTGCTCCTACGGCTCTTACATTGTCAGAGCGCGCGCGCCGCAGGATCCAGCAGCAGCACTTGCCCAACCTTCCGATGATCAGCCATGAGGGTAAGCAAATGCTCTTCTATGACGACCTGGTGAAGGGTAAGGTTGTTACCCTCAATTTCTTCTACGCCCAATGCGATGAACTTTGCCCGCTGGTCACGGCCAATTTAGTAAGGGTGCAGAAGCTGCTGGGTACCCAGGTAGGCCGCGACATCCACATGTATTCCTTTACCTTGAAGCCGGAACAGGACAATGTGGATGTGATTCGGAACTACCGGAAGAAATTCGGCGCCCGGCCGGGCTGGACGTTCTTTACCGCCAAACCCGAGGACATGGAGAAGCTCCGCGTGGCCATCGGGTTCACGTATCCCGACCCAAAGATTGACGCGGACAAGACGCAGCACATCGGCAACGTTCGCTATGGCAATGAGCCGCTGATGTACTGGTCGGCTTGTCCTGGGATGGCCCAGGCAAATTGGATCGCGGAAACATTCGAGTGGATGGTTCACCCTGAGAAGAGCCGGGTGCAACCGTCATCCTGAACCGTTGTTTTTGGCGAAACATCTAGTTGTCAAACAGATTTTGCATTCCGGGGGTCGCGGCGGACGTGGCCCAGGGAGGATAGAGTTGTGAAAACCTTATTGAAAAGCATTCTCGCATGTGTTGTTGTGACGATGGCGGCAGGACTTGCGTCCGCCCAGACCTTTACCCCAATCAACCCTCCGCCGTGCGATTTCAGTGACCAGTTCTACGCGGACAATGGACTCGTTTCGACCGCCAGCGGTGAATTGAACACTGAACCCGACGGACGTTTCGGCACGTTTCGGCAGTTCGGTCCGCCGGCAACCGGTACTCAGGCCAACTGGGTGGCGGACACGACCGATTGCAGTGCCACCGATCCAGACCGCCGGAATTTCCGCATTCTGGCCACCACGGGGGGCAACTCGGACGACGGCAACAGTCCCTTCAGCTGTGCTGATCAAAATGGTGCTTTTGCCGTTCCCCAATGCTCTGGACAGAAGTCTGGGATACCGGAAACCCTGGAGTTCATCTCCATCCTCGCCTTCATACACAGCCAGAATGCCTTTGAAAGCAGCTACTCACGCACAGTAGGCGCGATTAACGGCGGTCTGGATGGGGTCCAACAGAATCCCGGCGAAGTGATTTCGCTCAAGCCAGGCACTGACCCGGTTGGGAACACGACGGGCCTCAACCCTCGCGGGATCAGCATGTTGCAGATCGTCGGTAATTTTGAGGCGTACGCCTCAATCAACCAGTTCCCCAATGGAGTTTTTGCCGGCAACCCCTGCGCGGCGGACATGCAGAGCCCGCTGGCGCCGACCACGCCCTGCTTTAGTGTGGCCGATACCAAAGATGCGAATGGCAATACCATTTCCGACGTTGCCACTCCGAAGCTGAGGCAGAATTGGAGGTTTGCCACCAACCGCAATGCCATGGACGGCAGCGATAACAACTGCATCAACAACACGGACCAGAATTGCAAGCACAAGAGCTATAGCGACAGCCCATACGGCTATTTCTGCGACGATCTGCTGGGCATGTGGATCATTACTTACTTCTGGTTTACACAACCTCCCGCAACCACCGTTCAACCCTGTCATGATGTGTTCGCGGCCATCGGTAAAGCGAACGGCTTCACTCCGGATGGCTTTCCCGTTATCTTGACAGCTCATGAGTTGAATGACGAGCTTGAGGCCAATGGCTGCGGAGCTGAAGGCCAGGAGGCCACGGACGGCAGTGACAAAGGCGCGGCATGGCTTGTCTGTCCTGCGATTCCCGATCCACGCAACGGCGCCATCGCCTCAGACGCGTTCCTGGATGTGACGACGCATAACAGCTTGCTGGATTCGTTCGTATCGAACAATTTCAGCTGCTTGAAGACCACTGGAAAGTTCTGCTTCGAAACCTCTGTAGAGTAAGTTCTACTGAGACAATAGCATTTTCGTTCCACTACCCCTGGCTGGGCAGTTCAGCCAGGGGTGCACCTTCTAATGCTGGTTCGATGAAATGTTCGTCGGCAAACAGGGTATCCTCAATGACCAGGAGCACGGGCGCTAACGCCTCTCGTCGAGATTTCCTGAAGTTGGCGGCTGGCGCCGCCGCCTTCGGCCCCTTCTTCCTTTTCCCGGAGCGTTCTCTCGCCAGCCAGAAGACGCTCAAAATCGCCAAATGGGCCCACTTTCTGCCTGAGTTCGATCAGTGGTTTGTAAACGTCCTGGCCAAAGATTGGGGCAAGCAGAACGATACCGACGTCACCGTTGACATTATTCCCGTGGAACAGATTCGTGACCGCGCCTTCGCCGAGGTTAAGGCCGGTAAAGGACATGACCTGGTCATCTTTCCCTGGCCGCCTGCGGAATTTTGCCAGCATGTGATCGATCACGGCGAAATCTACCAGACAGTGGCAGCCAGGGTCGGCGCCATCCAGCAGCTCGCGCATCGATCAACATTCAATTTCCAAAGCAAAAAGTATTTCGGTTTTGCCGATTTCTGGATCCCCTCTCCTCTGCAGTTCTTTCAAGACTACTGGGGCCCAATTGGTATGCCCATCGGTCCGGTGCATTACAGTGGCCTGCTTAGTGGCGCGAAAAAAATACGTGACCAGTTCGGCGTGCCGTGCGGACTGGCCTTCTCGCCAACTCTGGAAGGCAACGTCACTCTGCACACCATGCTGTACGCCTTCCGCGCCTGGATATTCGATGGATACGGAGGCGTAGTCTTCAACAAGAACGTGTTTGCGACGGTCGCACTGAAGTACATTCAATCTTTGTATCAGCAAGCAGGTACTCCCGAGCAGCTCAGTTGGGGTTCAATGGGCAATGTGCGCGCCATGCTGGCCCGCAAGACTTCCTGCAGTATCAATGGCATTAGTCTCTTGCGCGCGGCGGAGAAAGAGAGTGCGGACACCGCGAAAAGAATAAGGCTACAACCTCCTCTGATCGGCAGGAATGGGATGGGAGTGACTGCGCTGCCGCATGTTACCAATTGTTCGGCAATCTGGAACTTTGCCCAGAACCAGGAAGGGGCCAAAAAGTTCGTGGGCGACCTGATCGACAGCTCCAAGACCGGTTACGAGCAGTCGAAAGGTTGTAATTTTCCCATTTATCCGAAAACGCTTCCTGACATTGTCGTCCGGCTACAAAAAGATCCCGCTGGCGATCCTCCATACAAGTACGCGCCTCTGCAGGATGCGCTGCACTGGACGCCGAATCTCGGCGTGCCCGCAATGGCAAACCCAGCGTTCATGGAAATTTTCAACAGCTCTGTAGTCCCCAGAATGGTGGCAAAGTTCCTTAAAGGTGAACAGAGCGCGGAAGATGCCGCTGCTGCTGGCGCGGCAGAGATGCAGCGCATCGCCGAGAAGTGGAAACAGATCGCTGGATGATGACGCGTCCATAGGATGACGTTGATGATGTAAGCGAACGAAAGCAGCCCGCGGAAGAATCGAGAGTATTGGGAGGCACGTCTATGAGCAGGCAGAAAATCACGTCCATATTTCTGTTAATGGGCCTTGTAACGTCCGTATTTGCCCTGCCGACGGTTACTGTACTTCGCAAATCGCCCGAGTTCACTATTGCTGACTCCTCGGGCAAGACCACGCAGCTTTCCAGTTTCAAAGGCAAAGTCGTGGTCGTGGAATTTCTTTTCATCAAATCCGAGCATTGCATGCGCGTGGCTACGATGCTGAACAAGCTCAACAGTGAACTGGGCCCGCGCGGCTTCCAGGCGGTTGGCATCGCCTTTGATCCGCCGAACACCCCTGGCAGCGGTGCGCAGCTTTTGCCTGCTTTGGTGAATTACTTGAAGCTCACCTATCCTATGGGCTATGCGTCCAAGGACGCTGTGGACAGTTACCTGGGCCGCAGTGGAAACGAAATTCTGAACATCCCGCAGGTGGTGGTGATCGATCGTGCAGGAATGATTCGAGCCACCAGCGGCGGCCGAGGCGGCGATCCGGCGTTGGAGGATGAAAACTCCCTGCGCAACCTGATCGAAGGACTGCTCAAGGAAGGCGCGCAAGGCGACACGAAAAAGAAATAAATCTTTCTCCGCCAGCTCCCAGTGTGCCGGGACTACGGTGCTCTGCGGGACGAAAGCCCGCTCAACTCTCGCTGACCAGCGCGTCCATCTGTTTGAGCATTTTTTCCACGCGCCCGCGGACTTCTTCGCGCTCTTTGCGCAGCGCGATCATCTCGCCGCGCAGAACATCCAGCTCCTCTTCGCGCGTCTCCAATTGTTCGCGAAGGCGATTGGCATCGCGCTCCGCGGCAGCCTTGCCCTCTCGCGCCGACTTCAGGAGCTCAATGGCTTTGTAGATTTTTTCTTCCAGCGCCGGAAAGTCGTCGCTGTTCCTTGTTTCCGTATCGGGTTCCAGTTCGCGAGCAAGCTTCAATGACATGAGTGCAGTACACCTCAGGGATGACGTTCTTTGCGGAGTATAACGCAGTCGCTTGTGGAAAGGAGGAAGAAAGAAAGCTCTTTTCTGTAACCCCGAAGCGCAAGCGAGGGGACACTATCGCCACGATCAATTTCTGGTCCGAATAGATTTCTGAAATAGGAGCGTGTACTGGTTTAATGGGCGATTTTCATTGGCAACAGTGCGGTCGCTTCGGGAAGTCTTCGTTGCTATAGTGATCCCTCGCCGCGCTTCGGGCAGAAAGAGCTCTTCTTACGCCGACCGTTTATCCAGGTTTTCCAGTTGATGGCTTTCGCCGCTGCCGGTGAAATCGGTAAGGCCGGCAACGGTTGCCAAGCCGAGGCCCTGCACTCGGAAGAACCTGGATTCAGGCTCGCCGCTGAAGCGAAGCATGTCCGGCAGGCTGGCGACCATACCGCTCAGGCCGAAGTCGATGGCGCCGTGGGTTTCGTAGCTGATTTCTTTCACCACGCCGCCAGGATAGTCCGTGCAGAGAGCGGTAACGGTTTCCGCGGCGCCGCAGACCAGCGCCCCTACCGCGGCACGCTTGTTGCGCCGCCAGAAAAAAGCCGCCATGCCAAAGAATGAAGCTGCCATCGCGTAGTCTATGATGGCATGGGCCTTCGGCATGATGACCTTAGGCAGTTTATTGGTGGTCCACCTGGCAGCCTGGTCCAGAATTGGCATGTGTCTCTCCTTGCGGGATTTCAGTTAGAGAGATGGAAATAGCGCGGCGCAAGTTGTCTGAGAAGGCTTCGCGCTGTGACCAGGATCGTGCCATTCGGGGAAGCTATTTCGCTGCCGCCAGCTTGTCCCAGACCTGCCAGAATGCCTTCATCTCTTCAGGCTGTCCCAGAGAGATCCTGGCAAAGGTGTCCATGGGCGGGAAGGGGCGGCCAATCAGGATATTGTTCTTCTTGAAATGATCGATCACGCTGCGGATTGGGCGATGGGTGTTGAACATCACAAAATTGGTCCAGGAAGGAATCACCTGCAGCTTCCGCAGTGATGCCTGGCGCATGAACTCATCCCGATCAAAGCCATTTCTCATCACAGCGGACTTCTGTTCATCGTCGTGATCAAGAGAAGTCACGCCAGCCCGCAATGCCAGGATGTTGGTGCTGTCCTGAAGCTTGTAGGCCGCCATGGCCTTTGTGTTTTTGGCCGATGTGACGGCATACCCGAGCCTGAGCCCGGCCATCCCATAAATCTTGGAGAACGTGCGGGCCACGATTACGCGGTCTTCGTCGATGGGAGTCGCGAGGAATGAGATGTAATCGGCAGCCACGGGGACAAAGTCGTGATAAGCCTCGTCCATCAACACGTAAGTGTTCGGAGGCAGGGAACGGATGAAAGTTTCCAGGGTCCGGCGCGGCGTGACGCTGGCCGTGGGATTGTTGGGATTGCAAACGTAGATCAGGCCGCCGTCTTTTCCCACCGCCTCAGCCATCTGCACGAGCTGGTGCGCGTAAGTGGCGGCCAGCGGGATCTTTACCACCTCGGCGTTCGCAGCTTTAGCATAAAATTCAATCGCTTCAAACGTCGGCGAGGCCATCACCAGCTTCTTTCCCGGACCGGTAAACGCGCAGGCGGCGATCCTGAGTATTTCGGTTGACCCGCAGCCCAAACTTACCTGATCGGATTTCACCTTGTGCATGGCAGCGACGCGGTCAATCAGCTTGTCATAGGCGTGGTCAGGATAGCGATTGGCGTCCTGAAACGGGTTTTTCATCGCCAGCACGCTGGGAAGCGGCCCGTAGGCATTCTCATTGCTATTGAGCAGGATAGGCCCGCCAGGAGTGGCAGTGCGCGGCGGCTCAGCCCAGCCCAGCAATTCGGTAGGAAAGGTTGCGGTTGCGGCTATGGCCACGCCCATACCAGCGGTTTTGAAAAACGATCGGCGGGAAAGCATGGCAGGGATTGTACTCTGGGACGCACAAAAAATTTTAACCACAGTAGAAAAATTTAACCACAAAGGACACGAAGGAACACGAAGTAGTTATTCCGTTGTGAACATTGTGCTCTTTTGCCGCAAAGAACCACACTCATCTATTGGGGAGAGAAACCAACAGAGACACGAAGGAACACGAAGATGTAGCTCCCTTTGAAGCCGCAACTCCTTCGTGAACCTTTGTGTCCTTTGTGGTTAAGGCTTTTTGAGTTAGGCCGCTTTGCTGTTTGCGCGCTTGGCGGTTTCGCACAATGCAACAAAACCTGCGGAGTCGTTCGTCGCAATGTCAGCCAGGATCTTGCGGTCCAGCTCCACGCCGGCCTTCTTCAGGCCGCTGATGAACTGGTTATAGCTGATGCCCTGGGCGCGCGAGGCGGCGCCGATACGGACGATCCAGATCGAGCGGTACTGGCGCTTCTTCTGCTTGCGTCCGCTGTAGGCGAATTTGAGGCCGCGCTCCACCGATTCTTTGGCGGCGCGATAGAGTTTTGATTTTGTTAGAAAATACCCGCTGGCGCGCTCAAGGATCTTTTTGCGACGCTGGCGGCGCTTTGTACCACGTTTTACCCGAGGCATGAGTTGCTCCCTTTTTTGTTGCCGGATTTCCGGCGGTTATCGCGGCTGGAGGGAAGGTTTTTAGGTCCCTCTTCGCTCGCGTTGGGGCCAATCTTTCGATTGCGCCCGCTTTTCAGGTCCGGCCTCAGCGCTGATTATTTATCAGGCGGGCCGAACTCTGTCCCGAATTCTAATACGGGATCATTCTCCGGACTTTTGGCGCGTCGGCCGCACTTACCAGAGTATCGGTATCGAGGTGGCGTTTGCGCTTGGTGTCTTTGGAGGTAAGAATATGGCGCTTGAACGCTTTACCGCGCTTGATCTTGCCGGTCGCGGTTTTTTTAAAGCGTTTGGCTGCGCCTTTGTGTGTTTTTAGTTTAGGCATAAAATCTTGCCGCCGCTTTCAGCGGCAGCGCAATTAGTAAATAGCAATGAGCAATTAGCAACTCCTTGAGCAACAATTCTGGCTAATTGCCAATTGCTAGCTGCTATTTGCTAGCTCCTGGTTTGTGTCTGTCCGCCGGAGGCTGCTTGTGGCCGATGCGGTTTTTCCGGCTTTTTGCCGCCACCGCCAGGCACCTGGCGCGGAGGAGCCAGGATCACATGAACAGTATTGCCTTCCATGCGCGGCCTGAATTCCACAATCCCTTTGTCGCCGACCTCGTTCACCAGCCGCTCCAGCACCTTGCGTCCCAGGTTCTGGTGGGCCATTTCGCGTCCCCGGAAGCGCAGGCTGGCTTTTACCTTGTCGCCTTCTTCCAGGAAGCGGAACACATGGTTCCGTTTGGTGACGTAATCGTGCTCGTCCACGTTGACGCTGAACTTTACTTCTTTCAGGACGATCTGTTTCTGGTTCTTTTTCGCCGCCCGCTCTTTCTTTTCCTGCTCGTAGAGGAACTTGCCGTAGTCCATAATGCGGCACACCGGCGGTACGGCGGTGGCCGAAATCTCTACCAGGTCAAGACTTTGTTCACGGGCCTTTCTTGTCGCATCCTGCGGCGTCATGATGCCAAGCTGTTCGCCGTCCGGGCCAATCACGCGTATCTCGCGTGCGCGGATGCGCTCATTCATCTTGATAAAGCGTTTATCTACTATGCGGTCCTCCTGAATCCTCCCGGCAAACTCACGCTTTTAGTGGAATTGCGGGGGGCGCCACATGTGTGGCAAGACAGTAAAAATTATAGCATGGGTGGCTGGCCGGATAGCCGCTGCCAGAAGGACAGGAGTCACCCGGCCATCGGATTCAGAATACGTTGGTGCAACTGGCCCTGAAGGCATGGCCGCGCGCCCCATTGATATCGGTATAAAAGCCGACGATGGTGTCAAACTTGTTGACGCCGAAAATATTTGTTGAAAAGCCAACATTGTCATCCTGCGTCAGGAAGCGCCCTTTATCGAGAGTAAATCCATGGACGTCGCCATGCATTTCATAAAGCCCGACAATGTCGCCCTGATTATTATTGCGAAGCACTAATGTGCCGTCGGCGCCGGGGAAGTTGACGGCCGTGTAGTGGCCATTTTTCAGCATGAAGCCATGTCTGGCGTCGGTGGCGTCGCGATAAGTGCCAACGATCACTCCGGAATCATTGATGCTGCTTGCTGAAGTGCGGCTCGATCCAGGGAAGCGGACCGTGGTGAAGTGCCCGTTGTTCAGGCGAAACCCGGAATCGCCCGCTTCGCCCACGATCACGCCAAAATTGTTGATCCCGAGCGCCCGTGTTTGCGTGTCGCCGGGAGGCTGGGGCGCGGTGATCGAATGAAAGATGCCGTTATGCACCACGAAGCCGGTCACGTTAGTGAAGGGTGCCAGGTAGCTGCCTACGATCTGGCCGTGGTTGTTAATGTCCTCGGCAAAGGTCTGCTCCGCGCCGGGGAAGTTGAAGTGGGTGAACTTACCCTGAAATAACAGGAAACCGCGGAAGTTTGTGGTGCTGGTGTTGAACGCACCTACGATCGCGCCCCGATCATTGATCCCGAGAGCCTCGCTGGTATCGGCTCCGGGAATGTTTAAGGTGGTGTACTTGCACTGCGCCAATGCCCCTGGGCACAAGCCAAGAAGAACGCATACAAGGGTGAGCTTAAATACACAACTGCTGAAATCTTTCATAGAACCCTCAAGGACGACGCGGTAACCCGCGCTTTGTTCGGATAGAAATCCTTGTTTGCCCTTCAGTGCCAGGGATGATGGGGGCTGGATAAACGAGTTGGGACTCGTTTGACCTAGATGTGGGCTGCTGGATGGAGGTTGGCCACGCACACTTTATCCGTCAGAATTTCCCGAGGGAGATAACACGCGACATGCTAAACAGCGCAACCAACGATTTCTACGTGCACCACGGCCATGAGATTTTCATCACCCGCTCCCTCAATCTCGACTTTCATCCACTGATTTGCCTCATGCCGCCCGGAAATTTTGATTTTCAAAAAATTGTCGCTCAGCGCTTCGGTCCAGCCATCGCCACCCGCGTGGAGCGTGATGACATCCAGCGATTGTCCAACAAAGCTGCGCCGAAATTGCAGGTTCTTTTCCGCTGCCAGTTCGCGCAACACGCGATTGCGTTCCCGCGCTACGTGCACGGGTACCTGGTCTGGCATAGCGGCCGAAGGTGTTCCCGGCCGCGACGAATAGGTAAATACGTGCAGATACGTAAACGGCAATTGTTCGATGAAGCTGCGGCTTTCTTCGAAAAGCTCATCAGTCTCGCCGGGGAAGCCTGCCATTACGTCGGCGCCGATCGCAGCGTCAGGCATGGCTTCATGGATCTTGCGGATCTTATCCGCGTAGTGCCACGGACGGTACTTGCGATGCATCCGCCGCAAGATGCGGTCACTTCCGGATTGCAGCGGAACGTGCGCGTGCTTGGCGATTCGCGATGATCCGGCCACCAGCGCGATGAGTTCGTCACTCCAGTCCATGGGCTCGACGGAACTGATGCGGATTTTTTCTACGCCGGTATTTTCCAGCAGGGCGCGGATGAGCTGTTCAAACTTCTGTTGCGGCTGGAAGTCGCGTCCCCAGCGCCCCAGGTTGATGCCACTAAGCACAATCTCGCGATAGCCCGCAGCGATGAGCGCGTTGGCTTCTTCAATCACGCGGTCGAGCATCATCGAGCGGCTTTGGCCACGAACGCTGGGGATGATGCAGAATGAGCAGCGGTTGTCGCATCCATCCTGGACTTTCAGGTTGGGACGCGTCTTTTCCGCGATGCTGTCGCCAGCGAAAACCGGTGCGGCGATCAGTTCAGTATGGGCAAAAATATCGCCAACCAAGGTGAATGCCGGCGCGGACAGTGCCACGGTTTCCAGAGATACAAAATTCTGGGGAAGGCCAGATTGTCCGGGGAACTGGTCTTGCGAACTATTCGCTTGCCGGTCCTGGGCAGCTATCTCCGCTACGCGGTGTTTATGGGAATTTCCCACCACCCACGTTACGCCCGGCAGCGCAGCGATTTCGTGCGGAGCGCGCTGCGCATAGCAGCCGGTTACCATGATCTTGGCCGCTGGATTTTCGCGGCGGATACGCCGAATGGAGGCGCGGGCGTCCTGGTCCGCCGCAGCGGTGACAGTGCACGTATTAAGCACCACAATTTCGGCTTCCAATGCAGAGCTGGCGGGGGTAAGGCCCTGCATCGCCAATTGGCGTTCTAAGGCGGCGCCATCCGCCTGGGTGGCGCGGCAACCAAAACTTTGCACAAAGTATCCCGGCACAAGGGGTATTATAATTGCAGGTTCGCTATAGACGACTTCCTGCAGGAGCTCACAACCCATGGAGTTGCTGCTTGCATCTCATTAGCGCGATATAAGCGATTCAGACATCCCCTGGAGTTAACATGAAACGCCGTATCCTCTTGGTTGACGACGAACTGGCCATTCTGCTGACCCTCAAGACCATTCTGGAAATTCACCATTTTGAAGTGGAAACAGCGGTTTCAGCCAAAGAAGCCATCTCCAAGCTCAAAGCCAATACGTATCACATGGTCATTACCGACATGAAAATGGAGCATGAAAAGGCCGGTTATGACGTGATCCGGGCGGCCAAGAAGACTGACTATAATCCCGCGGTCGCGATTCTTACGGCCTATCCCCTGCTAGGGGGCGATTGGAAGACACAGGGCGCAAACTCCATGCTGGTAAAGCCCATGAACACGGACGATCTCCTGCGCCGCATCGAAGTGTTATTGATCCAGCACGAAGACCAGAGACAGCAGAAAGCAGCGAAGGCCGGATCTGGAAGCAAGCTCAAGCCGCAAGCGATCAAAAAACCGGCGTAGAAGCACACACTTCTACCTTTGCGGCAGACTTCATCCTACTTCCAGAGAGGAAGGCGATTAAGCTGTTGCGGCTGTCGTTTTTCGCTGCTGGAAGCACTCCCGGCAAAACACTGGACGTCCCTGCGTGGGCTTGAACGGCACGGTAGTTTCGCGCTGGCAGCCGGAACAGACGGCCTTGGTTTCCACCCTCTGGTAATTCCCGCCATTCTGCGGCAATCCCAGCGCCTGGGCGCGCTTACCCTTGCAATTTTTGCAGCGTTTGGGTTCGTTCTTGAATTGTTTATCGTGAAAAAAAAGTTGTTCACCAGAGGTGAACACGAAGTCGGCGCCACAGTCCACACACTTGAGACTTTTGTCCTGGAACTCCATTTGAGAGTGCCCCCTTTCCTGCATTCACGCCCAGGAATCCGGCCCAGAGCACAAGCAAGTGACTCAGTGACTCAATGAAATCCCAGAAGTGAATCCCTACCCGTCGGGTTCGGCCCACATAGCTGAATGCCATGTTTACAACTAAAACCTGCGAGACAAGTCCCTATAAATAAACTGCCGACTTCTTCTTATATAAAACTGGACCGTCGAGGGAACGGCCCGTTGAACATGCTGAGTTTTGCAGTGTCCTGTGCTCAAGTCAAGGGGTAAGTTGCCGAAAACACATTAAAATGGAGGTTCCAACGGTGTCTTATTTTGAGACGCTTTTTAAGACACTTGAAGCGCTTTCGGAGGCGGTAGCTGAGTGTTCTGGGCGTTCCAAGGGCAGATGGCAGGGTGCCACACAGACCTGAAGGTCCTAAGGCTGAATTCCTCAGCATTTCATTGAAATCGCCATGTAGGAATCAATCGGGTAATAGGTTACTTTGAGCTTCAAAGTAACCACTACCACAAGAAAATCGCCGTAACTACTTTGCGGCCCCGGTCCACCCATACAGTTTGGCGGCATTGTCATGCAAGGCCATGTGGGCGAGTTCCAAGGCGCGTTCGCGAGTGATTTCGCCATCCTGCATCATGCCGGTGAGGGCGATGGCCAGCGCCTCGCGGGCGGATTGGGTGGTCTGCCAGCCAATCTCTTCCCAGTTGATTTCCGGCGTGTTGGGATAAAGGTCGGTTCCGAACATGACTTTTTCGGGATGCCATTCCAGGAAGTCACGGATGACCTCACTCAGCTTACGGGTGGAGATCAGCCAGGTCTGCTCCGAAAAATCTGTGTAGACATTGGGCTTCATGAGAAGGTACGCCGTGTATTTGGTGAAGGCCCCGGCACCCCCATGGAGCAGCACGAAATTTGTTTTTCGCAGGGCAGGGTCATTGAGGACAGAGTCCAGCAGGGCCGGATTTGCTCCCATGAGCATGAAATAACTGCCGCATCCGCCGCCGGTATGGATGTGTACGGGCAGGCCCAGGCGGCCGGCTTCGCCGGCAATGTAACGGAATAGATAGTTCTGTAGCCGGACATAATCGGGTTTCGACGGGACACCGCCCTTCACATAACGCGCATAAATCGGCTGGACCGCTTCCATTGGTTCGGTGGGGCCGAAATCGAGCGACCGAAGATAGGCTGCTTCAAACTTGATGGCCACCGCGCCATTCTTTTTCTGCAACTCCAGGACCGGAGTAATCACCTTTGTATCGTATTCCTTCAATGTGGCGGGAAGAATATCGCGATCTTGGTCGATATCCTTCATGTAGCGGCGCAGCAGCATGGATTCACGCTGAAAGAAAAATTTGCGGTCTGGGCTTTCACTCGCCAAAGACGAGTTTTTAAGAGGGTACATCAGCGCGTCATCAAAGGGGACCCAACGGAAACGCGGCGGCTGCAGGCCGCGTCCCATGGCGACACGGTTGGCCAGTTCAGTTTCAATCCCCAGTTGGTCCAGCACCCAGTTGGGAAAATTATCGCCCTGTTCCCGCATTATTCTTTGCTTGGTCTGGAGCAGTTCGCGCACGTGCTCGGGGCTGCGATCGTCGTAGGCATAGTTATAGAGCGCTTTCCACGCGGCAATATATTGCGGGTTCTCCGGGCGCGTGATGGTGGTGGGATCGCTGGGCTCCAGGGGGTCACAGGGCAGCGCGTCGAAGTCGTCATCCTTTTCGCCCGGGGCCACTAATTTCGGCGGGTGGGAATGATTATCAATGGCCTTGATCTTGTTGACCTCGGCCAGCAACTGGGGATCGGCGGTTTGGGCGCGAAGCATGACTGCAAGAAAAAGTGAAACAAGCGCTACAGCGGTTCTTTTGACCATAAAGGAAACATCCTCTGAGGGTTGCGCCAGAAGGGTAAACCCCGGAGCGAGAGATTGCAAAACCCTGCGCGGAACGGAACTGGACAGAACAGGCTTGCGTTTATACCCTAGACAGACCTTAATGAGCACACCGCCGGTCATCTACGTCCAGCAATTGCAAAAGACATACGACAAAGTTGAAGCCGTAAAAGGCATCGACTTTGAGGTTGCGAAGGGCGAAGTGTTTGGCCTGCTGGGGCCCAACGGCGCAGGCAAGACCAGCACCATCGAAATCCTGGAAGGGCTGCGTCCGCGCACCGGCGGAGAGGCCACCGTACTGGGCTTTGATCCGGACCGGCAAAAGCAGCAGTTGAAAGACCGCATCGGCGTGTGCCTCCAAGCCACGAACCTGCCGGCAAAAATGCGCGTGCAGGAGGCGCTGGAGCTGTTTGGATCGTTCTATACGCGCAGCCTCAGCTCGGAGCAACTGCTTAAGAGGTTGCAGCTGTGGGAGAAACGCGCGGCGTTTTATGAAACGCTTTCCGGCGGACAGAAGCAGCGGCTGGCGCTGGTGAACGATCCGCAACTGCTCTTTCTCGACGAGCCGACAACGGGGCTTGATCCGCAGATCCGGCTGGAGATCCACGGGCTGATCGAGGAGATGAAGTCAGAAAAACGCACCGTGGTGCTGACGACGCACTACATTGAAGAAGCGGAGCGGCTTTGCGACCGGGTGGCGATCATCGACGAAGGCAAGATCGTGGCCATTGGTACGCCGCGAGAATTGCAGCAAAAGAGCGCGGAACGCTCGCGCATCGACATTGTTTGCTGCCAGCCGATGAACGCGGCCACGCTGCCGCAATGGCCGGATGCGCTTGAAAGTAAGCTGGACGGAGATGGAAAGTCGCTGACGGTATATTCGTCGCGCCCGGCACGGACGTTGTTTGAGATCATGAAATGGCTGGACCAGCAGGGTATGCACCTGGAAGACGTCCACCTGAAACGTCCGACTCTGGAAGACGTATTTGTGGAACTAACGGGAAAGAAGCTTAGAGACTGACGGAATGAAACTATATCTTGCAATCGTCGCAATGGACATCAAGCTGGCGCTGCGGCTGCGCGCGGTGATTTTCTTCAATTACCTGTTTCCGCTAATTTTCTTTTTTACATTCGCCACTGTTCTAAGGGGAGACTCGGGGTCTATGGCATTTGTTGTCACCATGTCTGTGACATTGGGGGTGTTGGGCAGCGGATTTTTCGGGGCCGGCATTCGTGCCATACAGGAGCGCGAACTGGGCATTCTGCGGCGTTATAAGGTCACGCCAATTACGCCGCTGCCGCTGCTGGTTGGATCGATGATTACAGGCTGGATCATTTTTATCCCTTATATCGTCTTGTTGCTGCTGATGGCGCACTTCATTTATGCCATGCCGCTACCGTTACACTTCTTTGAGTTGCTGGTCTTCATCTCGCTGGGGTTGATCGCTTTCCGGGCCCTGGGGCTGGTGATTGCGTCTGTGGCCAACACCATGCAGGAAGGCACTATTCTGGTGCAGCTTTTTTACTTTCCCATGCTGCTGCTGAGTGGAGCCACGTTTCCCTCAGAAAAGTTTCCACGGGTCATGCTGATCATCCATAACTTTGTCCCAGCTACCTACCTGGTGCAGGGCATGAAAAACATCATGCTGAAGGGGCAAGGACTGACGAACAAAGAGAACCTGCTAGCCGTGCTGGTTATGGTTCTTACGACGGTAGGCGGCGGGTTGATTTCCATGAAGCTTTTCCGCTGGGAGAAAGAAGAGAAGATTCGTGGTTCCGCCAAACTCTGGGTCCTGGCCGTGCTGACGCCGTTTTTTGCGATGGGCGTCTGGAAGTGGTTTCACACGTAGCGCCGGGGACTCATACACGCATCTTGCAGTCCAAAATACAAAAAGCTATTCGATTTATTCAAAGCACTATTGGTCTCGTAACGCGATCAGAGGATCCAGGCGGGCCGCACGGCGGGCAGGAATCCATGCTGCAAGCAGTGCCACGGCCAACAATAGTGACGTGACCACACAGAGCACGAGGGGATCTCCGGCGCCTACATGGAACAACAGGGATTGCAAAGTCCCCGCCACAAGTATTGTTCCGCCCACGCCGATCAGCAAACCGGCGATCGCCCACACCGCGGCGTGATGAAGCACTAACCTGACTATAATGGGCGGCGTTGCTCCCAACGCCATGCGTACACCGATTTCACGCGTGCGCTGAATCACTAAAAAAGAAACCAAACCATACAAACCGACCGCAGAGCTCACCAGCGCAGTGACGGCAAAAAAGGCAAGCAACACGGCGCTGAATTTTGGACGTTGAGCCAGCTTCCCAACTCTCTGAGCAAGCGTGGCAATATCAACCGGCAAGGACGGGTCAATACCGTGGATCTCAGCGTGGAGCCACTGCGCCATCGACTCCAAAGCGCCTGGTGTTCGCACAATTAAGCTGGCGTGGCGCAATCCTGAGGCCGGAATGCGCGTGCCCAAGCCGTAGTCGGACGCATGCGCGCGGAGAAGATAGTATTCCGGCTCGTCTTGCCCGGTAATCCCCTGGTTTCGCACGTCAGCAGCAACGCCTACCACGGTAAAAGACGGAGGTGCGTTGTTCACCTTCATTCGTTTACCAATTGGGTCTTCACCAGGAAATAAACGCTGCGCCAGTGCGTGTCCCAGAATGATCACGTTGACGCCTGGAGCGCGGTCTTGTTCATGGAAACTGCGCCCCTGGACAATGGCAATGCTTAGCGCCGCGAAATAATCAGGTGTGACAGCCCGCCAGACCACAGTTCCGCCCGTACCCTCGCTGAATTTAGGCCGTCCTTCAACCTCAATGCCCGAGTAGATGGTGGAGCGGGCAGGGCTGGCCGGCGGGAGGGAATCGCTGAGAGCAACAGTGGCTCCTGGCATCCTACGTACGGTGTTTTCCAGCTGTTCAAAAAAGGCGAGTTGTTGCGCCGGCGTCCGATAGAGTTGTTGATTGAGCGCGATATCAGCGGTGAGGACTCCGCCGCTGGACATGCCCAGCGGACTATTCTCAATGTTCCATAAACTGCGCAGAAGAAGGCCGGCAGCAAACATCAACATCAGTGAACCGGCGATCTGGCCGACGATAAGCGCCTGCCTGAACCAGCGTCTCGCTACACCGGTTGCGTGCACAGTCGTGAGCGATTCAAAGCGTGCAGGTTGCAAAGCGGGCGCCAATCCAAACAAGCTGCCGGAAACCAGAGAAGCAAAAAATGCAAACGCCAAAACACGGAAGTCCAGCCGGGCTTCCTGCAGATGTGGAATCCCCTCAGGAGCTAACGCCACAAAGCCATGCAGCAATGCATAAGCGAGGGCACATCCTGCAACTCCGCCCAGGACGCCGAGACTGACACTTTCGGTTAATGCCAGCAAAGCTAACCTTGTGCGGCTGGCTCCGAGAGCGGCCCGCACAGCGAGTTCACGTTGCCGCGATGACGATCGCGCCAACAGCAAATTGGCTACGTTGGCGCAGGCAATCAGCAACACCGCCAGGACAGCGCCGAGCAAGAGCCAGGAAGCTGTCTTTGCCTCATGCACCTGCCGGTCTCGAATGGAACGGACCCGGAGTCTTACTTCCTGCCTGAACTGCGCGGGAACAGAGTTCAGAAAGTCCTTGAACAGGGGCTGCAACTGCAGTTCAGCCTGTTGTACGGTAATTCCGGGCTTGAGCCTGGCAAACGCGGCCAGCACGCTGCCGGTGGGGCTTTGGCGCTGCGCGGCTTCGTCCAGCTTTTGAGGAAGGATTATCTCTGCCGATGCCAGAGTTGGCAGTTCGAACTCGCGGGGTAACACCCCTACAATCGTGTGGCTCACTCCGTTAAGCGAGAGACTCCTGCCAACCAAATCATGCTGGCCGCCGAATCGGCCCTTCCAAAGCGCATAACCGATGATAGCGACGTGCGGACCATTGGGCAGGTCTTCTTCGTGAGTGAAGTTCCGACCGATGATGGGCCGCACTCCGAGAGTATCCAAAAAATCTGATTCCACGCTGGCACAGCCCAGGCGTACGGGAATATCCGCCGTAATGTCGCAATCCGCAACCCCGCTCCATGATGTGAGTGACTCAAACGGCTTTTGCTGGTCTTTCCAATCGAAGTATTGGTGTCCCAGCATGAACTCCTGCCGTTCAATAGGGGCGGTCACACCCACTGAAACCAGCCTGCTGTCGTCTGCATAAGGCAAGCTTCGAAACAGGACCCGGTCCACGACGCTGAAGACGGCAGTGCTGGCGCCGATGCCGATTGCAAGCACCAGAATGGCACTTGCGGCAAACGTGGGGCTGTTGCGCAAGCGGCGCAGACCATGGCGAAACTCTTCGAAAGCCGTAAACAGGGAGGCTCTAACTCTCATTTTCTATCTTGTTACCCGCTAAACTAGCAATCGGAAATAGGCAGCAGCAATAAGAGACTCCGGCAACTGCTGTAAAGTTCCCACAAGTGAAACAACGGGAACCTCGGAAGGTGGTCTGGTGTCAGTAATCTGAAATGCAGAGTTGCTGGAAGAGACTCAGAGGGCTGGCCGTGCTCGTCTTGATTGCTGCTGCGGCCATTGCTGCCCAACCCCGCCCGCACGCCGCAGTCGAGGCTTTCCGTCAAACACTCCTGCGCCAATTTGCCGCGGCCGCGCTTGATCGCACGCACCACACGGTTCGCTATGACCCGGCCTATGTTCGTATTCCTTATCCCGGCGGAGATGTGCCCGCTGAAACCGGTGTGTGTACGGACGAAGTAATCCGCGCGTATAGAGTGGTGGGAATCGACCTGCAAAAAGAAGTGCATGAAGACATGGCAGCCAATTTTTCTGCCTATCCCAGAAAGTGGGGACGAAGCGAGCCTGACGCGAATATCGACCATCGCCGTGTGCCCAATCTCATGTTGTTCTTCAGCCGCAAAGGCGAGAGCCTGCCGATTACAGATCGTGCTGAGGATTACGCTCCCGGCGACCTGGTGACATGGGATCTGGGCCGCGGACTGACTCATATCGGCATAGTGGTGGACAGGAAAACGGTATTCACCCGCCGTTACATGATCGTACACAACATCGGAGCAGGCCCGAAGATGGAAGATGTGCTCTTTGAGTGGAAGATCATCGGACATTACCGGTATTTTGGCCCTGAGTAATCGCCGTGATGGGGCGTGATATCGGAAAGCAGAATCTCACCACGGAGTCGTCATGACCGAGAACGGCGGTCCCAAACAACCAAACAAGCATAAAAATGTATCTTTAGTCCCACTTGCAGCAACGGAGCCGATCCCTCGGGTCCTATTTGGCTGCTCTGCCCATTCACGCCAAAAAGCGGGCGCGAATGGGAACCCGAAAGCGCAGCCAAATTTACGGACCTTTCGGGATGGCAGCTCTTAGGTAGCGGCGGTAGCGGCATGTTCTCCGTGACCTGCCGCCCGCAGAAAGGGCGGTAGGCTTCCGCAGGACAAAAGAGAAACTCTCGTCCGACGCGCACTACTCGTCCGAAGTGTTACGGTAACTTTCTGCGCGGTTGGCAACTCTAAAGAATTTGGAGTATAAAGAAATGTTGCGCACAGAGCCGCTTCCCACACTGGAGAAGCCCGAAAACAGCGTCAGGAAAATCATGTCTACCAGCACAATTACAAAAGGTCTTGAAGGCGTAGTCGCGGCCAGTTCCGGGGTCTGCTATATCGATGGCGATGCCGGAGTGCTTGCCTATCGCGGCATTGATATCCACGAACTTGCGGAAAAATCCACGTTTGAAGAAACCTGCTACCTGCTGTGGTTTGGCCGGCTGCCTAAGGCGGCTGAATTGGCCGATTTGAAGCAGAAGCTGGGCGCCGAGCGCAAAGTGGATCCCGCAATCTATGACATGATGCGCCGCGTTCCCAAGACCGCGACGCCCATGGAAGTACTGCGGACGGCTGTTTCCGCGCTTTCGTTTTACGACGCAGAAGCTGAAAAGATCGACCACGACGCAAATGTGCGCAAGTCAATCCGGCTGACTTCGCAAATTGCGATGCTTGTGGCCGGATATGATCGCATCCGCAAGGGCAAAAACATTGTCGATCCTGATCCAACGATCTCACACGCTGCCAATTTCCTATTGCAACTGAATGGTGAAAAGCCATCTGCGACCGCCGAAAAGGCGCTGGACGTTGCGCTGATTCTGCACGCCGACCATGAGTTGAATGCCTCAACGTTCGCCGCACGTGTGACCGCGGCCACGCTTTCTGACATGCATTCCGCCATCACCAGCGCGATTGGCGCACTGAAGGGCCCGCTGCACGGCGGCGCCAATGAAGCCGTGATGCGGATGCTGTTTGAGATCGACAAAAAAGGCGAAGACCCGGTGGAGCATGTGAAGACCATGCTGGCCAACAAGAAAAAGATTTCCGGCTTCGGCCATCGCGTCTATCACACGGAAGACCCGCGGGCCACGCACCTGCGCGCGATGTCGCGCGACCTGGGCCGCTCGGCCAATCCCAAGTGGTATGAGATGTCGGCCAAGATTGAAAAGTACATCAAGGACGACAAACATCTAAACGCCAACGTGGATTTCTACTCCGCTTCCACTTACACCACGCTTGGACTGGACGTGGATTTGTTTACGCCGGTATTCGCGGTTTCACGCATCAGCGGCTGGGCCGCACACGTGATTGAGCAGCTTGACGACAACCGGCTGATTCGTCCGCGCGCCGATTACATTGGGCCGGCGTATCCGAACAAGTACGTTCCCATCGGCCAGAGATAAAGTTCGGCAACTAAAAGCATTCAGCCCTTGAACATTCTCTCTTTGCAAGGAGAGTTCAAGGGCTGATTTATTCGGATTCAACGTCCGTGAATTGCGATTTTATCTCGTAAACGCCTAAGATCCCAGGAACAAGACGTGGACATAGGTGCCGAGACGGACGTTATAGGCCAGATAAAAGCCCACATCGTCGGGATCGTTGTAGATAACGATGTCATCGTTGTCCCAAAGCCAGTCACCGCAATAGGCATAGTCGTACGGCGCAACCTGGAAGAAAAAACCGCCTATGTCAAATCGATCCGGGGCGCCGCCGCGCAGCCGCCAGACGTGCTGAGCGCCAATGCCGCCGCTGAAGCGTCCGTGTTCCCAGGGATGATCGACGTGGTAGTGGACATTGTTGCGTCCGCCAGAATGGCCTATCCAGCGGTCATTTTCCGCATGGACGTGGGGAGCTTCAGGATGGCCTTCCTGGTCGCGATAGGTGGGCCGCTTCTCTTCCTGTGGGGGCGCTGCATGATTGTCATGTGGCTGGCGTGCCGGCGCGGCATGAGACGGCGCCGGGCCGTGGGCTGGAATGTGTCCATTTCCAACACCGTGTTCACCGCCGCCGTGCTGGGCGTTACCCTTCGGCTGTTGAGCGTGTGTCTGCGGTTGTTGAGCATGTGATTGTTGACCGTGCTCGCCTTTTTCCTGGGCAAAGGCGGAGACTGAAGCCAATGACACTGCGGCCAGCAGTCCAAAAAGCCCGATGAGTTTTTTCATGTGTTGCGTCTCCCGTTTGATGGCAAATTCGTAATGTTCTTTCCGAACTGGAACCCATTATTATTATTATGAGATGCACAAACCGGGATGATTTTATCGCGTTACGAAGCTTTTTACCGTGCCGCCAGACGATAAATCCTGGAAACATGACATCCGCGAGCCATCCATCCGACCAGCAAGGATAAAGGCGTAAAATAGATCCATGCGCCGCGTCTACCTCGACAACAACGCCACCACTCCGGTCCTGCCGGAGGTATTCGAAGCGATGCGGCCGTTCTACCTGGAGCAGTTCGGCAACGCGTCGTCGATCCACCATTATGGACAGCACGCGCGCGCGGCGGTGGAAAAGGCCCGTGCATCCGTAGCGGCGCTGGTGAATGCGCGTCCGGCGGAGATCGTTTTTACCAGCGGCGGCACTGAGGCCGACAACCTGGGCATCTTCGGCCTGGTACAGCGCGGCGACCACGTAATTACTTCCACCATCGAGCACAGCGCCGTCACCAATACTTGCAAGCGGCTGGAGCAGATGGGATGCGAAGTGACTTTTGTGCCTGTGAACAGCCGGGGTGAGATTGATCCTGAAGATGTGCGCCGGGCATTGCGGCCGAACACGCGGCTGATCACGATCATGATGGCTAACAACGAGACCGGAGTTATCCAGCCGGTGGAGAAGATCGGCAGGATCGCAGAGGAAGCCGATGTGTTTTTTCACACCGACGCGGTACAAGCCGCCGGCAAGGTCCCCATCGACGTAAAGAAGATTGCGTGCGATGCGCTCTCCATCTCAGGCCATAAGATCCATGCACCGCAGGGGACCGGAGCGCTTTACATCAAGAAGGGAACGCTGATCCAGCCGCAGATTTATGGAGGCAGCCACGAGCGCCAGCGCCGTGCAGGTACGGAAAACCTGCCGGGGATCGTGGGCCTCGGCAAGGCCGCGGAGATTTCACAGCAGTGGCTAAAGAGCGGCGGCCCGGCGGAAATGTCCGCGATGCGCGACCGGTTGCAGGAAGCCGTTCTGGCCGCTATGGAAGATGCCGGCGTGAACGGCGAGGGAGCGCTGCGCGTTCCGAACACGACGAACCTGTGGTTTGATCACGTTGAAGGCGAGGCGCTGGTGATCGCGCTGGACCTGAAAGGGTTGGCGGCTTCGAGCGGAGCAGCGTGCTCTTCCGGGGCGATTGAGCCTTCGCACGTGCTGCTGGCCATGGGGCTGCCGCACCAGCGCGCGCGAGCCAGTATCCGCATCAGTCTGGGCAAGCAGACTACGAACGAAGATATCGATTTTGCTATCAAGGTCATTCCTGAAACGGTGGCGCGCCTGCGCGAGATTTCTCCTATCTTTCATCAGCAGAAGCAACATGCCGGCTGAAAGGTGACGGCGGGCGTGCCCTGATACTTGTTCCCCTCGAGCATCTATAATGACTCTAGGCCATTTATGTCCACGCAGACCAATGCCGCAGCTCGAACCATTGCAGTAGCCATGTCCGGCGGTGTCGATTCTTCCACCGTTGCGGCCATGCTGCGCGCCGAGGGGTACAACGTTGTCGGCCTGACGATGCAGCTGTGGAACCAGCGCCGCCTTGCCGGACATGAAGGCATGCCGGAGCAGGTGCAGGGCCGCTGCTGCTCCATCGACGACGTTTATGATGCGCGCCGCGTGGCCGAAGACCTGGGCATCCCGTATTACGTGGTCAACCACGAAGAGCGTTTTGAGCGCGACGTGGTGCGCCCGTTTATCGATGAGTACCTTTCCGGCCGCACGCCGATCCCATGCAGCCTGTGCAACAACCATCTGAAGTTTGACCAACTGCTGATTACCGCGCGCCAGATCGGCGCCGACATGCTGGCTACTGGACATTACGCGCGTTGCGAGTTTGATGCCGAGCGCAATCGCTGGCTGCTGCGCCGCGCCGCTGATCCGGCCAAGGACCAGACGTATTTTCTTTTCGGCCTCACGCAGGAGCAGCTCAGCCGCACGCTGTTTCCTCTGGGCCACATGCACAAGCCACAGGTGCGCGAGCTGGCGCGCGAGCATCACCTGGCGCTGGCGGAAAAGCCGGATTCGCAGGAGATATGCTTCGTCCCCGGCGGCGATTACAAGCGCTTCATCGACGCTTATCTCACGGAGCAGGGCGAGGCATTGCCTGATACGTCCGGCGAGCTGGTTACGACGGACGGCAAGGTGCTGGGACACCATGAGGGCGTCCATAACTTTACCGTGGGCCAACGCAAGGGACTGGGCGTTGCCACGGGCTCGCCGCTCTATGTGATCAACATCAACGGCGCCGAAGGCAAGGTGACCGTGGGCGGGAACGACGATCTGCTGTCACGCACGCTGATTGCCCGCGACCTGAACTGGATTGCCATTGACAAGTTGCGCGCGCCTTTGCGCGTTACTGCAAAGATCCGCCATCGCCATGAGCCCGCGCCTGCCGTGTTGGAGAATGCTCCCAATGGCGAAGTGCGCGTGACCTTCGACCAGCCGCAGAGGGCCATCACTCCGGGGCAGGCTGTCGTATTTTATGACGGCGATACCGTGGTTGGCGGCGGATGGATCGCCGAGACGGCGAGATAGGCAGTCTCCAGAGCACGGAAACTCATTCTCATTCATAACGCAGCGCTACTAGCGGATCGACGCGCGTCGCCTTGCGCGCTGGTAGATAACTGGCCAGCACTACCACGACGAAGAGGGACGTTGCTATTCCAGCAAAGATCAGCGGATCATGCGGATCAACGCCGTACAACATGCTGGAAAGCGCCCGCGTTGAAAGATAAGCCGCAGCGGCGCCGATGACGAGACCTAACATTCCGATTCGCGCGCCCTGGCGCAAGATCAGGCGCAGCACGTTGGCCCGGTCCGCGCCGAGCGCCATGCGGATGCCAATTTCGCGCGTCCGCTGCACCACGCTATACGCAATGACTCCGTAAATACCGATGGCCGCCAGGACCAGGGCCAATCCCGCAAAAATTGCCAGCAGCAGGCTGCTGAATTTCTGCGGCGACATCCAGTTTTCAAGCAGACGGGTCATCGAGTAAACGCTATTGATGGGTTCGTCCGGCGCGATTTCTTTCATCGCGTTGCGGATCGACCCGGTCGAAGCCGTCGGCTCCGTCCGGCTGCGTACGGCAAAGTACGTCCACGGCGGTAGATCAGCCTGCAAATAACACAAATAAAGTTCCGGAGAGGTGGGCGCACCCAGGTCGTCATGTTTCACATCGCCGACCACGCCTACGATCTCATAAAGGCGATCATGGCTCTTCAGCCGGTGGCGCAACGGATCTTCATTGGCGAAGAATTTTTTCGCGAACGCCTGATTTACCACCGCGACAAAAACGCTATCGCGGTTATCGTGAAGAGAAAACTCGCGGCCTTGGAGCAAGCGGATGCGCATGGTGTAAAAATAGCCGGGACTCACAGTGCGGTACCCGGCATGCAGGACCATGTTCGGATCCGGCGGTCGGTTTTCGATATCAAAGGAAGATCCGCTGCGCGATCCGCCAAAAGGCAAATCATTGGTTGCGCCCACGGACTCAACTCCGGGCAAAGCAGCCAGCCGTTCGGCAATGCGTTCATACATCACGCCTCGCTTGGCGTCGTCGGGCACTTTGGCCCTGGGCACGGTAAAGCGGAAGGCAAGAATGTTTTCCGGCTTGAAGCCGGTGTCGACGTGCTGTAATCGCCAGAGCGTTTTGGCCAGCAATCCACCGGCGATCAGCAAAACCATGGCCAGCGCAATTTCCGCCACGACGAAAAGGCTGCGCAGGTGAAGACGGTCAGTCATTTGGGCAGCAGTGCCGCTTTCCTTGAGCGAAGAGTTCAGGTCGATTCGCAACGCGCTGAAGGCGGGCGCGAGCCCGAAAGCGATCCCGGTGGCCAGGCATGCAATCGCGGTAAAGGCCAGCACCCAGCCATCGATGTGCAGGGAATGAAGACGTGGCACCGCGCCATGGCTGGCAGCGACGACCAGACGTCCCGCGGAATAAGAGAGGGCAATGCCAAGAATGCCGCCGAGAGTCGAAAGCAAGACACTCTCGATAAGGAACTGGCGAATGAGGCGGGCACGGCTGCCGCCCAGGGCGCTGCGGATGGCAACTTCTTTCTGCCGGGCGACGGCGCGAGCCATTAGCAGGCCGGCAACGTTAGCGCAGGCAATCAGCAGGACGGCGATTACGGCGAGCCAGAGCACCAGGAGGCTGCGCCGCGCGTTCCCTACAATTTCATCCTGGAGTGAGACCAGCAGCACGCCATCACCAGGCTGATGGTAGGTTGCCGCCAGGCGGTCGGCAATGGTGTCGATCTCGGTCTGCGCGTGCTGCAAGTTGACGCCCGGTTTCAGCCGCCCGAAGGCAAAAAGACCATGGCTGCCACGGCCCTTTTGTAGTTTCAGATCGAATCCGGGGAGGCACCAGATTTCTATGCCGTCCTGAGGAAAACCGAAGCTGGCCGGCATGACTCCCACGATTGAATAGGCCTGGTCATCCAACAGCACTGACTTGCCGACAATTTCCGGATCGCTATCAAAATAACGCCGCCAGGCCCCATAGCTGAGTACAGCAGCGCGAGGTTTGCCCGGCTGGTCTTCATCGGGCAAAAACGTCCTGCCTTTGAGCGGAGGGACTTTCAGAACGTCAAAGAAGCTGGCTGTAACAAAAAGGACGCCCAGGCGCGCCGGATCCTTCTGGCCAGTCAGTACCATGCTCGAGTATTCATAGGTGGCCATCTGCTCAAAGGTCTGGCTTTGGTTGCGCCAGTCCACAAAGTTATAGGGCGAAACGGGGCCGTGCATGTCGCTGCGGCGAGCATCCGTTTCCCAGATCTGCACCAGCCGGTCAGGATTTGGATAAGGCAGCGGCCGTAGCAGCACCGTATTGAGCACGCTGAACATCACGGTATTGGCGCTCATACCGAGCGCCAGCGTAAGAACGGCGGCCACGGCAAAGCCCGGAGACTTGCGCAGCAGGCGCAGAGCAAAGCGAAAATCGTGGAACAGAGTTTCCATGGGTGCCAACAACTCTGAACGCGTAGTTTAGCCGGGATTGCGGGAAATCGTTAGCCTGAATTGGGCTGAATAAGACCCTGAAAGCCAAGAGAGAAGTCTGGCACCCCAGTTTTGTTGATCGCCGGGTCAGAGACTCACTTGAGTAATGCAGAGTTTAAAGACTAGTTCGGGCAGAATCCGGTCAAGGGGCGTCTGGTGCGGACGGCGGAGGAGGATGCATCGGGCACCAAGGAAAATTTACTGGAGTTTCTCCGGTGGACGATGGTTCTGCGAGGCCAGAGTGAGTGGAGCAACCCCAGGCTTTGTGCTCGCCTCGATTTTCGCCTCTGTGCGCCAGACGTAAAAGTACTTATCGTCGGTTGCCGTAGCAACGAACATTTTCCTCTGTCTGGTGGCCCGGTTCAGGGCGGAGCGGACGTTCTCCATCTTCTCGCCTTCCAGGCTTTCAAGCGGAACCAGGACCGCCCTTTCCAACTCCAACGTGTACAGATCATCCAGGATCATCGAAACGATCAGGTTGTGTTTCCCTTTCCTGCTGCGGGGAATTGCGGAGATCAGTTTGCTGCCAAAATGGGACGGCAACACCGCCTTGCCATTCCCGGCGTGACCATTGTTGAGGGCTTTGTGACGGTTCGACTGCGCGTCCTTTGCCATGGGAAAACTCCTGCGTGGGCCCGATTGCTTTCGTTAACGTAGACGTAATCAACTGTTAACGTAGCAAGTCTAAATCTAAGCTATCCCAATGGCAAGAGCAACGTTTTTCTAGCGCATAGCTACTCTCCTTGTTAAATGCAGCAGTAAATGAAGCGCTAATGCGGGGGGGGGGGCATTTTAGCGCGCAGCCAGACCGTAGAAAAGAAATTCTTCCGCCATCAAAACGCGTTTCCCCGTATTTTCTGCGAACTGCTACCTTCATAAAAGAAGAAGAAAAGAGCCCATTGGCGAATCGATCCACAGCAAGGTCGAGGGGCAGAGTATGACGGGAATGGGGACACCAAAATTTTCCGGCAGGCTTCAATGGCAAAGCAGGAAAGCAAAACACTTTCCGGAGAATGACGAGGCATCACATGAAAACCCCAGGTAAAACAAAACCCAACTTTGATCCTGCGACATTTCTCGCCGGCGCCGGCCTCGGCAGGGCAATCATTGATCTGAAGAAAAACCAGATTGTCTTTTCACAAGGGCAACAGGCGGAAAATATCTTTTATGTCCAACACGGCAAAGTGAAGCTCAGCGTTGTCTCCTCGAGTGGCAAGGAAGCGACTATTGCATTACTGGGGGCGGGAGACTTTTTGGGGGAGGAGTTCATTGCTAATGCGCAGCCGCTCCGCATGGCCACGGCAGTGGCAATCACCGAAAGCAAGCTCCTCAAGATCGATCGAAAAGAGATGATAAGCGCGCTCCATGCGCAACATGCCTTCTCCGATATTTTTATCGCTTATCTACTGTCCCGAAATGCTCGTGTTCAAGCGGACTTAGTAGATCAGCTTTTTAATTCCAGTGAAAAACGCCTGGCCCGGACCTTGTTGCTGCTTGCGCAGTTTGGCAAGGAAGGGGAGCCGGAAACGGTGATTCCGAAAATAAGCCAGGAAGCGCTGGCGGAGATGGTAGGCACAACCCGCACGCGCGTAAACTTCTTTATGAATCGCTTTAGGAAACTGGGATTTATTGAATATAACGGTAAACTGCAAATCCACCGCTCACTTCTGAGCGTGATCCTTCACGATTAGGTTAGCCAAAGCGTATCAGGATGGATTCTCTTGTGAAAGGGAAGCCGGTTATTCTGACCACACTTACCCCGCGCATTCAACCAGACCCATTAGCAGCATAGGCCATGCCATTGAGGGCTTTGTGGCTTTGCTCCAGATGGAGTTTGAACTCTCCCGTAACTTTCGTGTGCCTTACCAGCGCCGTGAACTTGCCACGAGCGGAAAAGTTCTGGCGGCACTCCGAGCACCGCCACGCAACGGGATTCCCGTCAATCTTCTCTACGACAATTAATTCCGGCATCAATCCAGCATCTCACAATCGGAAAAGCTACTACTGTTCAATTGAGCGCACTTTTGGAATACTGGCGAACACGCACAGCTTTTCACAAAACTATGCAGATTCTCCCAAAAACCTAGCAATTTTCGCGCTAGCCTGCGACTGCTTTTCTCGCACCGGGAATGGCCTGCACCTTGCCATCCTCTAGACGCAAGGGAGAAGCTATCAGGAGAGAAAAATCAATGATGTACCTGACTGTATTGGGGCAAAACAGGCAGGCCGTTTCCTGGATTTTTTGCAGGTCCTCTGTCACCACGCTTAGGGGAAATGACCGGAGGCAATCCGTGCACGTCAGCACCACAAAAGGAATCCCATGCGCATCTTTGCCGTTACGAGGTATCCACACTGGAGCAGATTCCCGCTTGTGGTCCACCGCGCGTGCTGCAGAAGTTTGAATAAGGCGGGCCACGGCGCGCAAAAGCGCTTCCGGATTGCTGTCTAGTCCCTTGGCATAAAAGGCATCCGCGATGACGCCGCCGGGAACTGCGTCGCCGGTGTCATAAGCGCCGCTCATGGCAATCACGGGTATCTGCGGGAACCGCCGCCTGACCACTGAGAGAAACTCGAAGCCTGACATCTGCGGCATATTCAGGTCGGAAAGCACAATGGCAGGAAGCCTTCTTTTCAACTGCAAAAGCGCCTCAAACCCGTTTGCTGCAGTAATGACTTCATAGCCCGATGATTGCAGCAACATGGTAACGCTGTCACGAACCGCAGCGTCATCGTCCACTACTAAAATCTCATGCTTACAAGGGCTTGACATTTGGGGGACCCCTTTCTCTCTCTTGCCCGGGATCAAGATTTCCAGAAACGATCTTAATATTCAGCAACCCGGAAGTCTGTTAAGGATGAGACATGCCCTTTAGGACATGTACTGCTCTGGGTGAACGTGAGGGTTGGAAGTTTGTAACCCACCCTTTGCGGCAGCAGTCATTCGGGTAAGCCGAACAGATTAGCGGGCCGCAAAGGATGGGGCACCCACATTTTTTGTTAGGGATGAATGTGAGGGTTGGAAGTTTATATACCCACCCTTTGCGGCCGCAATCAGTCAGGCATGTAGGACGGACATGTGGGCCGCAAAGGATGGGGCACCCACAGTGTGGTGAGGGACAGCGAGGATGGGGAATGGTGGGCCACCAGAGGTGCCACACGAGCAGGGCGAAAAAGTTGCGGTACATGTCCAAGATCGCGGCGATTTTCGCCAGGGCTGATAATACGCACTTGAGCTGCACTCAGCCGATTGCGATTCTAGCGTTGGCGTGCTTGTAAGTCTTTCCAGCTCTGCTGCTTACATCATTTTACAATGGTAAATTGTTATCGGACATGGCCAATGGCCTATTTCGCTATTGATTCGCGCAGCAAAGTTTACTAAACTCGATCACTTTCGCCTGATTCAGATTTGAGGTAGCTCAGTATTCAACGAAAACCGAAAATCCTTAACCACAAAGGACACGAAGGACACGGAGGAAAAACAAAGCCTACCGCTGATGAACGCTGATGACACTGATTTTGGGGAAGCAGGTGGAGAGGACGGTGGCGGGGATGTGGAATTTGTCCCGGTGCCGGGAGGGTATGGGTTTGAGCGAGTCAGGTTGCGCATGGATCCATCTGTACATCGGGCGGTCCCGCCCCAGCCATCGGACCGTCGGGAGAGCGGAACACAGCCGAGGGCGGCGGCGCCACACGATCATGCTGAAACACACGCCATTCTGGGATGACCTGGGATGGGGTGGGATACCCGGGTAGGGGGGACCGGGGGCCGGGCTGAGGGAACCATCATTGATCATCAATGAGGGAGAATCGTCAATGAGGGAGAACCGTGGATGAGGGAGAACCAGTGGATGAGGGAGAACCGTGGATGAGGGAGAACCGTGGATGAGAGAGGGTCGAACTGTGATCGAGGCGCGGGGCAGCACGCTTCCAAGTTGCGGCATCCAAAGATTGAAGCTCGGGTTCTGCGCATTGGAGCATCAGTCTGTATGGGCGCATAACTCTTTTATTATGTTACGCTTGCTTCCTGGTGCTACACGGAGCGCATCGTTTGAGTTGCTGAAGCCCGTACCGGTCCGGAGATTTTGGAGAATCGCCCTGTATTTTTATTCCTCAACGCATTCAAAATCACTCGCACAAACATACCCGCGAGAGTCGCGTGCCTACGCTCAAGAATGGAGATTGGCCCCCTCATCTCGCTTACGGCCACCGGGGAGGGTTTCGTGCATAAAGTAACGGATATTTCCGTGAGTAAAACAGGAGACGCTGCGCGCCTGCTGGCGGCAATCGTGGAATCTTCAGACGATGCGATTGCCAGCAAGGACCTGAATGGAATCGTCACCACCTGGAACAAGAGCGCCGAACGGATGTTTGGGTACAAGGCTGAAGAAATCATTGGACGTCCGGTCACGCTGATCATTCCTCCTGAATTGCACCAGGACGAGAACATGATCCTCAGCCAGATCAGGCGGGGCGAAAGAATCGAACACTTTGAGACGGTTCGGATCACCAAGAGCGGCCAGCGAATCGACGTGTCGCTGACCATATCGCCGGTAAAAGATCGGCACGGAAACGTGATCGGCGCGGCCAAGATCGTCCGCGATGTAACGGAAAACAAGAAGATCGAGCGCGCGCTGAGGACCACCGAAAAACTTGCTGCCGCGGGCCGTCTCGCCGCTACGGTTGCGCATGAAATCAACAACCCTCTCACGTCAGTGACTAATTTGATTTACCTGGCTAAGCAGGATGTAAGCGACCCAAAAAAAGTAACGGAATATTTGGAATTGGCAGGCCGTGAACTTGACCGTGTAGCCCACATTGCCCGGCAGACGCTTGGATTCTATCGCGACACATCCTCGCCCGTCCGCTTCAACGTTCCACAGGCCCTGGATGATCTGCTGTTGTTATATGAATCGCGATTTGAGGCGCGGCAAATCAGAGTGGTAAAGCGGTACGACAAAGACGCTGAAATTACGGCTCTTACCGGTGAGATTCGCCAGGCGCTTTCAAATCTCATCACCAACTCCATCGATGCCATGCCGTCTGGCGGGTCTCTTGTCATCAGAGTCTCGAAGTCACGCAAATGGGATAATCTCCGATTGCCGGGAATTCGAATCACCATTTGCGACACGGGTTCCGGAATCTCATCGCATCACCTGAGGAACCTGTTCCAACCGTTCTTTACCACCAAGCCGGATGTGGGTACGGGACTGGGACTGTGGATCACGCGTAACATCATTGAGAAACATGGCGGAACCATTCGTTTAAAGACCAGAACCGGAACGGAGGGACATGGCACCTCTTTTTCAATCTTTCTGCCCCTGGCTGGAAAAGACAGCGCCCAGGAGACAGGCGCGATGACGGGTGTCTCCGGCAAGAATGCAATTTTAGATAGAGTGGTGAACGCGTGAGCTGCAGCTACGCCTTCTCGCTCGGCTGGCCCATGCAACTTGGTTTCGAATCAGCGTGTCGGCCAGGACGCGGATGGAGGAACTGCTCTCGCTCTTCTTCCAGCCGCAGCAACTCCAGATAGGTACGTTGTTGGTCCCAGCCAAGAGCGCGGCCAATCTTTTCGGCGGCTTCGCGGCTGCACTCTTTTGACCAGCAGGCGCCCAGAGCAACTGGCACGCGACGCAGAAGAATATCGCCCAGCGTGACAGCGAACTCATGCGCTACAGCTTCCACGGCTTCCGCCACCAGATGGCAGCTGTGCCGGCAAAGCGGCTCACGCAAACGCTCATCGAGCGAGGCAGCGTGCGCAATAGCCAGAGCGTGGCGTCCGTGCCATTCCGCAATCGCTTCCGCGCAGCCCTCTGGGATTTTGGCCTTGCAAGCCACCAGCCTGGCCCATTGCCGGACGGTGGATTCAACGTCCTCTTCCATTGCGGGCGAAGCAAAGACGTTTACCGGTTCGGGAATATCGAGGCCCAATTTGCGGCCAACTTCGCGGGCGAGACTGGCGGCCGTGGTCAGCTTGCCGCCAATGATGGAGAGCAGGCCGGCAGCGCCGTCGTCGGCGTGGTCGTGAAGAATGTGTTTGCGCGTGATGGAAGACGACGCTTTGCCCGGCGCGAAGGGAAGCGGCCGGATCCCGGCGAAAGCGTAACGCACGTCCGCCAGGGTCAGGGCGGAACGCGGAAAGAGCCGCACGAAGCTCTGGAAAAGATAGTCGATCTCAGCGGACGTGGGCTGAGGGTTGTCTGGCGTGTTGGAATCAGCTACTTCGCTGGTGCCGACAAGCAACTGGCCGTTCCATGGGATGACGAAAATCGGGCGGCCGTCGATCCCCTCTGTATAGATTGCCTGTTCCGGAGCGTCATTGAATTGTGGCAAGACCAAATGCGAGCCGCGTACGCCTCCGATCATCCGCGGCGCGGATATTCCCGAGGCCGAGATCACGTTGTCGGCCCATGGCCCGGTCGCATTCACGATCTGCGTGGCATGAACGGCATATTCCTGTCCGGAGATGCGGTCGCGCAGCCGCGCGCCGGTCACGCGTCCATTGCTGCGGCTGAGTTCCAGAAGTTGTGTATGGTTGCACACGAGTGCGCCGGCAGCGGCGCTTTCCGTCAGCCATTCGGCCACCAGGCGCTCGGGAAATTCACACTGCGCGTCTTCATAGGAATAAATCGACCAGGAATTGCCGTCATCCAACTGGCGTTCGAATGTCGGCAGGTCTGCCGAAGGCGCGCGCTTTCCGCCTGCCCAGCGATGGTAGAGCCACAAGCCAGTCCTTATGGCGAGCGATCCGCGGAGCAAGGAGTGCGATTTCTTCGGCAATGCCAGCAGAAATTGCAGCGGACGCACCAAGTGCGGCACCTGCGCCAGCAGGCGCTCGCGTTCCCGCAAAGACTCACGCACCAGGCCAATCTCCGCGTGTTCCAGGTAACGCAGGCCGCCATGAATGATCCGGGTGGAACGGCTGGTGGTGCCGGACGAAAAATCATTTTGTTCCACCAGCAGCGTGCGCTTGCTCCACTGGGCACACTCCCGCGCAATGGCTACGCCATTAATGCCACCGCCGATTACCAGAACGTCAAACTTCTGGTCTTGCGTCTGAATCGAGGTACTCACGCTTACATCTTTTTAGATGCTTTTCCGGCTGAGGACAACATTACTTCAGAGCATAACTTTAGGAAAAGTCGATTGGTGGGGCAGCTTTAAAAGGGTTATCTCCGGGCGTGATGAAGTACCGCTTCTGTCGTAGCCCAGAGATCCGGATCGATGTCCGCAAAGACGGAGTCCTGCACTTCGATCGTTTCCAGTTCCTGAACTTTGTCCAGGGGGATCTGATGTGTCGACTCAAAACGGCGCCAGGTATCAAGCAGCTTGCGGAACTGTTCCAGATGGGTATTGAAACGTTTTTCTGCGTAGTCCCGGGCAGCCTTGGTAGTGATCAGGAATTGCCAGTCGGAAGATTCCAGCAGCAGCAGTTCACGGCAGATCTGCTTGACCAGCCGCGTGGCGATGGCATGATCGCGCCACAGGCCGCTGTTGGCCATTTGCTGCACGGCCAGTTCGGCGGGATAGATGTGTTTCCACGTCCATGCTGTGTCTTCATTCAGCCAGACGCTGTTGTTGCTTTCCGCACCCCAGGATCCTTCCGGCAGCGCCACGTAGCCTGCGGGAGGAAACTGTTCCAGGTAATCGGGGCACGAGATTAGTTTGACCTGTGATTCCGGTTTCGCGAACTCCAGCGCCACCTGCTTCAGCCATTCCGGACCTTCAAACCACCAGTGCCCAAAGAGTTCCGCGTCAAACGGCGCGGTCAGGACCGGCGTCCCGGGATTATGATTGCCATAGCGCTCCAGGGTTTCCGTGGTGATGCGGACAAAGTGTTTTGCGTGTTCACGCGTCCGCTCCAGTGCGATGCGGGGATCATAGGGCTGCTTGAGTCCAAGATCGATTTTGGGCCCAGTGATGCGCCAGTAACGATTGCCGCCCGGCCAGCGCTTCTTATGAAATTCCAGGTAATTTGCGTCCCCGGGATATCCGTGATCTCCGCTCCAGACCTGCACGCTGGTGCGCGGATCGCGCGTGAAAAACGCGACCTGCGCGTCCCGGTCCGGCCCTTCCGCGTAATATGGCCGGTAAAAATTCTTTTGCGGGCGCTCTGAAGCAATCTCCATCGCCACCGGAACTCCTCCGGCGAGCAGCTGGTATGGCGTAAAACGCGTGGAACTGTCAACCAGGTGAGTGTCGACGTAGAAGAATTCAATTTCATGTTCGGCCAGGATCTGCTCCACGCCTTCGCGATAAAAGGGCTGCCGCAACTGAGGCGAACCGAAGCCGTTGAGCGAAACCGGAAACTGCCAGGAGCCTGCCGGACGGTAGCCGCATTCCGGCAGCCAGATGCCGCGGGGTTTGCGTCCGAAGAAGCGCTCGTGCGTTTCTATTCCGGTCTTGACCTGCGCCCGGATGGATGCGTCAGTGCCGAGCAAGGGAAAGTAGCCGTGCGTCGCGCCGCAGGTGATGATCTCAATGGCGCCGGAATCGTAAAAATGCTGGAAGCCGCGGACGATATTGGAGCCAAGCTCATCGAACTGACGCAGCGCCTGTTCATAAAAATGCAGCCAGAAGCGCGATACCCCGACCATGTGCTGGTCATCCTGAAGGGTGAATTCTTCAGCGTCTTTGTGCGCGGCCTGGATTTTCCGCAGCAGATACTTTGGAAATTCGTCTTTGAATACCGGATGAGAAAGTTGCTCGAGCAAAATGGGCGAAAGATTTACGTTCGCCTTAAGCGCCAGACCCTGTTGCTCCAATTCGCCGAAAATCCGCAGCAGCGGCAGGTAAGTTTCCGCCGCTGCTTCATGCAGCCATTCCATGCCGTGGGGCCACGTTCCATGGTTCACCACATAGGGCAGATGGGAATGAAGGGCAAAGGTCACATACCCCAGCGGTTTATTTTTTGGAAGTTTTGGAATCATTTGAAGAATTCGGCGGCCCGGATCAGAAGTGCCAGCGCAAGGCCTCTCTCTTTATAGATGCAGCAACACGAGCCCAAACTTCAAGTTTACTACACTTATCGATGTAAAATGCACTGTGCAGACTCACACAGCAGAGTTCGCCAATATTGCCCAGCGGGGCAAGCGCCTTGAATATTTCACCATCGGCTGGAATAGCCTTGAAGGCCTGGGCGCATTGGCAGCGGGAATCATTGCCGGCAGCATCTCTCTCGTTGGCTTTGGAGTTGACAGTTTTATCGAAGTGACGTCAGCGGCAGCCTTACTATGGCGATTATCGGTCATCGCGGACGAAGAAAGCCGCGAACAGAATGAGCGGTTGACACTGAAAATCGTGGGCATGTGTTTTCTCGCGCTGTCTGTCTACGTGGCTTCAATTTCGATTTCTAACCTGCTGCAAAGGCATGCGGCGGGGCACAGCATTGCCGGAATTGTGGTGGCTTGCGCTGCTTTAGTCGCAATGCCTTTGCTTTCCCGCGCGAAGAAGCAGATCGGGGAGCGGCTCGGAAGCGCGGCTATGGTCGCAGATGCAAGACAAGCGGATTTCTGCACATACCTTTCCGCCATTCTCTTGGTTGGTCTGGTCTTGAATGCAACCGTTGGTTGGTGGTGGGCTGACCCGATTGCAGCCCTGGTGATGACTCCGATCATTGCTAAAGAAGGAATTGACGCATGGCAGGGAAAGGCGTGTTGCGAAACGAAGTGTAACAAGCCAATATGAGCGGATACCGCGGGGCGGAGACGACCCAATGCTTGCAGAAACGCCGCCAAGTGCCAAGCGATTGATGATGGCAACTGCTAACGGCAACCTGCGTTGCGTCTAGGTCTGCGCGATCTTAAACGTGAGCGGCGCAGGAGCAGGTTCTTTGACATGCTTTTCCGCCAGAAGGTTGCTGACGGAATCACTCAGGCTGACGCAATTGCATCCCCTGCGTTTTGATTCGTAGAGGGCTTCGTCGGCATAGCGCAGCAGGATTTCCGGCGTGAGCACTCCATCCTGGGAGAACGAGATGCCGAATGACGCCGTAACCTTGCCCAGGGCGTGTCCTGCATGTTGCAGGTCCAGTTTGGCGATTGAATCGCGCACTTGCTCGGCCCGTTCGCTTACGCTCTCCAATGATGTATCGGGCAGCACCACCAGGAACTCTTCTCCGCCGTAACGGCAGACAATGTCTTCAGTGCGCACGGAACGCCGCAGAAGCGCGGCCACTTCCTTCAGGACGATGTCGCCCGCGGTGTGGCCAAAGCTGTCATTGAACGTTTTGAACTTGTCGATGTCCGCCATGATGACGCCAAGGCCGGTGTGGTGGCGGCCGGAGCGATGCAGTTCCTGCTCAAGCGTGGCTTCCAGAAAACGCCGGTTATACAGGCCGGTGAGCGGGTCGCGGATGGACTGGTCATGCAGCTTTTCGCGCAGGCGGAGGTTGGCCAGGCGCAAAGCGGCGTATTCGCCGGCCTGCTGGATCATCGCCAGCTTCGTCGCGGTGAAATCGGAAGAATGCGTCGAGCTGATGTGCAGAATGCCGAGCGTTTCACCCAGAGCCGCCAGCGGCAGGCAGACGTATGCCTCCGGAATGCTTCCGCTGAAGTGGCGGCAGGTCAGGCCTCGCGATGCTTCCACCTGAAGATGCAGGCGGCCGCCGCGCATGGCGCAGCAATCTTCCGGCGAAAGGATATGCTGCGTCGGACTGAGTGAATCACCCCAGCTCGCCATCACGCCCATCAGGTTGCGGGAACTGTCGATCGCAAACACCGCGCCAGCGCTCTCTGGAATGAATCTCTGGGCGTAGCCGCCCAATACTTCGTACGCTTCCGGCGCACTCACGCAGATTTGCAGATTGGCCTGCAGCTCATTCAGCAGCTTGCCGCTTTCGGTCTCAATCTGGAGCTGCTGCAGCGATCCTTCCAGCCGGTTTTGCGAGAGCAATGCCGCCTGTTCCGCGATGCGGAGCTTCTTGGAATCCCGGATCACCAGAAGGAAGAGGACTGCCATCAGCGCGCTGAAAATGCCGACCCGGACGGAAACGCTGCGTTCCACTTCCTGCGCGCGGGCCTGGGTTGCCTGGTTGCGTTCCCGCAGAATGACTTCCTGCTCGTCTCTGAATTTCTGCACCGCGTCGCGCACGCGGTCCTGCTTAAAGTCGGTGGCCGGACTGTGATAGATCAGCAGCGTTTTGTTGGTGCGCAGGTTGTCGCTCAGCTGCTTCAACTCATCCGTGATCATGACCTGCAACTGCTTGATTCGGTCCATTTGCGCCGGATCGTCGCGGGTGAGATCTTCCACTCGCGCCACCCGCTTCCATATCTGCTTCGAGGATTCGGCAAACGTGTCCAGGTCCTGTTGTTCCGGCGTCAGGATGTAGTGAAGCCATGCTTCACGGGCGTCTCCCAGCCCATCTTGGATAGCATCCAGTTCATAGAGCACTTGGTGAGTGTGTTCCACGTAGACTTGCGAACTCAACAGCTCCCGCGTGCGCGAGAAGCTGTCCCATGCCATGGCGACAAGAAAAGCCAGCATTAAGATGAAAGCGAAAGGCAGAAGCCTGCGGGCGTCCAATGCGCTTTGCAGCACGTTTTTACCGCTACTTTTTAAATGGACACGCATTGGGTGTTTTGACCCCGGAAGAGTAAATTTTTGGGGAAATCGTCGCAATGATAGCATTACTTTTGTGTCAACGGGTGCAAAATTCGAACGTGCCGTCGCAATTATGGCCAGGTTACGTGCACCCGGCGGATGTCCCTGGGACCGCGAGCAAACTTTCGACACTATTAAGCGATATACCCTAGAAGAAACGTACGAAGTTCTGGAAGCTATTGATAACAGAGACTGGAAAGAACTTACCGGTGAATTGGGAGACTTGCTGCTGCAAGTGCTTTTCTATGCCGAGATGGCCCAGGAACAGGGCTCATTCACCATTGACGATGTTCTGGATGCCCTGAGCAACAAGCTGATTCATCGCCACCCGCACGTCTTTGGCGATACTAAAGCAGATGATTCGGCGCAGGTTCTTAGGAATTGGGAAGCGCTGAAAGCTCAGGAAAAGAGAAAAAGTCTGCATAGTGGTGGTGGAGATTCGGAGACCATACCAGAACTGCTGCTAGAGAGTGTTTCTTCCAAAATGCCCGCGCTGCAGGAAGCCCACAAGATCAGTTCCAAGGCCGCGCACGTCGGGTTTGATTGGCCGCATGTGCAAGGACTGTTCGAAAAACTTTCAGAAGAAACCCAGGAGTTGCAGGAACACCTTCACGATTTGTCTCCCGCCGGGGAGTCAACGCGAAAGCCTCAAGTTCCCCAGAAGTTGCGCCAGCACGTTGAGGACGAAGTCGGCGATCTTTTTTTCGTCCTGGTGAATATTGCCCGCTATCTTTCCGTCGACCCGGAATCTGCCTTGCGTAAGACCAACCGAAAATTCCGGCGGCGTTTTGGCTGGCTGGAAGAGCAACTGCGCCGCCAGGGTCGCACGCTGGAACAAGCCACGCTGGAAGAAATGGAAGCGTTATGGCAGCAGGCCAAAACGCTGGAAGGACCCAAACCTTGAGCCTCACGGTGCCCGGGACTGAACAGATCGCCATCCGCAAATGCGTTGGCATGGATGAACTCAATGCCTGCGTCGCGTTGCAGAAAGAGGTCTGGGATTTTGACGACGTGGATCTGGTGCCGCTGCGCATGTTCGTCGTCAGCCAGAAGATCGGCGGCCAGACCATTGGAGCTTTTCACGGAGACGATCTGGTGGGCTTTGCCTTTTCCATCCCCGGCAGCCGCGCCGGTCACGCCTATCTGCATTCGCATATGCTTGCGGTGCGCGATGCGTTTCGCAATCACGGCCTTGGCCGCCGGCTCAAGCTGGCCCAGCGTGACGACGCCATCCAACAAGGCTTTGAACTTTTGGAATGGACGTTCGATCCGCTGGAAATCAAGAATGCGCACCTGAATCTTTCCCGGCTGGGCGCGATCGCCCGGCGGTACAGCGTGAACCATTATGGGCATTCGTCGTCGCCGCTCCAGGGCGGCCTGCCCACAGACCGGCTTGTGGCGGAGTGGTGGCTCACTTCGAAGCGCGTTGTCAATCTTCTGGACAGAAAGCAGCCGCCAAAATTCGCGGTAGAGAAAAAAATCGAAGTTCCAGCCCAGGTTTATGCGTGGAAGGCATCTGCCGCGGACAGGCAGAAAGCCGCAGAGGTTCAGAAGCGCAATCGCGAGCAGTTCCTCTCCGCATTCTCTCAGGGGCTGACTGCCCTGGGTTATGAGCGTGACGCGCAGGACAATGGTGAATTCCTGCTGGGGCGCTGGAATGAAAATTGGTCGTATGCATCGACGGAAGAAGAGTAGCAATTGGCATTAGCAAAAAACCTGCCGCGGGTTACGCAGATAGGCGGAACGGTTGAGGAATTGGACCGGTCGCACGGAACCCGCCATGAATTTCATGATCGCCAGAAAACAAAAATGGTTCGCGTGCATTCGCGGCTAAATTCCTGATCTGCGCTGATCTGCGAAAATCTGCGGCTAAGAGGCTTTGCAAATTGCTAATTGCCAACTGCTCATAAGGAGACTCGGTGAAAGTTGAAGCCATTACCTTGCGGGAGATTCGTATGCCGCTGGTCCATTTCTTTGAGACCAGTTTTGGCCGCACCACCGAACGCCGCATTCTTCTCCTGACCATGCATACGGACGGGCCGGAAGGCTGGGGCGAGTGCGTGGCCGGAGAAGACCCGTTCTATAGCGAAGAATCGATCGATACGGCCTGGTATGCCACGGAACGGTACCTGGCGCCGGCTCTGCTGGGAAAAACAATCGGGCGCGCAGGCGATGCCGTCGCATTATTCAACCGGGTCCGCGGCCACCGCATGGCCAAGGGCGCGGCGGAAAACGCGCTGTGGGACGCAGAAGCTCAAGCGCGGAATCTACCGCTGTGGAAGCTGCTGGGCGGAACGCAAAAAGAAATTCCTTGCGGCGTCTCCATCGGCATTCAGAACTCGCATGAGCAGCTGCTGGAAAAAATTGAGATCGAACTGAATGCCGGCTACCGCCGCATCAAGGTCAAGTGCAAGCCGGGCTGGGACGTGGAGATTTTCGCCAAAATACGCGCGCGCTGGCCGGAGATCGTGCTCAGTTGTGACGCCAACTCCGCCTATACGCTCGACCAGATCGAGCATCTGAAGCGGTTTGACGCCTTTAATCTGCTGATGATCGAGCAGCCGCTATGGCACGACGATTTCTATTTTCACGCCCGGCTGCAAAAGCAATTGAAGACCAGCATATGCCTGGATGAGGCGATTCACGGCTGGCGCGATGCACAAGCCGCTGTGGAACTCGGATCATGCAAGATCATCAACATCAAGGTGGGGCGCGTGGGCGGCTTCAGCGAAGCGGTCGCGGTGCACAACGTGGCCCATCGTGGAGGCATTCCCGTGTGGTGCGGAGGCATGCTGGAGACCGGCATCGGCCGCGCGCATAACATCGCGCTTTCGACTTTACCCAATTTCACTCTTCCCGGCGATGTTTCGGCCTCGAAGCGATACTGGAAGGAAGACATTATCGAACCGGCGGTCGAAGTTTCCGCGCAGGGATTTATCAGGGTGCCTGAATCCGCCGGACGGGGATTCAAAATCAAGGCTGATCTGATTGAAAAGCTTACAGTGCGCAAGCAGATGTTAAAGGCCTGATTCGCCGCAGATTTACATAGATAAACACAGATGAAAACATTTAGCGCGAATGAACGGGAACCAACGCGAATTGGACAGAAGATTCGCGATCATTCGCGTGATTCGCGGCTAAATTCCCGTCTTGTTCAACTCCCCCTCAAAGTCTCATTCGGGTCAACCTGCGTTGCGCGTCGCGCGGGCAGGTAGCTGGCCAGAAGAGAGATCACCAGGAACGCCACAGGAGCGATGACAAACGTAGTGAGGTCGCGCGCGCTGATTTTGTACAGGAGGCCTGAGAGCATGCTGGCCATGACCCAGCTCAGCAGCAGTGCTCCAGCCAGGCCGATGGCTACGCCGATCATAGTCAGCCTGAGTCCGTGGGCCACGACCATGCGCAGAATGGCGGCTTTCTCCGCGCCCAGGGCCATGCGGATTCCCATTTCCTGGCGGCGTTGGGCCACCGAATACGCCAGCACGCCATAGATGCCGATAATCGCCAGCACCAGGGCGGCGGCGGAAAAAACTCCCAGCAACAGGAGAATGAAGCGGGGCTGAGCGCGTGATCCGTCCATCAACTCGTCCACGGTCTGGACGTTGGTGACCGGCTGGTCGGAATCAACGGCGGCGATTTGTGCGCGGACAGCGGAGACCATCGCATTTGGATTGGCGGCAGTCCGCACCAGCAGATTCATATTGCCCCAGGGTAGCTGTGGGAAGGGAAGATAGAGCTGCGGCTGCGCATCCAGTGCCAAGCCGCGGTTCTTGACGTCAACAGCCACGCCGACAACCTCAGAAGCAGTTTGCCGGCCCACCACAATGTGTTTGCCGACGGGATTTTCATTCGGCCAGTAGCGTCGCGCCAGGGCCTGATTGACGATGACAACTTTCGGAGCTTCCGCATTGTCGGCGTCTGTGAATTCGCGTCCGGACTGCAAGGGAACGCGCATGGTTCGGAACCACGTGGGGCTGATGGCCTCAATGATGATAAACGGACGCTCGGCCAGCGGCACTTCGGGCTGGCCTTCGGGCAGCACGGGCGTGATGCGTTTGGGTACCAGAGGCAGAGCGGCGGAAATGGCTGCGGACCGTACTCCAGGCAGCGCAGAAATCCGGCGCGAGAGATCGTCAAAAAAGGCGATCTGCTTTTGCGCGTCAGCATATTTCACCGTTGGCAGTGAGACGTTCATGGTGAGCACGTTCTGTGGATCAAAACCGGGCTCGACATGCAGCAGCCGGGAGAAGCTGCGCACCAGCAGGCCGGCCCCGATCAACAACAGCAGGGAGAGCGCCACCTGCCCCACCACCAGCAATCCACGCAATTGGACGCGGCGATGCCCGCCGGTGGAACCGCGCCCTTCATCGCGCAGCGTTTCATTTACGTTGGTCCTGGAAAGATGGAGAGCGGGGAAGATGCCAAAGAAGATGCCGGTAAGCACAGAGATGGCCACCATGAAGAGGAGAACGCGCGTGTCCATGACAATCGGCATTCCCTGCGGCAGGTTATTATTGCCGAGCGTCGCGAAGTATCTTGTCGCGGCCCAGCTCAGACCGAGTCCAAGCGCGCCGCCGGCCAGAGCCAGCAACACGCTTTCCGTCAGCAACTGGCGGATAAGGGCGCTGCGCTGCGCGCCCAGGGCCGCGCGAACCGCAATTTCTTTCTTGCGCGAGAGCGCCCGGGACAGCAGCAGGCTGGCCACGTTCGCGCAGGCAATCAGCAATACCACGCCCACCGCGCCGGACAGCATCAAAAGCATACCGCGAATATTGGCTACAACAGAATCTTGTAAGTCGGTGACCACCATTGACATATCCGGCTTGGCATCGGGGGCTCCCGGATTTTCTTTCTGGAACTGCTCATCCAGAACGGTCAACTCCGCCGCGGCGCGTTGCCTCGACACGCCTCCCCGCAAGCGCCCGATGATGGTCAAATATCCAACACCCATGCGCAGGCGTTGCGTGGTAAAAAGCGAATGCTCAAAGTAACGCGGGGTCCAGACATCCGCGGGCGCAAGGAACGGAAACTGAATGCCGGCAGGCAACACACCGATGATGCTGTAGGGAGTGCCGTCCAGAGCGACGGTCTGGTTCACGATTCCTGGATCACCGCCAAAGCGGCTATGCCAGAGCGCGTCACTTATCACGATGACGGGCTTCCCGGCCGACTGGCTTTCATCGGGCAGAAAAAATCGCCCGATTTGCGGTTTTATGCCCAGCACGTCGAAAAAGTTCCCTGACACCCTTGCCGAAGTGACCTGCAGAGGTTCGCCCCTGCCGGTGAGATTGAAGTTGTCATTCGCGGCGGCCACCACGCCGGCGAACGACTGGCTTCGGTCATGCACGATGTCAAAGCGATTCAGGCTGCAGCAGTGCGACTGTCCGTCTTTGCCTTGCACGTCGAGCGAAACTAGCTGCTGTGGCGCCTGGTAGGGAAGCGCCTTCAGGAGCACTGAGCTGGTAATAGTAAAGATAGCGGTATTGCCGCCAATGCCAAGTGCCAGGGTAAAGATGGCGGCTATGGCAAATCCAGGGTTCTTACGCAGCATGCGCCCACCGAAGCGGATATCTTGCAGGAAAGAATGCATGAGGCCTCCATTATAAGACGCTGGTCTGCCAGCAAAGTAATCTTCGATTTTTGCGCTTTGCTCTTCTTTACCGAACCAGTCCGGACCGTCGTATCCGCGCGATCTCTTGGCTCACGGATGAACGTCATTGCGAACAAACATTACCAGCGTATTGCCCGGACGAAGTTCATGCGTGCTGTACAGCCGATACTTGCTGCCAAGTTGGCGCTCGACTTCCGGGACCTGAGGCGCCAGCGCAATGACAATCGGTTCATGGGTCTCAACGACGTGTCCCCAAAATCCAGCATGCGAGTATTCGCGCAGATACCAGGGCAGAGGCCAGTGTTCGGGCGAGACCACCGTAATCCCAATATCTTTTTTGGCGGGATTGGCGGCGGCGATGGCGTCAATTTCGCTCACCAGGCCAAGAAAGTCGCGCCGGGTGTGGGCGTAAACGTATGGGTAACACTGGACTTCGCCGCATGCGCCGTCATTGTCATAATTCACGAAACTGATATCGATCGCCTGATAGAGAGAAAACGAAATCGCGGCTACTGCAATCACGGTGGTAAAGGCGCGCAGGCCGGGCTGGTAAGCTTCGCCGATCACATAGCCCGCCATGATGATCAGCGGCAGGATGATGCTCAACGCCAGCCACGGCGTCTTATAAGGAACCAGGGAGTAGGCGACAAAAATTCCCATCGACCAGAAAGCACAGTAGACCGTGAAATAGCTGCGGGCCCGAAACAGGGCAACGATCGTCCCGAGCGCGCCGAGAATCAAGATGGGCGCTTCTTCAGACCACAACCAGGAGAAATAGGTGGTCCACTCGCGGTTGTAGATGCCGGTCTGGCCCGTTTTGCTCCAGTATGTAAACGTGAGCACGGAATCCAGAATTCCCCTGGGATTGGTGAAAAACGAAGAGTAGAGCAGGATTCCGATCGCGAAAAAAAGAGCTGCGGCTTGCAGGTAGAGTTTTTTGAGGCTGCGGTAATCGCGTCCGCCGGACGGACTGGGCAACCATGGCGGTAATTCATCCGCACGCTTTCGCAAGCGCAGATAAAACGTGGTGCAGGGAATGGCGATGAGCCATACAGCGGCAGTAATGATCCAGGTTTCTTTGGTGGCGAACAGCATGGCCGCCGAAGCGGAGGCAAGCATCAGGAAGCGCGGTTTGCCGGTCGAGTGGTACCAGAGCCAGGCGACGATTACGCCGAGGGAGAAAAACACGAACAGGATTTCATGGATGAAATAGCGGGAGAAGAAGACAAATCCGGGAGAGACGCTGGCAAACGCCGCGGCCGCGAGCGCCGCGGCCGGCCCCACGAAACGGCGCAGACAAAGCATCAGCCAGGCCACGCCCACGCCGAAGGCGGCCGTCACCAGGCGGATTGCAATCGTGCTTAGCCCGTGTCCCCAGTGGAAAACATTATTGATGGCCGTGGGGATTACCGCCAGGTAATAGAGCGATGGACCGTGATAATTGCTGGGATCGTAGTGGTAGTAACCGGTACGAAAAAGGGTGACAAGAAACAGGCCGTTGACGCCTTCATCGTGGTGCAAAGGTTTCTGGGTCAGGTAGATCAGCCGCAATAAAGCCGCCACGCCCAGAATGATCAGGCAGCTCCACCGCCAGGCATCGCGCGACGGCCGGGCTGCTTCCGGCCTGACGCCAGGTGCAGCCGGGCGAGTGTGAGATTTGCGCCGGCGGGCTCTGGGGGAAAGCTGTGTCATCCGTGCGGCCATCTTAAATCAGGAGTGGTGCACCTCTTCCGTATGTTTTTCGCGCAGGCTCTCCGCGACGTCGATGAATTCCTGGCTGACATAGCGCGTCTTGGCTACAGCGTCGGCGATGGGAACAGAACTGATGTCATTTCCCTTGAGCGCCACCATGCGGCCAAACTTGCCTTGATGCACCAGGTCAATGGCGCCAATGCCATATCGGGTGGCCAGCATGCGGTCAAAAGCTGTGGGCGAGCCCCCGCGCTGGATGTGCCCCAGGACCACCGCGCGCGTCTCAAAACCGGTCCGCGCCTCAAGCTCAGCGGCAAGCGAATTGCCGATACCGCCCAGCCTCACGTGCCCAAATTCATCTGTCTTTCTGCGTTCAGTCTCCGCAGAACGGGTGGCGAGTTTGGCGCCCTCCGCTACTACAATGATGCTGAAGTAACGTCCGCGGTCATGGCGCGCCTTAATGGTTTCAGCAATCTCCTGGATATCAAACGGCTGCTCAGGGATCAGAATTACGTCCGCTCCGCCGGCGATGCCACTGTAAATTGCGATCCAGCCGGCCTCGCGCCCCATCACCTCCACCACAATCACGCGGTTGTGCGCTTCCGCCGTGGTGTGGACGCGGTCAATCGCTTCCGTAGCGATGCTCACAGCCGTGTCAAAGCCAAAACAGAGATCGGTGCCGGTAAGATCATTGTCAATGGTCTTTGGGACTGCCACCACTTTCACGCCGCGATCATAAAGCTTCAATGAAACCGACTGCGTGTCGTCGCCGCCCAGCGCGATCAGCGCTTCAACACCGTTTTTTTTTAGATTTTCAATGCATCGCTCCATGCCGTTTTCTTTTTTGGATGGATTCGTGCGCGAGGTGCGCAGTATCGTGCCACCCTGCGGCAGGATTCCTTTTACTGCTTCCAGATCAAGCGGACGCGTGATATTTTCCAGCACGCCACGCCAGCCTTCCATAAAGCCAACAAACTGGTCATTATGATGAAAAATGCCCTTGCGAACAATAGCGCGGATTACCGCGTTCAGTCCCGGACAATCGCCGCCTCCGGTAAGAATGCCAATCTTCATTTTGTTACCTCACTTACTTTGGTCCCCGATTTGATACACGCGATACGCGCCTGCTTGCGACAGCGTCTTATACTTTGACCAGAATTGCTCATTTACCTTGAATGCCGCAAGTTCCATGGGTCCGACAAGCACGTAATCCACGTTGTACTTCCGCAACAGGGCATCCGCCTCGGGCGCTCCTGAATAGATGCGTTCAATATCTGCGCTGCGTTCAGAATAATTCAAACCGCGCGACCACATCCAACCAGGATAGCCCAGCAGAGAACGCCTGCCAGTCAAGAATACCGGAGAATTGTAGGTTGGTGCATGCAGGACCAAAGCGCGCGGTCCAGTCTGGGCCGAAATCAAGCTGGCGACGGCAATCCCCTGGGCGTCAAATTCCCGGTATTCGCTGGCTTCAGAGACTACGCGGAGCACGTCGAGGCAGCCGGCTAGGATTAGCGTTAAAAGGACGGCGGGAGCGAGCCAACGGAAGAAAGAGCGTTGCTGCCACCATCGCGCCAGAAGCCATGCCACCAGGGGGGCTGAGGCGACATACCAGAGGAAGAGGACTTTGATGTTGTCCCAGATCCAGGGGGCCACTTTCACAAGGTTTGGAACAATGAAACACAAGAGAAACGGCGCGTAAAACTTCCTCAGCCGCCGGTAGCGGTTCGGTTTTACCCTCACAGTACCGGTATTGGCGTCCAGCGATAAGGTTTGCGACTTGCTGGGCTTTAAGCAAACGATCAGCGCGGCCAGCAGCGTCAGGATGAATGGCCCCGCATTCACAAACCAGAACCACCAGACATCGTGATCGCCGTGGTCCCAGCCGGGCTGCCAGCCCAGATAGCTGCGCATGTTCACGCCGCCGGTGTTGGCCAGCCATAAAATTTCCGGGGCCGAAACCACGAGCGCAACAGCAAAGAAGTATAGCCAGCTTCGCCACGTGGCGCGGAACGCCAGTACCAGGCACGCGGCGATGCCCATTACAACCAAAAATGTATGTGCGTGGATCAGAGGCAGGAGTCCGGCGCAAAGCCCGGCGGCCAGCATGCGCCGAAGATAGAAAGCTGGAGGTTCAGGTTGCAAAGCTGCGGCTGCGGCTTTTCGCGAGCCTCTGCGGCGGCCTTTGGAGAGGCGCCGGACTTTGACGGGGTTTTGTAGTTCAAGCGCCGAAGTGGCAGTCGGATCAGCGACGGCAGACTGCGCTTTTTCCTGCTGCGATATCGCAAGCCACCACTGCCAGAAAATGGTAATCGCCAGCGGCAGACCAAACAGGATGCTGCGCTGCGGCACAAACAGCGTGGTCAGCGAGTTTCCCCAGCGCAAGACGCTATTGGGCATGATCGTGTAATCATGCGACAGGCTTCCGAGCGAGGAGAAAATGTCGCCCAGACTGCCTTCGGAAAACAGCAGCCACCACCCCAGGCCGCCGCTAAACAGGACAAGCAGTGGCGCGATCACTCCGGCAAGACGGTTGCGCGTGAGCAGAATGGTCCAGTAGTGAAGCAGCCCCACAAACGCCAGCGCCAGCACCATGTTCTGCAACCACATGGCAAAGATCACGCCGACGCCCGCGCGCACCAGCATGGCGGCAAGGAAGTCGACCAGAAACGGGTAGGCGAAGCGCACGCCGGCAAAGGTGGGATCTTCCGGAGGAAGATTGTGCCCCTGGGTGAAGCTGTTAATGACCTGCAGATGCAGCGGCAGGTCGCCCAAATTGTTCATCACGCCGGTATAAATGCCGTCAGGGCGCTCAAAAACAGCGCGGTTGAAAACCATCGCCAGCAGAATGGCGATGGCCAGGTAGAAAATCAGATAGCCAAGGCCGCCGCCAACGGAACGTTCCGGCGAAGCGCTGGAACGCAGAGCGTGCAGGATAAGAGCGCGGCGTTCGGCCTGCACCAACAGCAAACATGGCAGGATCAAAAGGAATGCGCTCAGAAGAAGCGTAAGCCAGCCCAGGCCAAGGACCAGAGCCAGCAGAAAGCCGAGTGTCGCCATCAGCGCACAGCCGATGCATGCGCCCATGCACAGTCGCGCAGCCCGCGGGGTAGTGTAGTCGAAAAGAAAGGTGAGCAGCGTTCCACCGCTAATCGCGATCCCAAGCAATAGGAGGGCGGCAAACATGGTCAGGCGAGGCTTTCAATGAGCGCGTCTTGAGGGATGAATTGCAAAAGAAACAACCGCCTCCCATTGTGAATGCCGCTAATTCTAAATTATGCCTGAGAGGAGTTCGCCGCGTCCGTGTTATATATAGGCGTGATGGTACAGTTCCCGCGCAAATTGGCGTTGTTAGCGGTGTTGGCCTGCGCGCTTTCCGCAGGTGCAGGAGAGGCCGCACCCAACCTGGAGTTGCACGACCTCAAAGGCGGCGTGCACAAACTGGCGGACTATCATGGCAAGCCCGTGGTGCTGAACTTCTGGGCCACGTGGTGCGTGCCCTGTGCGTCAGAAATGCCGCTGCTGAGCGAGATGCAGACCCGCTACAAAGGCAAAATTCTGTTCATCGCCGCTTCCATTGACGACGACGAGGTGAAGCCGCAGATTGGCGCATTTATCAAGAAGCACAAAGGCGACGCGCTGACGGTGATGACCGGCCCCACGCTCGACACGCTGGAGGAATTTGGCGTGGCACAGTCGATGCCGGGGACGGTTTTTATCGATGCTGACGGAAATATCGTGGACCGGGTCAACGGCGCGTTGAGGCGCCCGGACCTGGAGGAGCGCTTGCGAAAACTGGCGGGAGAGCCGGCGCCGGCTGAGCACGGCGGAAAAACGAAGGCCATGAACCCGGATGCCGCGAAGTAAATACGTCAAGTAAACAAAAACTCCTTCGTGCGCAGATCGCGCACCATATCGCGCAGCTTTGCGGCCTTTTCGAATTCAAATTTCTTTGCCGCCTCGCGCATATCGCTTTCCATACCAGTGATATAGGCGTCCAGTTCTTCCTGCGACTTGAAGTCGGGCAGGCCGTCCGCCGCCTGCGTAACGTCAACGTAATCCGATTCGGCAATGCCGGCCAGTGACATGGAGAGCGGGCGGATGATGGATTCCGGCGTGATGCCGTGCTCCTGGTTATAAGCCACTTGTATAGCGCGGCGGCGATCGGTTTCGTCGATGGCGCGCTTCATCGAATCGGTCATTTTGTCGGCGTAGAGAATGGCGCGTCCTTCCA
>DASXCL010000066.1:0-10824 GCA_036491195.1 Candidatus Angelobacter sp.
TCGCAGCAGGACGTGGAGAATCCAACCATTGAAACTTTCGTTCTCGCCTCCAATGGAATAACCAGCTTCAGCTACCCCCTTAAGAATGTCGTTGCCGATTGGACACGAACAATCAGCCCGAATATCTTGAACGATCTTCGTCTGGGAGTCAGTCACTTTCCTGTTTTCCAGGGATTTTCAAATCCTACAGGTCAGAACCTGCCCCAAACCTTTGGAATCCCTGGGTCACCGAGCACGTTTTTGCCTTCCCTTGGCGGATTTCAAGATGGCATCAGCGGGATCGGCAACAATCTTGCCCAGACCAATGTATTTGCCGATACGGTCATTCAGATCAGCGATTCCGTTTTGATGACCAGAGGCAATCATGAATTTCACAGCGGCTTTCAGTTCAATCGGTACCGCGATAATTTTCTGTATCCAGGAAACGAGGGATTGGCAGGCCAGTTCGGTTTCAACGGTCAGTTCACCAGCAACACAGCAGTGGGCGCGACAGGCGCCGGCTCTGCTGATTTTCTGCTGGGCCTGCCCAGCAGTCTAGGCATAGGCCAAGGCGTCGGCAACCGTCACGTAAACAACAGCCTCTATGCACTATATTTCCAGGACAACTGGCGGGCGAGACGGAACCTGACCCTGAATCTGGGGCTTCGCTGGGAAGTCAATACTCCTCGCACCGCCGGGGATGGTAATGCGGTAAATTATGGGCTGTTTGGCGGGCAACTGATCACGCCAACTATCAACAACAATGGCTTAGGCGGTGCTCTTTATCACCAATACAACGGAATTGCGAATTTCCAGCCAAGAATCGGGTTGGCATGGCAGCCAACTTTCATGAAGAACACCGTGATCCATGCAGCTTACGGAATTTCAAATTACACTGAAAGTAATGGCGTCAACAATCTTCTTACCCAGAATCCACCGTTTGAGACAGCACACAATGTCACATTCCCCGCGAGTTCGCCCCTTCCCGGGAGCACTCTGGACCAGGGCTTCACTGGATTCCCCACCGGATGCACTCTCGCCTTGGCCGTTGCGTTCTCACCCACATGCTTCAGCGGCGTGAATATACACGCCTTTGATGTCGATCTTCGTCCAACTGTTCATTATGCCTGGAACTTGAGCATCGAGCGCCAGTTTGGAACGGCGACGACGGTGCAGGTGGGTTACGTTGGTCAGACCAACCAGCACCTCTCCAATATCATCATGATGCAACAAAAGCAGTTGAATCCGGATGGCACCGTCTCCCCGAGTCCGTTCCTGAACCCGACGCTCTTGAGCGCGCTCGGTAACGGTCAGGCGAGACTCACACTCTCCAATGGCATCTCGAACTACCACGCCTTGCAAACGGTTTTTCAGGAGAGATTCAAGAATGGACTTCAGGCCCAGGCTAACTACACTTGGTCTAAATGTCTGAGCGATACTCCGGGATTCTTCGGCCAGTTTGGTGACAATGTAAGCACTCAAGCGCAAACGATTGGGGGCTGGGCTTTCCCCCAGGATCCATACAACCAGCGAGGCGACTACGGGCGGTGTCCCCAGGACGTAGCATCTCTTTTTAACGGCTATGTTGTTTACGAGTTGCCTTTTGGTCATGGACGCCACTTCGGCAGTAACGTGAACAAGGCAGTGGAAGCCGTAGCAGGCGGGTGGCGCGTCAGTTCCGATTTCACCTTGCATACCGGCTTCGCACAAACCGTCTTTGCCGCCCTGGATCTTTCGGGAACTGGGGGTTTTTCCACTCGCCCCAACTGCGTTCCAGGAGTGCCCCAGACTCTTCCCTTCGGGCCTGACCCGGCTTCAGTGGCAGCGGGCACACCACACTTCAATTTCCTCAATCCGGCAGCCGTTTCCCAACCCGGACCGGGAACCTTCGGCAACTGCCCTGTAGGCGCTTTCCGTGGTCCCGGATACAAAGCAGTCAACCTGAGCCTCGGCAAGGCGTTTTCTATTACCGAAAGACGGAGCGTGGAATTCCGAGTGGACTCGGTGAATGTATTCAATACGCCAATCTTCAATTTTGGCGAGGAATTCAGCGGACAACACACGCAGGGAGCATCAAACTTCGGTCAGATTGACAGCTCCCAGGGAGCGCGCAACGTGCAATTTGGATTGAAGGTCCATTTTTAAATTCGCTGTTAATGTCTTCTGCAACTCACGGTGCGGAGCTGCTAATGAACGGCAGCTCCGCGATTTCAGCTCTCGTCCTGCATCGGAACCGACCTCTTTTTGATAGCAGAACTGGGAGGTGCTGCAAACGAAGAGTTGACCCCCGCGAACTGCCTTCGCAATCAGGAATTCAGTGACGCATCCAGAGCTAAGGGGCGATTGTGCCGACAAACTCATCCAAGGCGCGAACGGGTTTCCCGCATCACATGATTCGGGAGATCTATGAACAGCCCGATGCTGTCCGCCGGGTGCTGCAAGATCATCTGGACAGCGCCGGGAACGTGCGGCTGCCGCAGCTCCCGTTCACGGCAGATCAGATTCGGTCCTTCTCCAAAATCACCATCGCCGCCAGCGGCTCAAGCCGGCATGCCGGGATGGTGGGCGAATTCATGATGGAGCGTATGGCCGGCATCCATGCCGAAGTCGACTTCGCGAGCCAGTACTGCTATCGCGATCCGGTGGTTGGGCCGCAGGAGCTTACGGTCTTTCTATCGCAGTCGGGAACAACCATTGATACCATCACCGCATTGCAGGTGGCCCGGCGCAAGCAGGCGAAATCCCTGGCCATCTGCAACGTGCCTGAAACCCCATTGACGCAGTTGGCGGACGCGACTTTCCTGACCCACGCCGGCGAGGAAGTGGCGATTGCCGCGACCAAGAGTTTTACCACGCAATTGACGGCGTTGTTTCTGCTGGCCGCGTACTTCGGCCAGGTACGTGGAACGCTGAAAGCTTCCGCGCGGCTGGCGCTGGACGAGCTGCGCAAGCTTCCGGCTCACATGGAAGAGGCTCTTCTTACGGATGAGCCCACCCACGAGTACGCTAAACAGCTGTACCGGTCCAAGGATTTCATCTTCATCGGCCGGGACATTGACTATCCCATCGCGCTGGAAGGCGCGTTGAAGCTCAAGGAAGTTTCCTATATCCACGCCGAAGGTTATCCTACGGGCGAGCTCAAGCATGGCCCAACCGCCCTGGTCAACGACCAACTGCCGATCGTAGTTCTCGCCACCCAGGACGTCCGAGACTCAGACTCGGCACTGCGGTATAGCCGGACTGTCTCCAACATCCGCGAATTCATCGAGCGCGAAATCCCAGTGCTCTCTGTGGTGACGCAAGCGGATCGCGAAGTTGCAGCCATCGCTCCCGGCGTGCTTCGCGTGCCGGCCGTTCCGGTACTCTTGCAGCCAATCGTAGAAGTGATACCGTTGCAGCTACTCGCGTATCACATAGCTGTACTCTGCGGGCGCGATGTTGATCGTCCACGTCATTTATCGAAATCCGTGGTTGTGGAATAACGAGGTAATCGACGAGCGGCCTGGGAACTTTGACGGATTCTTGAGACGGGACCTCCTTGGCTAGAAAGCTCGCCGGCTGGGCTGACCGACAGGCGGGAGTGCACGTTGTTGCTGGTCATTCTTGGGTTTGTGGATTGATACCATCGGCGACCGGAAGCCCTACGTGTTTAATTGGGACTCAAAAATCCTCCGTTGGGAAGTAATCAAAGGCAAGGGTTCTGAAATCGTCATCCTAATCCCCGCCAGCCGCGATTCTCACCTTATTTGCACCAAAAATTGACTAGGCAAGGAAAGGGGCCGGACCGCTATTGTCGTTTAAGGTGGTTGAAATGTCTGGGGCTATCCCCAAACCCAGACTACAATCTCGAATTAAATATAGAGGTAAATCTTGGGTATGCGTTCGTCTTCAATATCTGGCCTTTTCCGGCGGGCAAGTGCGGTAGTTCTGGGCAGCCTTCTTACATACAGTCCCCTTTCTTCTTTAGCACAGACTGCTCCCGCCTCATCGAGCAGGCAGACCACATCGCTGGGAGATTCGCTTCACCGCGGTGATGGCAAGCAACTTCACATTTTCTATCTTCATGGCATAGGATCTGACGGTCCAGGCGACCATGATTCCCTGGCCCTTCGGCAAGGCATCTGCAAGTTTGTTAGAGATTGCATCATCTTTGCTGGAGAGAAGGATGGAACAGAGTATGCCGACCAGGATGGGTTTGAGTTGAATGCGCCGCCTCCTTCCCTGAAGTATCTCGGTCAGGAGGTATGGAAGAAGGGCCGCTCGGGCGCGTCATCTGAGGAGTGGAATGCGGCGGCTCCTTTCGTGGTTCATTGGAAGCTTGCCCGCCATCTGGGGCAGACGATCTACGTTGATGAGATCAATTGGTGGCCCCTGGTATTCTCGTTGAAGTGCCGCCAGATCATTGAGAGCGATGCTGCTCTGGTAGGTCCCAGCGCGGACAGGATCAAATTGTGCTCCACACTCAAGCGCGATATAAACGATCCCGGCAGATTCATCTCTTATGACTGGATTCCCACCGAGGACGCACCACGGCTCCTGGCCCTTGTTTCCAGAGGAGCGCTGGTCAATCGAAAACTGAAAAATGGAATCCTGGACTGGGGTTTCTCTGACGCTATCCTGGCGCTTGGTCCCTTGCGCACATACCTTCTGGACGGAATTCGTCAGCTTATTCTGAAATCAGTCGCCATCTCGCGCGACGGAATCAGAGGAGGTGTCCCCACTCCAAGGGACGATCAGGAATACATGATCGTCTCGCACAGCCTGGGCAGTTATCTCATCTTCGCTGCCCTGGATATAGGCCCCGCAACGCTGCAAACACTTACCGTTCAAAATTCGGGAAATGCGTTTGCGGAGATCCTCAAGCGTACCTCTCTGGTTTATTTCTTCGCCAACCAGCTTCGACTCCTGGAACTGGCGAGCCTGGATGGAGCGTCAGACAAGAACCTGGTCACACACCTGGAGGACTGGGGGAGATTACGCTGCGAATATCTGAAACCTGCGTCGGATTCGACCCAGACGTGTGCACGTCCAAAGATCATTGCCTTGAATGACCCCAGCGATTTGCTTACCTGGACTGTTCCTGAACAACTCACTACGGTCGATGTCCAGAATGTGGTGGTAAAGAATACGCGGCATTTTCTATGGCTCATCGCAAGTCCAACGAAAGCCCACGATAACTACGCGAAAAACAAGAGCGCTGTTGCACAAATGCTCAAATTGAAGAATCCTTGACGAAGCTGCATTGGAGCCCTACCCCCGGCCCTCGACAGGTGCTGGCAAATGAAGTTCACACTTCATAGCGATGACGCATACTGATCCAAGTGAGCCGCCGCGACGGCCCTCACCGGCCCTGACCATCTCAGGCTGCCGGTGCCCACCTCATTTGCTTACGGCACAGTCATCCACGCCTCTCAGCTTTCGAGAAAGAGATCCGTCAAGCCGGTCCCATCTGGAAAAGAATCGAGACGAAGGACTACAATTTTTGTGGAAGGAGAGCGCCTATGTCTCTGCCCAAGATGTACTGGTTCGTATTGTTTGCCGCGGTTGCCGGGTTCGCGACGGTGGGAACTCTGAACGTGCAGATCAAGGAATATGAGGTGCCGACACCGCGATCACGGCCACACGATCCGGCACTGGCGCCCGACGGCTCACTCTGGTACACGGCCCAGGGAGCGAATAAGCTGGGCCGGCTTGATCCGGCGACGGGAGGGTTCAAGGAATATCCTCTGACGACACCCAATTCCGGCCCCCACGGCTTAGTCGCGGACAAAGATGGCAACATTTGGTTTACTGCAATCTCCGGCGGTTACATCGGTAAGCTCGACCCTAAGACCGGTAAGATCGCCGAGTATCACCCATCTGCTGGAGACAAAATCGACCCGCACACTCCCGTATTCGATCACAATGGCATTCTTTGGTTCACTAACGAACAGACCAACTATGTCGGTCGCCTCGATCCGAAAACCGGCAAGATGAACCTGGCCAAATCACCTACGGCACACGCTGTTCCCTACGGCATTGTGGTTACACAAGACAATGTCCCTTTCTTCTGCGAATTCGGTACGAACAAGCTGGCCAGCATTGACCCAAACACAATGAAAATCCGCGAGTACACGCTGCCGGCAGCGAACGCGCGTCCGCGGCGGATCGCGCTGGCGCCTGACGGCACGATCTATTTCACCGATTATGCTCGTGGGTATCTGGGACACTTTGATCCGGCAAACGGAAAGCTGCTGAAGGAGTGGGCATCCCCGGGAGGTGCAGGATCAGAACCCTACGGGATCGCGATCACGAAGGAGGGCGAAGTCTGGTACAGCGAGTCGGGCGTGAAACCCAATACTCTGGTGAAGTTTGATCCTCAATCGGAGAGCTTCAGTATGAAGCCCATCCCATCCGGCGGCGGCGTTGTTCGTAACATGGTCGCCACTCCCGATCAACGCCTGTATCTGGCATGCAGTGGAGTGAACAAGGTCGCCGTGGTGAATCTGAACCGGTAAGCAAATGAAAATTGGCGGCCCCGCTCCAGCCGGGCGGCATGCAGTTGCAATGTGATCTCTTCCTGGCCATGTTCTGATCGTTGCTGCACGTAGAATATGGCCGCCTTTGTCTGGAACAGTAGTGATGTGGTTTGGGAAGTAGTGGGCAGCGATCTCGGGAGGCCCGAGGTCTTCGATCTCGGAGAATCCGAGTGAACATGCGCACCTCCTCAGAGAGCAAAGATGGACGATCTCCGTAATCGGATACAACCTGGGCGCCATTCGGCAGGCCTGCAATGAATCCCAGGGTCGACCAGACTGCTTCTTCAGCTATAGTCTCAGTACTGGATGTCAGAGCTGCGTGCTCATGTGCTACCCTCGGTGCAGCGGGAGTCAGGAAGAGTGAGGCATCATTTGCATCGCGTGTTCTCTGCAGTTCTTGGTCTGGTGCTGGCCGTGGCCGGCCTGGGCGCTTCCGACTATATCCCGACGACCTTCAAAGGATACACACTGCTTTCCGGCACAGCCGCGGTATTTATTCCCGGCGTGCTCATGCTGAGCGCTTTCTATATGGCGTTCCGCTTCCTGAAATTCGCGGCGACAGGAAAGGAAGTGTCTCGATAGAGTGGGTGCGAGTCACCCTTGAATCATCGCGGAACTTTAATGATTACTTTTCGGTCCTTTAGCAGTCGGGGAACCACTGTCCGCCGTTCCGGTCTCTATCTCTTGAAGAATGTGCCGGGCCAATGAGGAATCAGCGGCATGCGGCGCGATCTTTAAGTATTCGCGAAGCTGTTCCGCTTCCAGAACCCTTTCGCCCCGCTCCTCGTAGATTTTCGCCAGCAACCAGCGCACTTGCGGTTCGTAGGCCTTTGGGCCCTCCGTGATGGCGCGAAGCGCGCTTTGTTCCGCAATCGCCCACTGTTTCAGGTAGAAGTTTGCCAGGCAGTTGTAATAGAAAGCCGCCGGGGCTTTGACAGGATGCAGACCGAGGACCTGATTGGTTAGATCCGCAACTTCGGCCCATTTGTCCTTTCGGGCCGCCAGATCGGCCAGGCAAAGATAGCCAGGCAAGTAGCTGGAGTCTGCTTCTCGAGCTCGTGTGCATGATTGCGCCGCTTCATCGTTTTGTCCCTGGTCTTTCTCAGTCTGACCCAGCAAGACCCAGGCGACGGCGAACTTTGGATATATTTTGACGGCCTGTTCCAAATGCTCCCGGGCAGAAGCAAAATTCTTGCTGCGGACCGCCGAGCACCCATCGGAGAATTCGGCCTGAGCTTTCGCCGGGATCTCCATCCGGCCCGCGTTTAAGGTGGCGCTTAGGATCGGATTCATGGGCCAATGGAAGCACGGTGGCTGCTCTGTCTGAAATTTCTGCGGCGGCGACCCCGGAGCAGTCACATCGTAGATATTGAATTCTGATTCGCTTGATGTCGGCTTGTAGGTGGTGGTGTAGCTGGTTGGAGGATTGGCAAGTGGAGCCGAGTGAATTCCACCGCCTCGGCCACCCCCTTTTTGTGCAGGAGCAGGGACTGTGAAGAAAATTGCCAGGGCCAGCGGCAGAGCAGGATTGGAACGGATTTGCATCGGCCACTCCTGGCGGAGCATTTTAGCACTCCTGAAATTTGGTGCGGACAAAAACTTTAAAAAAGCAGGCTCTCTGCCCGACCGTAAAATCCAGACTGCGCGGCTACAATTCTGCTCGCGACTGGCAAAACCACGCCCCGCCGATCGTAGGTTCGGAGTCTTGAACATTGACTTTGTGAACGCCGGTTGGCCCAGGCAAAATGAAACCACTTTACCGGCTACTTCCAACGCGCAAACTCTGTTAGACTGCGCTCAATTTCCTTCTGAGGTTTGTTCCGGTGCTGCTTGAGCTTCGCGTCGAAAATTATGCCGTGATTGACAGTCTGGCGGTGGAGTTTGCCCCGGGACTGAACCTCCTCACCGGAGAGACGGGCGCCGGCAAGTCGATTCTGATTGATGCCCTATCGTTACTGTTGGGTGATAAGGCTTCCACCGACATGATTCGCCACGGCGCTGAGAAAGCCGTGGTGAGCGGCGTGTTTGAGGCCGATGAAAAGCGTCTTCGGCATCTGCTGGAGGAGAACGGGATTGAGCCTGAAGGAAATCAGGTGATCATAAAGCGCGAGATTGCCGCGGGAGGCAAGGGGCGCGTTTTTGTCAATAATCAGCCCGCCACGGTGGCGCTGCTGCGCGCGCTGGCGCCGGCGCTGGCGTCAATTCATGCACAGAATGAGACGATCCTCGCCTTTGATGAAGCCGCCCGCCTGGGGCTGCTTGATTCTTACGCAGCGCACGATCTCAGCGATCTGGCGGAAAAGCATGCTGCATGGACGGAGGTGCGCGAGCGCCTGGCGCAGCTTGATCGCGATGAGCAGGACCGGCTGCGCATGGCCGATCTGTGGAGCTTCCAGAAAAAAGAGATTGAAGGGGCGAAGCTCCGGCCGGGAGAAGACCAGAAGCTGGAGACGGAAAAGCGCGTCCTGGCCAATTCAGAAAAGCTGTTTGGCGCGGCCACCGCGGCTTACCAGGTTTTGTACGAAGATGATGCGTCGGCACTGACGCAGATCTCCGCGGCGCGGAAGCAGTTGGAAGAGCTGGCGCGTTTTGACGAGAAATTTCTGGAGGCACTGGCCACTCTGGAGTCGGCCAAGGCCGCGATTGAGGACGTGAGCGCTACCGCGCGCGACTACGCTGACGGAATCGACGCTTCACCCGAACGGCTAGCCGAAGTCGAAGACCGGCTGGCGGTGCTGGATCGGCTTAAACGCAAGTATGGCAAGACGGTCGATGAAGTGATTACCTACGGCGAAGACGTTGCGCGCAAGTTGAACGAACTGGAAAACCGCGAAGACCTGGTGCGCGAGTTGAAGAAGCAGCTCACCGCTGCGGCGGTCGCGTATCTGGCGGCGGCGCAGGCGGTTTCCAAGCGCCGCTATAGCGCCGCGCGCGAGTTGCAGAAGTTGGTTGAAGCTGAAATCAATCAACTGGCTATGAAAGCACAGTTCAGGATTGAAGTGTCCGGCTCCGACGAGCCGGCGAACTGGACCTCATCGGGCTTTGACGGTGTGGCTTACATGATCTCGCCTAATCCCGGCGAACCGCTGAAGCCGGTGGAACAGATTGCTTCCGGCGGCGAGCTTTCGCGCGTGATGCTGGCGCTCAAGGCCACAATCGAGGCAGGGAAGAAGAGCAAGGGCGGAACGCAGCGCACTTTAGTATTCGACGAAATCGATAGCGGCATTGGCGGACGCGCAGCAGAAGCGGTGGGCAAGAAATTGAAGTCGCTGGCGCGCGCCAACCAGGTGCTGTGCATCACGCACCTACCGCAGATCGCGTCATTTGCGGACCATCATTATTTGATCGAGAAGCGAGAGACTGCGGGAAGGACAAAGACGCTGGTTCGCGCACTGACTCCGGCCGAGCAGACGGAAGAAATTGCGCGAATGCTGAGCGGCGAGAAGCTGACGGAGACATCGCGCCAGCACGCGGAGCAGCTTTTGAAGGCGAACGGGTAAAACATTTCGCCGCAGATTTGCGAAGAACCGTAATAACCTACTACAAGCGGCTTATAGAGGGAGGGAACCGTATGGCCAATACGAAGCGAATATCGAAAAAGTTGCCCCCCATTCACCCCGGCGAGATTTTGCTGGAAGACTACATGAAACCGCTTGGTCTTTCGGCGCACCGTTTAGCCATGGATCTACATGTCCCCGCAACCCGGATCGCGGAGATCGTCCACGGCCGAAGAGCGATCACAGCGGATAGTGCTGTGCGACTGGGTCGATACTTCAAGACCACCGCCCGTTTCTGGCTTAACCTTCAGACCGCCTATGATTTGGAATTGATTGAAGATGAGACGCTCGCCCAGATTCAGAGCGAAGTAAGACCCTCAGCCTGAACCACTCTCCTATTAGCCATCTATCGCCTTGGGAGCAGCAGGGGGCCCGTTCAGCCTTCGATACTCCCTGATTACTGCTAAATATCGATATTTCAATGAGTTGCCTTAGCCAGAGAATTCTTTATTGGTTAAGATACAAGCAGGAAGAAGTGTATAAAAGGGTATAATCAACAGATCACAATGACACCAGAAGCCAAGACTTTGTTACTCCTGAAGCCCCGGGGTTTTTGCGCCGGAGTTGTGAGGGCCATCGATATCGTCCGTATTGCACTGGACGCCTTTGGGCCGCCGATCTATGTGCGTAAAGAGATTGTCCATAACCGCTACGTGGTGGAAGAATTGCAGGCCAAGGGCGCGATCTTTGTTGACGAAGTTTGTGAGGTCCCCGATGGCCAGCGCCTTATTTATAGCGCGCATGGCGTTTCACCCAGCGTGCGCGAAGCC
>DASXCL010000067.1:0-29750 GCA_036491195.1 Candidatus Angelobacter sp.
ACGATCAGGCGCGAAGCCGCGATGCAGGCTTGACCGTTGTTCAGGTAACAGGCTGCGACAGCCATCGGAATGGCAGTGGAGAAATCGGCGTCGTCCAGAATGATGTTCGGCGACTTGCCGCCGAGTTCCAGCGTCAAGCGCTTCATCGTGTCCAGGGAGTTCTTCGCGACCAGTTTTCCGATCTGCGTCGAACCGGTGAACGCGATCTTTTGAATGTCGGGACTTTTCGTCAGTTCCGTCCCGACGACCTCACCGAGGCCGGTCACGAAATTGATAACGCCAGGAGGCAAACCGGCTTCATGAAAAGCGTCCATCAACACTTCCGTTTGCATCGCGCTCATCTCGCTGGGCTTGATGACAACAGTGCATCCGGCAGCGATTGCCGGAGCCACCTTGATCGCGATCGAACCGGCGCTCGAATTCCAAGGCGTAAATATGCCCACCACGCCCGCCGGTTCCATGACGACTTCGGAAGTCCCGACAGTTCTTGCCAGATCGAAGTCCTTGAGAACTTCTTTGAAGTGCAGGAAAATGTTAGCCGCGAGGTTGTTCGAGCCCTTCGCGCGATCTTGCGGAGCGCCGTATTCCAGGACCGTCGCGTCAACGAGTTGATCCATTCGCTTGGCAACGGCATCATGCAAGCGCTGCAAGCAGTCCATGCGGTATTCCTTGCCGCTTTGCGAAAAAGTATTGAACGCCTCCTTGGCCGCGGCGATGGCCTGTTGGGTGTCGATCTCATCCGCCATGGTGACCTTGCCGATAACCGTGTTGTTGGTCGGGTTCACTAGGTCAACGATCTGGGTTCCATGGGGTGTGACGAACTTGCCGTTGATGTAGGCGCGATCAAAGGCTCTTACCAGAACTGCGGTTTCGTTTTCGTTCATTTGCGTTTACCCTTATGACATTCAGCAATCTTTGCCCAACTTCGCAGAGTCTCTCTGGACCCGGCTACAATTTTCATTCTGGCCGAATAACGCACGGGAGCAACTAGCAAAAAACGCCACTCTTCTTGCAAAATATGCCAAACGAGCGATATGCTCATTCGCCGTTGAGGTAGTTCCACCGGACAATCCACATACTAACGACAGTCAAAATCCGGGCTTTTGGCCGATCAGTCCACTGAATGATAAAGGACGTTATCGATCATACCCGGCGAATTTGAGCTTGCTGGCATGCTTTTTCATCAGCTTCTTGAAGCTTCGGAGCGCCACAATCTCCCGGAGCGCCATATGCACAGCATCTGTATGGGACTTGGCACCGAGGACTCTTGCAGCTTCACCAACTAACCGGCTATTAATCCGGACCACCGTTCTGGTTCGAGTCATTAGATTCACTCGTATCATCTTATACGCGCTTGCATGAGTCCACGCCTGCATTTATGCTGCATGGTTCCTGAACCACTGGAGGCTTTCTTCTATGCTCCGTTTACTCGCCGCTCTCATGGTCGTAAGCTGTGCCACATGTCTTGCCCAACCGCAAGCCGGTCCCACTACGAAAGATTTCATCCGCGTGCAGTCACCGGTAATCGCGCTGGAGCACGTGCGGGTAATTGATGGAACGGGCGCGTCTGCCAAGGCCGATCAGACGATCGTCATTTCCGGTGGAAAGATCACGGCCATGGGCAATGCGGGAGTGGTGCCGATACCGGCTGATGCGAATCGCATGGACATGACCGGCTACTCAGCGCTGCCCGGACTGGTAGGCATGCACGACCATCTTTTTTATCCCGGCGGCGGCGGGCTTTACCATGACATGCCGTTCAGCTTTCCGCGGCTGTATCTGGCGCTGGGCGTGACCACGATACGCACGACCGGCAGCATGGAGCCTTATACCGACCTGGAAATCAAGAAGGCCGTCGACGCAGGAAAAATTCCTGGACCAAAGATCAACGCCACCGGCCCATATATGGAAGGCGAAGGCATTCCGTTGTTGCAGTTGCACCAGCTCACCGGACCTGACGACGCCACACGCACGGTGGAATACTGGGTGGCAGAAGGCGCGCGCTCATTCAAGGTTTACAACTACATCACGCGGGCAGAACTGAAAGCGGTGATTGATACCGCGCACAAACATGGCATCAAGGTCACTGGACATCTGTGCTCCATCGGGTTCCGCGAGGCTGCCGAGCTTGGCATTGACGATCTGGAACACGGGCTGACAGTGGACACGGAATTTCATCCGGACAAGAAACCCGATGTCTGCCCCAACCCAAACCAGGCCGCGGCGGCAGCAGCCAAGCTTGAAGTGACGAGCGAGCCGATTCAGACGACCATCAAAATGCTGGTGGAAAAACACGTAGCCGTGACTTCCACGCTGCCGGTGTTTGAGCAGTTCGTTCCATCGCGCCCGGACGTGCCGCAGAAGGCATTGGATATGTTGAGCGACGTAGCCGGCAAAGCGTACCACGCGAATCGTGAACGCGTGGCGAAGAACGCGCAGAGCCCATGGCCCACAATGTTCCAAAGAGAGATGGAATTTGAGCGGGCGTTTGTGAAGGCCGGAGGAACGCTGCTGGCTGGCCTGGATCCGACGGGCATTGGCGGCATTATTGCCGGCTTTGGCGATTTGCGCGAAGTGGAACTGCTTGTGGATGCGGGATTCACGCCGCTGGAGTCCATCAAGATTGCAACGCTGAATGGCGCGCAATTCCTCGGCGAAGCCGATCACATTGGATCGCTGACGCCGGGCAAGCAGGCGGACATCATGCTGGTGAAGGGCGACCCGTCTTCAAAAATTGCCGACATCGAAAACGTTGAACTGGTGTTCAAAGACGGCGTGGGATGGGATTCGAACAAGCTGATGGATTCAGTGAAAGGGCAGGTGGGGGTAAGATAGCCCTCAGCAGTCAGTCTTGAAACGATGATACTGAAGCTACGAGCGATTCGAACAACTGGCACAACAGCAAGCCGCGAATTTCGCGAATAAACACGAATAACAATTGGATTCTGATTCGCGTTGATTCGCGGCTAAAATCTGATCTGAGCTATCTTCGTGCTTACCGGACATCCAGGGCTTCCACCCACACACTTACCACGCAGCCGTCTTCTTCTTCAGCAAGTGTCTTTTCCCATCCAACGCCGAGTTCAGGAAGGGCGGTTGTCTCCTGAATGCGCGCGAATACTTTGAGTGTGGGTTCTTCGCGGGGAAGCTGCATGTGGATCACGCCGTCAATCAATTCGGCGTGGCATGTACGTTCGCAGGTGTTCACATATTTTTTGCGCAAGGCGAGCAGCGATTTGTACCAGTCCAGCATCGGGTTCTCGCCCTCCGCGAGTTGCCAGTTGAGCCTTGATCGCTCAAAGGTCGCGACGGCTTGCGGATCAGGCACTGCATCATGGGCAAAATCAAAGTCTTTGAATTCCTGTCTGCGGCCTTCGCGAACGGCCTGCCGCAATGCCGGATCGCCATAGTCGGTGAAGAACTGGAATGGATTGGGCTCGTCATATTCCTGGCCCATAAACAGCAGCGGCGTTTCCGGGGCAAGCAGCAGAAGCGCGGCGGCAAGCATGCGAGCACCGCGGGGAATAAGCGCCGTAAGACGTTCGCCACCCGCGCGGTTTCCGACCTGGTCGTGATTTTGAATGCAGATCACATGAGCCTTTGCGGGCATGGAGGCGCTGCTGGTTCCGCGCGGGCATCCAGCCCAGAACTGGAACGGCTCGCCTTGAAAGACAAAGCCCTGCGTGAGCGCAAGGGCAATCTGCCGCGGCTGGCCAAAATCCTGGTAATAGCCTTTGCGCTCGCCGGTGAAAAAAGCGTGGATGGCGTGATGGAAATCGTCACTCCAGATCGCGTCCAGGCCAAAACCGGCGGCTTTCGCCGGGCGGACAAGTTTCTGATCGTTCTGGTCGGTTTCAGCGATGACACAGACCTGCCGGCCAAGATCCGCGGCCAAAGCAGCGACATCGGCCTTGATTTCCGCCAGGATGTGCGTCGGGGAATCGTCTTTGATGGTCTGTACGGCATCGAGACGAAGGCCGTCCATGTGGTATTCGCGAACCCAGTAAAGAGCGTTCTCGGCAAAGTAGCGGCGGACGCCTTCACTGCCGGGCTGATCGTAATTAATGGCTTCGCCCCAGGGCGTCTGATGCTTGCCGGTAAAGTAGGGCCCGAAGAGGCGCAGGTAATTTCCCTCATTGCCCAGATGGTTGTAAACCACGTCAATCATCACGGCCAGGCCGATCTCATGCGCGGAATTGACCAGCCGCTTCAAGCCCGCGGGACCGCCATAACTGGCCTGCACCGCGTAGGGCGATACGCCGTCATAACCCCAGTTGCGCGTGCCCGGGAAAGCGGCCACCGGCATAATCTCAATCACCGTCACGCCCAGATCTTTGAGGTAGGGCAGCTTGGCGATCGCGGCGTCGAAGGTGCCTTCGGGAGTGAACGTTCCGATGTGAAGCTCGTAAATCACGTAGTCGCGCAGAGGCAGCCCGCGCCAGCCTGAATCGCTCCAGACAAAATTTTCTGGATCGAAAATTTCAGTCGGGCCGTGAACGCCTTCCGGCAGCAGCCGCGAAACCGGATCAGGGACCGGCTTGTTCTGGTCGACGATGTAAAAATACTTGTCGCCGGGGCGGGCAAAAACTTGCAGCGCGAAGTAATGATCGTCCACAGATTGCATCGGCCAGTCTTGCGGTCCGCGATGGTTGACCAGGCGCAGGGTAACGGTTTTTGCCGCCGGCGCCCAGACGCGGAAGTCGCAGCTGTCGCCGGACAGATTGGCGCCGAGAGTAACGGTCATGGCGTTGCTAAGAGTGCGGTCGGTCACGTATGTTGAGAAGGACGCTCTAACCCTGAGGATGCTTCAACAAGATAACCCAACCCTGATTCTAGCTTCGTCTTCGCCGCGGCGGCAGGAGTTATTGCGCCAGGCCGGCATTTCGTTTCAGGTCTACGCCGCAGATATCAACGAAGATCAGAATGCGGGCGAGAAGCCTGGTGAATATGCGGAGCGGCTCGCGCGCGAGAAAGCGCAAGCCGTGGCTCTGCATTATCCGCAAAGCTACGTTCTTGGCGCGGACACGATTGTGGTGGTCGATGGCGAAGTGCTGGGCAAGCCAAAGGACCGCGCGGATGCAGGCCGCATGTTGCGCCTGATTTCCGGCCGAGGGCATGAAGTCATCACGGCCGTAAGCCTGGTTGCGCCAGGTGCGCGCACAGAAACGCGCGCCTGCACAACGAAGGTTTACTTCCGCAAACTTACCGAAGACGAAATTCAGCAGTATGCCGCCAGCAGCGAACCAATGGATAAAGCCGGAGCATATGCCATCCAAGGCGGCGCATCGCGCTGGACCGACCGCATCGAGGGGGAATTTTCCAATGTGGTGGGACTGCCTCTGTCTTTGGTGACAGATATGTTACGCACTCAGGGGCTGTTGAAATAAAAGACTACGGAAAATTATTTCTTGTCAGCAGGCGTGGGAGTATCTGGTGTTTCGCCCTCTTTCATCGCGCCCTTGAAGTTCTTAATCGCATCGCCCAAGCCTTTGCCCAAATCGCCCAGCTTGCTGGGTCCAAAGAAAATGAGTGCGATCACCAGGATGATGAGAAGTTCCGCCCAGCCAAGTTTTCCACCGAACATGTTGTGCTCCATCCCGGGAACCCTAAAAACATTCCCGGCTCTTATAGGGGTGTATTCAGTGAGATTGTAGGTCAACCAAACAGGAGAGTCAAAGGAACATTGAAAACTAAGGGCTTTAAGGGCATCCGTCTTAAGTTCTTTAATAAATCCTTGCGATTCATAGACTTTGGATCAGGCTGGCAAGTAGGGCTGTGCGCTGAGAAAGCTCCTGGGTTACGACAGACTCATGAGGAGCATGGGCCCCTTCGCCAAGCGCGCCCAGACCATCTAGAGTCGGTACGCCCAGGGCTGAAGTAAAGTTTCCGTCGGACCCGCCGCCGGTGGAAGACTCTTCGAGTTGCCATCCCATGGTTCCGGCGATCTCCCGGGCGAGGCCAAAAAGCCGGACAGTCCCTTCCGTCCTTTCCATGGGCGGACGATTGATGCCGCCGCTGATCTCGATAGAGCAATCTGGATCGAAAGGCTTCAGCGCGGCAAATTTTTGTTGCAGCTCCGTAGCATCAGCCGTGCGGGCAATGCGCAAGTCAACCTCAGCCCAGGCTTCAGCGGCAATCACGTTACTGCGGGTGCCGCCCTGAATCACTCCAGGGTTCACGGTGATTCCCCGGCTCAGATCGGTGAATTTCACGATCTCAAGAAGCTGGCGCGACAGCTCAATAATCGCGCTGCGGCCTTTTTCGAAATCCACGCCTGAGTGCGAAGCGCGGCCGCGAACCCGGATGGTGATATCGCCCACGCCCTTGCGCGAAGTTTTCAAATGGCCCTTTGGTCCTTGCGATGGTTCCAGGACAAGTACAGCTTCGCATTCTCTGGCCGTGGCTTCCACTATTGGGCGGCCCGTGGTGCTGCCAACTTCTTCGTCGGTATCGAGCAAGATTGTGACGGGACGGTGCGTCGCTCCGGATTCTTTAAGCGCGCGCAAAGCAAAAATCATCATGGCGATTCCGGCTTTCATGTCATACACGCCGGGCCCAAAGGCACGGCCATCTTTTATGTGAAAAGGCATTTTCGCCAAGGTACCCATGGGCCAGACAGTATCGAAATGTCCAAGAAGAAGTACAGGCTTGCCAGAAGCTCGGCCGGAAGCTCCGCCGGGAAACTCGGCCTTCAGATGATTCCCGGCTTCATTTTGCGGGAAAAAAGTGACCTTGCCGCCGAGGCGTTCAAATACCTGCCCCAGAAAAGCTCCCATGCTGTCCACGGCGGCTTTGTCGTCGCTGGGCGATTCAATCTCCACCATCCGCCTGAGCAGTGACATCATTTCTCCTTCGTGCTGCTGGCAGAACGCAAGATGAGCAAGAGCGGATTGGCTGGCGTCTTTGGTTGTCATATTGGAATGATAAACGGGCTTTTACCGGTCAGTGTCCTCAGTGCAAATCATTGGTAAGAATCTCCTATCCGGCCTTTTTCAACTGGGCCCGGCCACGCGCTTTTCGCGTGGCTGGGCAGAAGTCATCCCAGATTGGCGTGGGTTTCAGCTATCCTTCCTATCAGTTTCATCCGTGTTCATCAGTGGTGAGGTTTTTGTTTTTCCGATTCCGGCGATTTCCGGCGATCTCTATACGGTCCCGCTTGCTTTTCAATCTCGGCGATCTTTGGCAATACCCGGCGATCATGACAATTTCCTCCCACCCCGGCCCCTGCCCCCTTATGTACACCCAATTCCACCCAAGGTCACCCAATGTCACCCAAGGCTGAGAGAATCGGCAGAGGGTCGCAAGCCTGAAATGATTCGTGGCGGCAAATCCCAATCCCCCAATACAAATTGTGGAGCGCAGGCGCCCTCGCCTGCGAGGTGAGATCTTTGTTCCGATCAACCGATTTCCCGATCACGCGCGATCTCCCGATTTCTGCAACCTCTCAGCCGTCGGCTGATGGGTCGTAGCCCAAAAACACGTACACCCGGCACAAAGGCCGGGTGCTAAAATTATCTCAACGCGAATATAGCACGAATGTGCTGCAAGGCCAAGATTTTTTTTCTTTTTCGCTGAGCGTTGCAGGTGCGGAGCTCCGGCGCGCGCAAACAGCGCGTGCGCCGGATCCGTCGGAATGCGGCTTTACTGAATGTAGATGCAGGGTGTCTGTGAACGGCTAGCGATGCCCTGGCAGAACAGACGATCATTTGTGTTGCTAATGGACGAGCAGAAGGAAGCATTGTGCGATGCGATGCCCAGGCATTCGGCGCGCATGTTGCTGTCTGTCACGTTATTGCAGTTGGGTGAAACCTGCTGGGCGCTGGAAACGCCATAGCAGAAGGCCTGCATCTGCGGGTCGGTAATGTCGCGGCAGTTCGAGGGGAAGTTGGGCGCCACTGACATGCCGTAGCAGGCCAGTTGCAGGTTGCGGTCCACGATGCTCATGCATGGGGTCTGCGAATTCTCTGACATCCCAAAGCACATCTGCTGGTCGTCCGCGTTCGTGATGTCGCGGCAGTTCGAGGGGAAGTTGGGCGCCACGGAAATCCCATAGCAGGCAAGTTGTTGGTCGCGCGGAATGCTGTACAGGAAAGGGTTCGAGCTGCTGGTCGGCGGAGGTGTCGGCGGCGGCGCGACGCAATTATTCGCGGAGTTGGAAAATTCCAACTGGACCGTGTATGGCGTGCCGTTCGCGGTGTACGCAGTTTGCTGCAGGTTGCAGATGTCGCCGATTTCGCCATGGTTTGGGTCGTCCCAGGCGCGAGGAAAGGCAGCGTTCGAGGTGAGGCCGGCATCAGCATCGGTCAGGGCTTCCACCAATTCGTGGCTGGTCACCGTAGTGTAGTTCCCAAATGTGGTCGACGTGCCGCAACGAAACGAACAACCGCCGGACTGGAAGTCAGGCATCGCGCCGTAAAGAACATGCTTCCCCCCGAAAAGATTTGAAGTGGTTCCGTGATACGCGCAGAAACCGTCGCCCGTTGGCGGGCAACTTGTTAGTGTGCCTAAGGTGAGCGTCTTGCCCGGGGGAAAATAGATCATGTAGAGCGTCCTCGGGTTGCCGGCCAGGTCGAGAACTGGCGCGGGCAGGTTCCCGGCGTTGATCTGGGCCAGAAGCTCTGACTGTATCTGTGCGTCGCTGATGACCGATCCGTTGTTGGCGCCGGAGGGAACGATCTGGAACAGTCCGCCGAACGTGCCGTTCCCAAAGAACTGATTGGTGCCGCCTGAGATGTTCGTGTTGTACTGGGCCAGCAGAGTAATAAGTCCGCTGCCGTTGCCGGTAAAGTCGCCCAAGAACTGTCCCATGGTGGGCGAGCTGGTTCCGGCCACTTGTGTGTTGTAAGAACCGCTGCCGTACAACATCTGAACCACCTGGACGTTGGTGATGATGGGTCCGCCAAAGTAACTGAGGTGTGAGCCGGAGGGCGCAGAAAATCCTATGGGTCCGCTCGTGTTTGGATCCCGCCATGGAATACCTTGCTGCATGGCTGCCACAGGCGGTACATTCAGGGTGTTCGGCGCATTTCCTATGGCTGGTGGTTGGGGCTCTTGTGCATTTGAGCCGCCGGCTGCTGCTGCGGATTGTGAAACCTGCGCCAGGGCGGGCAGGGTTGCTACTACACTGAGAACTGCAAGGCCAATCAACAGCAATGCGAGGCGGATTGCATTTCGAGTCATTCTGAACTCTCCTGTTCTTTCCGAAGAAACCGATCATGAGCTGGTGGCGTGAGTGGCGGACTGATTGCGTCGCGGCAGATGTTATCCCAGGATGCCGGATATCCGACTGAGAGATTTAAGAAAATGTGCCAAGCTGTCCCAAAATGGTTTCCCAGAATGGAACACACAACACCGGGATTGCGGGGTGAAATCCAGTGATTGCGCGCGTCTGGTGGAAAAGCCGGAGGCATGGAAGTGGAGCAGCTACTGCCACTACTTAACGGGGATGGAAGGTGTGGTTGAGATTGAGTCGGAATGGACAGCGCGCAAGCGAGAAAAAATGGGAATTCTGCCCAAGCTCAAGCGCAGTACCCCAGAATAGCTCTCTAACTTTGATGCCCCGCCAACACCGGACGAAAGGGTAGGCCACCCGACCCTTCGCTTATGCTTTATGCATAAAGCTTTATGCTATAATCATATTGAAATCGCCAGGAGATCAACATGGACCCAAAGATCAAGAAAAGTATCAAGGGTGCGATCGATGGAGCGCCGCGCAATGCATATGTCGTTGAATTGCACGCTCAAATTTTGAAATATGCGGGTCGCCTCCAGAATATAAAAGGAAAAGAATTCTGCGCAGCCCTCGAAATCCGGAAGTCATACGGAACCGAGTTCAGCAAGATGATGAAGTTAGCTCAGAGATTGGAAAACACTGGCCTCGAGACTGCTAGGATTTGAACCCAAGCGCGGCCGGATGGCCTACTCTCCACTGCCTGCATTTATCGTCGCAGTAGGTGCGTCTTCCGGCTTGCCCTCCTTCTCTGTCATTGCCTTCAATTCTGAAAGTCCTAATAGGACCGACTTTAGACGGGCAAGACTCGATTTGGCAGGACTGAATCTCCACAAAGCGAGATTTACCGAAATGAACAGACGCGCTGGGATTTTGATCCGCGATCATCCGCGCAAATCCGCGGTAAGCGCGCTTCCGATCACCGAACTTCCCAGGCTTCAGTTGGGCTCTCCGTCAGTGGGCTCACCGTAATCCGGCTTGGGCAGCATACGGTCGCGGTCGTAAGGCGGGTCTTCATGCTTGGGAATGGGATCATTGGGCCAATCCTTTTGCCATTGCCGGCGGAAGTCTTCGTCCGCGTAATACTTGAGGTAGAGCAGCATATCTTCCTCGCTGCAGCCGCCAAGCAGTTGGATGTGGTATGCGGAATTCGCAGCCAGCGGCAATGCCTTTGTTTCTTCCCGCAGGGAATGGGTGCAGAGATGGGCGTAGAGCTCGCGGTCGCTGAGATGATCTGTCTGTTCTATAAACACATGAAGCAAGGCGAGCTTTTGGATTAGCTCCCAGAGTTTTGCCGTCAGTTCTTCGTCCTTGAGCGAATCCGGCGGTGGGAGTGACACGCCCGCGTTCTCAAGTTGCTGGAAGTGGGTGGTCCACGGAGCTTCCTCGTAGTCCACCACGTGTTTCCAGAATGCCTCTTCCACTTCGGCTGGCGCCTCAGCCGGGTAGTCGTCCAGGCTGCCAACCTCCATCTGTCCGCCACAAAGCTCTTCGGCGCGGCGTTTCAAGGCTTCGATTCTCTCTTCCGGGATTCTCTTTTCCGGGTCGTCCTCAGCTTTAGGCTTTGCCACTTGTTTCCTCCCGGCGCGGCCGACGGTGCACTGTTTCGCGCCTGCCCCGCGCAGCCCCCGCTCAGCAGTCCAACGATACGCGCCAATCCTACACGAGGCTGGGCCGGCTTTCTACCGGCACATTGTGGGCGCGACCGAGTCTGAATGGACAGCGCAGGCGAGAAAAAATGGGAATTTTGCCCAAGCTCAAGCGCAGAACCTTAGAATAATTCTCTAATCCTTGATGCCCCGGCCCCTTCGCCAACACCGGACGAAAGCGAAAGGGCAGGCCACCCGACCCTTATTCTCTCAGCTAAACTGATTGGCATCAACGAATAGGACGTCAATGTAACGCACGATCGTCCAGAGATAAAAAATAAGCTTAGCAGCAGTCGTCGATTCGAGAGTGCCATAAGTCTCTTGTCTGCAATAAAATGATTCGGTCTTTCTGCACCGTTCACTCCGATTGTGGTATCTAAAGAAGGCACAAAGGGGGGACTGATATGTATATCACTTCCAGCTTAGTGGTTGAAGTTGTAGCTGCTATCTTCACCGCTCTAGGTTCCATCGGAACCATCATCGGTCTGCGTAAGAAAGCACAATCCAATCCCACACAGTTGCTGCCACTGCCTGAGTCGAAGTCTTCCATAGGCAAACAAGTCAAGACGGTACCGCTGTACGAAACTGTGTCAGCGAGTCTTCATGAGCTGCCTGCATTCAGGAAATTGCTCGTTGATGAATTTGGCGAAGCAGAAGTCGCTCCACTTGATCTATTCGCAAAGTGGCAAAAGAGGAATCCGAACGTATGCCAGTTGGTATATAAGACGAATCCATCAAACGGAGCGCGGGTGCTCGCTGGCGGTGTCAAATTGGTTCCGATAGACAACCAACTGATTTTCGATATTGAGTATGGCGACTTTCGCGCCGGTAATGCTATCCCCGAGAACCACATTTTGAAGCCGGGGACTTTAGCGGATGGCTGGTGGATCGGAGATCTCCTCAGCGTGGCTGGAAGTAACCGAGCCGTCGTCGCCGCTCTCAGGAAATTCTTTGTCGAAAATCTGCGCCTCAATATGCGGCTCTATGCAAGACCACTAACACAAGAAGGATTGGAATTACTCATATCATTCGGGTTTGTTACGGTCGGCGACTTTAAGATACCTCAGATCGGGAGAGTGTGTGGTCTGTACCCGGAGGATGTAAATAAGCTGCTGGCTCGACTGCAGGCTGGAAAGGGGTTGCGTGTACCCCGACGTCGCGCAAAGAAAGCCACAGTCAATTCAGCACAAGTCGCAGTGCCAACACTCGTGATGGAGCCGGAGTTGGTCACGGCGTGACGCCGCACACCACCGCATCGGAATTATCCGATACGTCTCACTCCCCAGAACCAAACAGCCGGCGATGCTCGATCAGGCAACTGGCGGCATATGGACCCAAAAAATTAAACTCCCCGCTGCACAATCTAAAGCGCCTGCTTTACAAAATTCGTTTCTTCATGCTTCGCTTCTTTCTCGTTGCATCGTTCCCCAAAATCAGTTACACAAAAAAAGACGGGACGCGCCCGTGTTAGCGCACGGACGGTCCCTGACCACAAATCACCTTCCAAAGAAAGGCGACCTATGGCTGACACCGATTTTACCAGCGCACCAAAAGACTCTAGCAGCGCACCAAAACCCCTTATCTACGATCTTCTTAACCGTCTCAACGCATCGTTCGCGCGCGTCCATCGCAATATGGCGGCATTGGAGCAGGCCGGCATTTTCGATCCGCTGATGATGCAGGCGCTGAACCGCCAGTCGGAGCAGCTTCGGGCTGGCGCGAATTACCATCTGCTCGGGCCATGCGCCGCATCGAAGAACGCGACCGGGAGTTGTGGATTGCTATTTGCCAATTCTCTTCCGGACGGATGGATCAACCCTTATACTAGGTAGCGCCGCTCGGCAAGTATTCGTTCAACAGCGCAGGCAAACCCAAAAACGAAAATGAGGTCGCGGGCAATCATGTGGTTCATAACCAGACTTCTGTTATTTGCGGGAATGGCTTTTTTTTCGCTCCAGGGTCCCACTCAGGCGCCAGGAGAACAGGATGCTTCTCCTCAAAAACCGGAGCCGGGTTCCTCCGGTCCAATGGCAGCCAAGTCTCAGACGCCCGCGGACGTGAGTTCCACCGTGGGCGCCACGCAGCCGGTCATTACGATTCTTGGTCAGTGTGAACAAAGTGCACAAAGAAACGCAGAGAACATGGGTTCGTGCAGTAAAGTCATAACCCGCGAAGAGTTTGAGAATCTGATGAAGGCATTAAATCCCAGCGGTCAAACCATTACGCCAAAAGGGCGGCAGAACCTGGGTGAAACGTACGCAGAGTACATGGCCATGGAAGCGGCGGCTCGGAAAACCGGACTGGAAGAGACTTCGGAGTTCCGTGAAGTCATGAATTGGGTGCGCCTGCGGACCATTGCCGACCTTTATCGCCGTACCCTGCAGGAAAAGTATCGCACTCCATCTCCGGAGGAGATCGACGCTTATTACAAGCAACATCTCGCCTCGTATGAAAGGGTAAAGCTCGCGCGGATCCTGGTCCCCAGAGAGAATCCATCGGCCGCCGACAAGAATAAATTTGACAAGAAGGCTCTCGCAGCGGCTAACGTGGCACACGATCGCGCCAGCCAAGGCGCAGACCCGGCGCAGACGGAGAAGGACGCATATGATGCCCTGGGGCTGGAAGCGCCTCCGCCCACCGATTTGGGAAACTATGGGCGCGCCAATTTCACGGAAAAGGAAGGCGCGGACGTTTTTTCGCTGAAAGCAGGGGAGGTCAGCCCAATCGAAATTGAACCCAAGAGTTACGTGATTTACAAAGTAGTGAGCAAAGAGACGTTGCCGCCAGATCAGGTCAGCACGGAGATCTCCCGCGAAATCTCACAGCAGAAATTCAAGGACGCCATCAAGGCGGCCACCGATTCCGCTCCCGCAGAGTTTAATGAGCAATACTTCGGGCCGGGAATAGCAACCAAACGACCCGCAGAGGTTCCTAGGCCGGCGGTGCCGCCGCCTCATTAAGACCAAGAGAACGCGCGGCGCGTCCCGGTGGGGGCGTTCGCCGCGTGTTCTGTACCCGGAAGCGAATCAGAGTGAACGCAGGAAGTCGATCAAGTTTTGTTGGTGCGTGCAACCCAACCCGTGGAAGCTATTCAACACCCCGTTGGCTTCCGAACCGCAAGACTTCGTGGTTTTAGACGGTATGGTTACGGTCTGCCCGTTCAGAATAAAGGTCTCTGGAACGCTGCCGACCGAGGTACACAAAGTATTGTCGGCGGAATGCGCCTCCACCGCGTCGACGATGCTCCCATAGCGGCCATCGTGCAGGAAGAAGAAACGTTGGCCCGCTCCCCACAACGGCGCGGTGCGGAATTCGTCCGGACCCGCCGCGCCCTGCGTCACCCCATCCGCCAGCCCCGGGACTGATGTTGATGGCGTCCCCGCGCCCATGTGATGGATGGCGAAGTCGGAAAAGGGATGAAACTGAGCATTGTTCAGGTCGGTAAACTTCGATGGTCCGCTCGTCAATGTGGGCGAATGGCAGAGGTTGCATCCCACCTTGGTAAATTGGGTTTGGCCATCCAGCGCGGCGGCGCTGAGGGCCTTGCAATTTGGCGCCGGCGGATTGCCGGAGGCGCCGCTGCCAAAGTCGCACTGCGCCGGAGGCGTGTTGGCGAACATGAAGAACGACTCCAACTCCACGTTTGAGGCGATCGCCACGGGGTTGGTGGGACTGGTTTGACCATTAGGAGTAGTGAAGTCCTCGGGCTCGGAGTTGCCGTCGCAATCGACCGCCCGCCGCTCGAAGGGAAAGACCTCGTTGGTTACGCCCGTCTCCACATTTGATGCCTCGCCGGCAAAGATCAGCAACGACGCATTCTGGGCTTTCCAGCCGAAGCGGGTGATGGTCTGGTCATTCCCATTGCTATTGAAACGCCCGCCGACGCCAGCCGCGCTCTTCAGGGTCGCTAGGTTCGAATCGGAAAGGTTGGCTATCAGCGTTTCGTCCGGCGTGGTTTCAACGAAACCCACTCCAAATGTGGGCGTCGGAATCCGCATGATCAGATTGTTGTTGTTGAACTCCGCGTCCAGGGGAGGCTGGCTGATGGTGCATGGTGTAGGCTGGTCGTCGCGGCCTTTGATGGTGAACAACTGCTGCACGGATCCATCCAGCGAGTTGACCGGATTGTTGCTGGCGTCAATGGCCCGCGGAAACCGGGCTTCCACTACCGGCCCATTGGGCCGGTTCGAAACAATGCTGGGAATGGTGTTGGTCGCCCCACGATGATGGGCCAGGGCAATTTGGGGGTTCCCGTTGAATGGCGGAATCAGTGGCGTGCCCGGACCAGGGCTGGTGCCGCCGATGGCGGGCTGCGAATGACACATGAAACAACTGTTGCCGTTGAACCTTGGTCCCAGACCGGGAAGCGGTTCAGTCGAAGGCGCCCCTTTTACGGAAATCAGGTCTCCGAATTTCGCCAAACCCGCCTGCCAAAACTGATTCTGCGCGGGCGTCAGGTTGGGCAGAGGGGAACCAGAAGAATTGTTGTTGCCATCCTGCGATTGCTGGGCAAAATTGGAAATGATATTCCCATTGCCATCGGCAACCGTGTAAACCACGAAGTCTCCCGCGGGCCGCGGGCCGGGGTCATTGAGGACACAGGAGCGGGGAGTGAACTGCGGAATCGTCGGAGTGGGCGGGGCAACGGGATCGACGAACTGGGCGCTTACCGTCGCAGCACAACACAATACCCCCACTACAATACAGACACTATGCAGAAACATTTTACGGAACATTTTGTTTGCCTCTCTCTGGCGCGCCTTTGCAGCGCTTAACATGTTCACAGGTTTCAAATAGGGTGGGCCCGGCTGTAGGTGGCAATATTGGAATGTCTGCAGGCGCCAATATTGGAAGGCTGGGACAATATTCGAATACGGCAATATTGGAAGATCTGCAGCTGGCAATTATTGGAATCTTGCAGCTAGCAAAAGTTGTACTCTGGACGTGAGTGCAAAGTCTAGTTGGGGGAAAGATAAATTTACCCTTAGATTCCCATTTTGGAACATTGGACTGAAATTCGGCGCGAATTCTAAGAACGGCGGATGCCCGGATTGCCTTGACTCCTCCGAGAGAGCGCCGGGGCATATCGCGAGCGGGTGGCCGGTAATACGGAAGTAGTCCGAGCCTTCAGCGCTTCGTCCTCGCGGTCCAGAAACGGGCTGCGAGGAAGAGCCAAGGCCAGTTCCGGTCGGATTGTCCGCCAATCGGAAGTACTCCGCCCCAAAACAAAAACGGCAGCCCTTGCGAGCCGCCGTTTTCCGACGAAGGAGCGCCCTCAGGGCGCCATGGAGAAAATCGTTTACTGCACGTTCACGTTCTCGGTCAGGCGATACAGCTTACCGGCGGTGTCCCATGCCTGGATCACCAGAATGTGGGTCCCTTTGGCGGCGGTGACCGGCTGGTCGAACACGGGCCCCGATGAAGCGCCGACCTGTACACCGCCGATATAAGCTTTCATGGCCGTGATAGACGCGGTGTTGTTCTGGACGCTGGCAGACACCCGGAACGGAGACTGCACATCGTCTCCATCATTTGGAGTGTCCTGATAGATGCCCGGGTTGCAAGTGGTTCCTTTGGGCGGGCAGTCAGCCTCGTAATAGGTTTTGATGCCCACGCTGCTTTTGTAGACAGTGTTGCTGGTGTCCCAGGCCACTACAGTCAGGGTATGGTTGCCCGGCGCGGCGTTCACGCCGCCGGCAACCACGTGGTTCTGCCCCGAAGCCGGCGCGAAATCGAAAACGTCAGTGCTGTCGAGATAAGCGCGAACGAATTTTATGGGGGCGTTGCCCTTGAATCCGGCGGAAAAGCCCAGATTCTGTGAGACCACGGAACCGTTGGCCGGGGCGCAGATGCGAACGCCCACGCCGCTGACCGGACATGTAAAGGACAGATTGCCGGTAACGCTGAAGTATTCCTGGGCCTGGTAGAGGCGGCCAAAGTCGTCCCAGGCATTGACAATAAGATGATGGGTCCCGTTAGCTACGCCGCCCTCAAACAAGCTGAGAGAGCCGCCGCCATTCTGGAAGACCTGCTTGTTATCAATGTAAACCTTCAATGTGGTGATGCTTCCCGACGTGGGGTTGGCAACGGCTTCAATGTGCGGGACTTGATAAATAGTGGAGTTGGCGCTGGGCTGGCAAATAGCCAGACTGCCGCTGGCCGGCGCAGGACAGGCGGCAAAAGCTTGCGAAGACAGGCAGAATGCGGCTGCTACAAGTGCGAAACTGATTTTTACCAGATGCAGGGACGGGTACTTCATGACGATGGGGCCTCAGGGAACCGGAAATTTGGAAGAACGGTTGCAGTGATAAAAGCAATTCAGAAGCCAAGTTGCTGCTCTCTGAAATTCTTCAAGGCAAGCAGAGTAGCTGCACAAAAAGGGCAAAGATGAGCACCGGAGTACACAAGGAGAGTAGGTGCAGGGACTATCCGATTCAACAGCCGTGGTTATGGCCGCAATCACAGCCATGTTTCAACCGGACGGCAAATCCTCTATAATTCGCGCTTCAGAATGAACGAAACCACCAACGTGAACGCAGCCGAGTCGAAGCCCACCGCAGGCCAGAGTGGGCCACTCGACATCAACCAGATCCAGGCCATTCTGCCGCATCGCTACCCATTTCTGTTGATTGACCGGGTATTGGAGATCGAGCGCAAGAAAAAGATCGTCGCCATCAAGAATGTGACCATCAACGAGCCATTCTTTGCCGGGCATTTTCCCGGCTTCCCCATCATGCCCGGGGTGCTGATTGTTGAGGCCATGGCCCAGGCCGGCGGGGCCATGCTGCTCACGGAAGTGGAAGACAGGAATAACAAGTTAATTGTCTTTACCGGCATAGAGAAAGCGCGGTTTCGCCGTCCCGTAGTGCCGGGAGACCAGCTCCGGATAGAGGTCGTGATGCTGAGCTGGAAAGAGGGCGCTTCGCGGATTGCCGTGCGTATGGAAGGCAAGGCCTTTGTGAATGGAAAAGTGGTCTGCGACGGCACGGTGAGCGCGCAGCTGGTAACCCTGAATCGCGGGGCGATGAGCTCGGAATCCCCGGCCGAACCAACGGAATGATCCATCCCACCGCAGTCGTTGATCCCAAAGCTCACGTGCATCCAACATGCTCGGTGGGGCCGTACTCAATCCTGGGCGCTGGCGTGGAACTGGGAGAGCACTGCGAACTGATCTCGCACGTGGTGATCCACGGCCCGGCGAAAATCGGAGGGCATAATCGCTTTTTTCCGTTTTGCGCAGTCGGCGGCGAACCTCAGGACCTGAGTTATCAGGGTGAAGCGACGCGGCTGGAAATGGGCAGCCACAATGTAATCCGCGAATGCGCCACCATCAACCGCGGCACAGTCAAAGGCGGCGGATTGACCATGATCGGAAGCCATACGCTAATCATGGCGTATGCGCACGTGGGCCATGATTCGATCATCGGCGACCATGCCATGCTGGTGAATGCTGCCACTCTGGCCGGGCACGTGACGGTGGAGGAATGGGCGGTGGTAGGAGCGCTGTGCGCCGTCCATCAATTCGTGCGGATTGGCGCACACGCCTATATTGGCGGAGGGACCATCATCACGAAAGATGTGCTTCCCTTCTCCAAGTGCTCCGCTCCGCGCGAGACGAGAACTTACGGCGTGAATGCGGTAGGGTTGCAACGTCGCGGGTTCAGCGAGGACCGCATCACTAAGATCCACCACGCGTTCCGCGTGCTGCTGAATTCCAAATTGAATACCGCGCAGGCGATGGAAAAACTAAGGTCCGAAGGACAGCAGGGGGAAGACGTGGCCATGCTGCTGCGCTTCATCGAGAATTCAGAGCGTGGGGTTGTAAAGTAAAGACGTCGTAAAGTAAGACGCGATAGCCGCCCACTTTTTCAGGCAGCCTTATCGGTGGGGTCCTTCTGGTCAGGGCGGACCGATTCAGCGGAACTTTCGGACGGGGGAAAAACCCGTTTCTGCGATGCAGACTCGCTTTCCTCGGCATTCCTCAGGAAGATATCGGCGTAACCAAGATAGTGGCGAACGAAGCCCTGTTCTTCGGAGCTGAGGTCGGGGGCAATGCGGTCAATCAGAGCGTCTTGTTCGCTGGTCAGCCCTGGAATGTTGTATCGGCCCCGAGGCTTCTTAAAGGGCACCAGGTTCCTGCTTTTCAGTTGATCAGCCATCGGACGAATGTTAACTCTTTAGTTAAGATGCGCAGTAAGCAGGATTAGGTATCGTACTCCTTTAAAAATAGAACCTTTTCGTCCAATTGGTACACTGATTCGAGTGGTGACGGGACAAAAACTCGGGCTGATCGCCGGAAACGGCAGCTTTCCACTGCTGCTGCTGGACGCGGCGCTGGCCCAGGGAGCCCAGGTTGTGGTGGCCGCAATCAAGGAAGAGACATCCCCGCTGATAGAAAAACGTGGCGCCACCGCGGTGCACTGGATGTCATTGGGTGAGTTGAGCAAACTCATTGAAACCTTCAAGCAGGAAGGCGTGAGCACCGCAATCATGGCGGGACAGGTCAAGCACAAGCAGATATTCTCCGCGATCCGTCCGGATTGGCGACTGGCGAAAGTGCTTTTGTCGTTGGGAACGCGCAACACGGATTCTCTAATTGGCGCAGTGGCCAAGGTGTTGGAAGATGAAGGTATCCACCTGATCAGTTCAACATCGTATCTTGAGCCTCTGCTGGCCCAGCCGGGAGTACTCTCGCGCCGCAAGCCTTCTGTGGCAGAGCTGAAAGATATTCAGTATGGACGCGGCGTGGCCCGCCATCTGGCGCAATATGACATTGGGCAGACGGTGGTGATTGCCGAAGCCGCGTGCGTCGCCGTGGAAGCTATGGAAGGGACGGATGCAACGATTGTGCGCGCTGGCGAGATCATGAAAAGCGCGGCTGCGGACGGTGATTCCATGCTGAGCCGCGCTCTGACGGTGGTGAAAGTGGCCAAGCCGAACCAGGACATGCGCTTTGACGTGCCGGTGATCGGACTCAAAACCATTGAGACCATGGCAAACGCCGGGTCAACATGCCTGGCAATCGATGCCGGCAAATGCCTGTTTCTGGATGGCGACAAAATAATAGCGGCAGCCGATCAGGCCGGGATTGCGATTGTGGCGGAGAGCAACACACACTGAGACAGCGCCTCGTCCCTTCCTGCGTCGATTTCGCGGCTAACACACACCTTTGCGGGTTTTGACCTTCTCCGCGCGGGCCAGCATTTCTTCCATGCATTTGGCAATGCGGCGTGCGCGTGCCTCGGGATCGCGGTAATAGAAGATGCTGAAGAGATGCGAGCGCCGGTGGGCCAGCGACATGCTTTCCCATACAGCGCGAGCCTTAGGATTCTGGCGGAAAGCCAGTTGCATCACTGGTGGCAAATCGCGCTCCGCGTCCATGGTTTCCATCAGGCGCTCGGCAATTTGCCGGGACCTGCGTTGCAGGGCGTCAGGAGTTTTGCACTCGGCAACCCATTTTGCGATCTCTCGCCGCCGCGATGGGTTGAGCGATTCGTAGAACCTGAGCAGCCGCTTGGATTGTCCCAGCTCACACAACAGCTCTTGGGCCGGAGGCGGGGCCGGACGCGGAGTGGTGTCCGGCTGAAGACGAAAATTTCGCAGTGAGGCCGGGCGCGGCCTTGCCGCCGCTTAGCATCTTCTTGTTGACGATGAGGAAGTGAGTGCCGTCGCCGGCGGGAAAGAGAGTGCTGCTGAAAGCAAACCCGTTGATCTCGCCTTTAATCCTGAGCTGGCCGCGTTTGCCCCAAAGTATTGTCGCGTCGAAGGGGATGCGCGCAATGACCCAGCGCAGCCTGTCTGCGGTACGCTCCAGCACTGCTGCAAACGTTTTTGCCACTGGCTTGGCGGCGGGCATCAGCGATAGTCTAGCAAGGCTGCCAGACCGGAGTCAGCAAGAAGGGAAAGGGCCGCTTTCAGCAGGGGCTTTTGTTCGTCGCAAACTTCGCGGCTTTAGAAGCAAGGAAAAAAGATGCCGCTGTTGCCGTCATCGGGTTTGAGATGGTCATTCAAGCTGGTCTTTTGCCATGACCATGAAGAGCCGTTCGACGTCCAATATTGCCATTTCACCCAGCCGTAGGTGTTGTTGTAGGTGAATTCTTCCTTAAATTTGCAGTCGGCCGGGCCTCCGGCGCCGGTGGTGCAGGTGTATTCATAGTCGACCGGAACCACGGTGAGGCTCAGAGTCTGGTTGTTGACGTCATCATGAAACGTGAATCCGGACTGCGTGGATTGCACGGTCATGCGGGAATACTGGAGGTTGGCTGTGCTGGAAGGAGCGGTGCAGTCAGCAGACGAAGGATTGGCCGGCAGCGTGGCCGGCTGGTTGATGTAATTCGTATTGTTATTGGGATCCACGGAAGGCGGAGCATTCACGATTACGCTAGTGTTGCCGTCCCCGGGGAGAACGCAACGGCGCGTAAAGCGCATGGAGTAATCATTGCTCCCGGAATTGAATTTCTTATAAGCCCACGGATCGGCCCACGATTGTTCGGTGATCCAGAGATAGAGAAACTGGCTGTCATAAAGGTTAATGTCCCAGGGATAGCCCTTCAATCCGGTTTGCCCCGGCGCGGTTTGATAGGTCTTTACATATTGCAGCTTGCCGGAGCTGCTGTTATTCGCCGATGGTATGGATTCATTCAGATATGAATTTCCGTCGGGCCCGGCCGGGGTGGTGATCGTCCCGGCGAGGTGGTAATTATTGTCTCTGAGGCTTTGGTCCATCATGACTATATCCGCCATGTCCCAATATCCGGCGGGACAAGTGGTGGTTGATTGGGCATGGGCACGCGGTTGAGTTATGCCCAGGACAAAAAGCGCAGCAAGGCTGACAGCAAGAAAATTCTTACTCATGTGCAAAGTTCTCTTTCTGTTCATTTTTTCGAGGCTTTTCATTTTCCAAGGGACTGTGAATCTAGATGTGAGGCGCCAAACACCCGTTGTCCCTGGCGTGAGCTGCACCGCAAATTCGATTAAGACTCTCCTAGGATTGGAAATACCCCAGAGCAGCCGAAAACTCAAAATAAGAATATCTTTGCCGATGCGCGGGAATCGAGAGCTGCTACAATAGCTGCCATCCTTCCGAAAAAATATGAAATCTGTCTGCATATCGCTTGTCTCCACCCTATTTCTCTGTTCCATTGCCTTAGCCCAAACCAACGGTAGATCAGGCGCTTATTCCGCGAGCACTGTATCCGGCGGGATCAACCTGCGCTCCGTTGTCGGCGCTCCATTTTCAGCCGATGTGGTCAGTCAATCCACGCAGATTCTGGCCGATGGCACGCCGGTGACACGAGAAAGCCACGGCAAGATGTTTCGTGATTCTGCGGGACGGACGCGGTCCGAGACTGAACTGGAAAGTTCAGCCGCGGGAGTTGGACCCAAGCGTTTCGTGACGATTGTCGATCCCGTGCAAGGAACCAGCATTGTTCTTGATGTGGCGGCGAAAACAGCCACAATATTCCATCTGCCTTCTGCTCCTGCGGTGACCGCCCGCAAGCTGAATCTGGCAACAGCCGCGCAGACAGGCCGCCAAGGCGCTGGCCATTTAAACGTGCCGGGGTCTGAAGACCTGGGCGCCATGATGATTGAAGGCTTTGCCGTGACCGGCAGCCGTCGTACACGGGCGACGGAAGCGGGCGACGCAAAAGGCACTTCGCCGAACATCGTCACGGAGACATGGTTTTCTCCAGACCTCAAAGTGGAATTGCTGGTTACCACGCAAGACCTCCAATCCGTGAGCCGAACGACAAGGCTCACAAGAATCATGCCGGGTGAACCCGACCCGGCGCTCTTTCAAGCGCCTGCCGACTATACCGTCGGCGAGAATTCCCAGCTAAAGCGGGTGATGCAATGATGCCGGCGAGCCGCATGAAGCAAATGATCCTTGGACTGTGCCTGACAATGTTCACGTGGACCGGACTCGCACAGGCGCAGTCGCCGCCAACCATTACCAAGTCCTTCAGCACGGCGACTGTGGGTTTGAATTTGAGCACCACGCTCACATTCACCATCACCAATCCAAATCCGGCGACTGACCTGAGCGGGGCGGGTTTCAATGACAATCTGCCCAGCGGGCTGCTCATCGCCAACCCTGACAGCCTGACGGGCACGTGCGACCCGGGAGTGATTACCCCGTCGGCAACCAACATCAACCTGGTTGGGGCCACCGTTCTGGCCAACAGCAGCTGCACTTTTTCCATTGATGTGCTGGCGATCGCGACCGGCGACCAGGTCAATACCACGGACGCGGTGACCTCAAACGAGGGAGGCACGGGCGGGACAGCGACGGCGACTGTAACCGTGGTAACGCCAGATCTGACAATCACGAAAACGCATACGGGCAATTTTGTTCGTCCGCAAACCGGTGCTACGTACACGATCACCGTAAGCAACGCGGGAGCGGTGGATACAACTTCACTGATCACGATGAATGACACCCTGCCGGCGGGGCTCACCGCGACCGATCTCAGCGGGCCCAACTGGAATTGCACTCTCTCGCCGCTGCAATGCTCGCGCGGTGATGTGCTGGTGGCCGGAACAAGCTTTGAACCAATCACTCTCACGGTGAACGTTGCTCCTAATGCAGCATCTTCGGTGACCAATACGGCCACGGTTTCCGGCGGAACTGAAACCAACACGGCGAACGACTCTGCCAGCGATGTGACCCAGATTGATGCGGCGCTGCTGATGTCGGCACAGACGGCGACTCTTACCGTGGCGGCCGGCGGCTCAACTGGAACAACGCTCAACGTAAATTACGATGGAAGCCTGGGCGCGGTAACTTTTGCCTGCAGCGGACTGCCCACTGCGAGCACTTGCGCCTTCAATCCCGCATCAGTCACGGCAGCGGGCGCGACACCCGTAACGCTCACGATCAGCACCGCTGCGCGGTCGGCGGCGATTCCGCAAGGCCCAAATGGCGTGCCCCCGCTCACCGTTCTCCTGGCCTTGCTGGGACTCACCGCGTTGGCGTTCGCTTTTGCAAAACGCCCAAGAATCAGATTGGCGGCGGCCTCCACCGGCTTAATTTTGCTGCTGCTTGCGGGCTGCGGCATGGCCCCCACCCCAACCCCCGGACCGAAGGCCCTGGGCACGCCCGCTGGAACTTCAGCAATCACCGTAACGGCTACCAGCGCCAGCGGCGGCGCAACCGCAACAAGCCCGCTGAATCTGACAGTGCAGTAGGACAGCAATTGGCAATTGCCAGAAAAACTGTAACCCGCAGATTTCGCTGATACACGCAGATAAGGAACTTCAGCCGAGAATTTTGCGAAGGAACACGGACCAAGTTAGAAATGATTCGCTTCTTTCGCGGTGATTCGCGGCTGATTATTTTGATCTGCGAAAGATCCGCGTAATCTGCGGCGAAGAAGGTTACGTCGTACGCGCCACCTCATACAGATACTCCACATAGGACATCACCGCGCCGTCAATGCCCTGAACTTTAGGATTGCTGGATTCGATCACATAGTATTCATTGGGAGCATGAGCGCCGCTGCCGTGGCCCAGGCCGAAATGTCCCGCGGGCAGGTGCAAGGGATCTCCGGTAAACACATAACCGGGCCATGAGCCGGCAAGACGCGGCATCACGATGGGATCGATTCCATTGCGTTTGTAAACCGCATGTTCGGCGCGGACCAGAGCAGCATCGGGCGGTGTTGAAGTGGGATCGTAGCCGCCGGTCATGTTGACTTCGATATCGCCAAAGCCGTTCTTCGCCAAGTGCGCTTTGAGCGCCGCCAGCGCGCCGGCGGCTGTCATGTCAGGTACCAGGCGCAGGTCCATCTTGGCCACGGCGCGATGCGGCAGGATCGTTTTTCCGCCCGGGCCGGTATAGCCGCCCACAAGTCCTTCAATGTTTACTGTCGGCTTCGAGACCAAAAGCTCCAGTGATTCCTGGAAATTCACGTCATGCACCCAGTGCTGCACGCCCATTTGCTTCATGAGCGCTTTTTCGTCGAGCCGCCGTGCGGCTTCCGCGATCATGGCTTTATCTTGCGAGGAAAGCGGACGCGCCTTGTCGGCAAAGCCGTCAATTGCGGGATCGTTGCCATCGGCCGAAACCAGCGTGTTCAGGGCTTTTACCAGGTGCCATGCGGGCGAATCCAGCCGCGCTTTGTTGCTGGAATGGATGTCGGCCCGGGGGCCGCGTCCCCACTTCTCGCCGCTGGAAACCAGTTCCAGCTCCACCACGCCTTTGGCGCCGAGGAAGGCCGTTACCTGTCCATCAGGGTCTTGCGAAGCGAACGGCATAAAGATCCCCATGGTGCGCTTGAGCGCGGCCAGCACTTCAGGCCGGCGAACCACCTGGGGAAAATGCGGCGAGCCAATTTCTTCTTCGCCTTCAGCCACCAGAACAAAATTCACGGGCAGTTTGCGTCCGGCGCCGCGAATGGCGTGTAGCGCCGCGATGAACGAAGCTTCCGGGCCTTTCTGGTTAACGGCGCCACGCCCTACCACTACTTTGCCGAACCCAGGCTTATCGACCAGGCGGGCCTCCCACGGCGGTGACGACCATTCCGCGGGATCAACCTGCTTGACGTCATACATGAAATAAAGACCAAGAGTTTTAGGAGCGCCTGCGTCCAGGGTGGCGAAGATTCCCGGCTGGCCATCTGTTGGCATCCTGGTGACCTGCTGAAAGCCGGCTTCGCGCAGCATCTGCATGGTGAGTTCGCAGCCTTCATTTATGCCGCGATTTTCCGCGGCGATGGAGGGCTGCTTGATCCAGGTTTGCATCCGCTGCACCGCTTCGTCATGGCGTTTGGCGATTTCGGCGCGGATGGGCGCCATGTCGTCGTCAAAGGCAGCCGCTCCGCCGTTCAACGTGACGCATGGAGCAACGTTCGAAGCTACGCCGTGAGCAAATAGGTTTTCTGCGGCGTGGCCCCAGCGCGGAAGGGCCAGTGTTGCTGCTCCGGCGGCTGCGCCAGCAAGAAAACTCCGGCGGTCGAGCGAACTGGTGATGCTTTCGGGATCGTGGTTGCGCTGCGCGTCCTTGCAATGAAAGTCGCTCGACATTCGGTTCTCCTCATCCAATGGGCGCGACGCATGATTTGCGCCCGACGCTCAATTTCAATTTGCGCGAACTGGCTTTGCGGCTCCAGCTTCGTGGCCCCGGGGAATGTTTCAGGGAATGTTCCTGGGAATTATGTCCGCTTGAAAGGTCTTTCAACCCGCTCAATCACTCTTTTGACATACCGCGGCTTCTTGCCCTTGATGACCCTGAACTTGCGGCCACAAGTGGGACACGCGGGAACAAAGTAAAGCTCCTCATGCGGCGCCAGCATCAAGTGGTTACACTTGCACATCCACGCTACATGGTTGCCCAGTCCACGCCCCAGGGTCTCATCGCCTTCTTTCCATTCGATCGGCACATCTTCATAAAACCTTGCCATTCGCGGTACCCCCGGAGATGCATTCTATTCCAGCACGGGCCGCAGCCCCAACGAAAACAATCCCAACAGAATTCTGTGGCACAGCCGCCCCGGCTATGGCCGCGCTCGTGTAGCACAGCCGTCCTCGGCAAGTGTTTCCCCCATCGCACCCCCTGCCTGACGACTGTCATCCGTGTGAATCAGGTAAGATTTTGCCTTTCCGATCACCAGATCACGCGCGATCATCAGATCTCCCGATCTATTTGCGCCCCACCCCCTCCCTACCTCATCCCAAGTTGGCGTAGACTTCCGCGATGGTCATCCCAAGTCATCCCAGATTGACGTGTACTTCAGCGTTCGGCCTTCGATTGGCGCAGATTTCACCGCCCGCCGGCTGCGGCAGCATCTTTCCCAATCCTTCATTCAGATCAGTGTTCTCAGTGTTGATCAGTGGTGCGTTCTGGTTCTCCGATTTCCCGATTTCCCCGTTCCCGGTCCGCGCTTATGCGCGACCAGCTGCAACTTCCAACTGACGTGAAGGGCGTTGTAGTGACCAACGTTCAGCCGGGAAGTCCGGCGGACAACGCCGGAATCTCTCGCGGTGACGTGATTCTTGAAGTCAATCGCCATCCCGTGCAGACTGCCGACGATGTAAAGCGCGAGCTGGGTAACGTCCCGCAGGATAAGGACGCCATGGTGCTGATCTGGTCCAACGGTGGCAGTTCATTTCGCGTAATGCACGCCGCCGAACCCGGCTCCGATCAAAACGGCGACTAACTCTTTTGCCTTCCTAACTAGCTGGCGCACTCCGCAAGGGGTGCGCTTTTTTCTTGCACGTGATTCGCTCCGTTTTAAAACTCTACATGCATAAAAGGAATGATGTTCTATTACCACTTAGAAGGCCCGTCAGCACCGGAGCAGAGCTATAATTGCGCCGCTTTCGGCAGGTTGCGCGAGCGCACGGCATCGTCCAATGCCAAGCAATCTGGTCTTTGAATTTGATCTTTGAACGGAGAACGTCATGGTCTTTATCTTTGCGGAAAAATTAATCAAACAAAATCTTTCATCTCGGCTGTTATGGGCGGCTTGTCTTCTTATTACAGTTGCAGTGAGCAGCGCAATGGCCCAATCCGGTCCGTTGGTCAGCACAAATGGCAGCGTCTTTCGCGGTGTGGCGGCGCCGGACATGAACAAATTTCTGGGAATCCGTTATGCACAAGCCCCGGCAGGAAATCTTCGCTGGCGAGCGCCCCGCGCACCAGAGCATGTTGATGGCATACAGGACGCAACGCAGTTTGCGAATCATTGTCCGCAGCCGGCATCGCCGTTTGGTCTTCCCAGCATCAACGAGGATTGTCTTTTCCTGAACGTGTTTACTCCCGCGCAGCTCAGCTCTTCTGGTCGCGATGGAAACGGCGGCCATGGCCGCGGCCTGCCTGTAATGTTCTGGATGCATGGTGGCGCACTGGTTGTTGGTGAAAGCGATGACTACAATCCGCAGCGCCTGGTCGCGCAGGGAGTGGTTGTAGTTACCATCAACTATCGGCTTGGCGCGCTGGGTTTCCTCGCGCATCCGGCATTGAGTGCTGAAGCCGCTGATCAGGACGGAGATAACGACGGCGACCAAGCGCCGGGCTCCGGCAATTACGGCATCATGGACCAGCAGTTGGCACTCAAATGGGTAAAGCAAAATATCGCGGCGTTTGGCGGCGATCCGCACAACGTTACTATTTTTGGTGAGTCGGCCGGAGGACTCAGCACTTTCAGCAATCTGGTTTCGCCCTCGGCCCGCGAGTTGTTTGCCAAAGCGATTGTAGAAAGCGGCGCTTACCGGCTCAGTCTGCCGAGCCTCGCCTCCGCCGAATCCCAAGGGACAGCCTTCGCCGCGGCTGAAGGTTGCACCAGCCAGACAGCCGCGTGCCTGCGCGCTCTCACCGTCGCGCAAGTCTTGGCGCAGGAGAATCCCGCCGGCTACGTGACCAATATTGATAACCGCGTGCTGCCGCAATCCATTGATACGGCGCTGGCCAGCGGCGCGTTCAATCATGTGCCGGTGATCAACGGCAGTAACCACGACGAATGGCGGCTGTTTGTCGCCTTGAATGATGTTTTTGCCGGAATTATTCCCACGCCGGCCAACTATCCGCAGATCATTGCCGCCACGCTTGGGATTCCTGTGGCAGCTACGGGACCGATCGTCGCTTTGTATCCACCAGGAACTACTACGCTGAGCACCGAGCTGGCGCTGGGCGCTTTAGGTACTGACGCGATTTTCGCCTGCCCGGCACATTTCGCCAGCGCGCTTACATCCAGGTTTGTGCCGACCTTTGCCTATGAGTTCAACGATGAAAATGCGCCAGAGCTTTTTCTGCCCTTTGCCGGATTTCCATATGGCGCGGCGCACGCGTCGGAACTCCAATACTTGTTTGACGTGCGGCCTTCTCTTCCGCCCACGCCACTCAACGCCGCCCAGCAGCAACTCGCCGGTAACATGGTGGACTATTGGACAGCATTTGCCGCCAACGGCAATCCCAATCACTTGAATACGCCGAACTGGCCTTTGTTCAGCGTAGTGCCGGGAGATATGGAGTCGCTTGTGCCACCCGCGCCAGTAAATGAGCTTACGTTTGCCATTGACCACAAATGTGCATTTTGGGACGCGGCCTCGGGCAGGGTATTGCCTTAAAGCTGGATGTTGCGTAAACGATGACAGAGCGCACCCCTTGCAAGGGGTGCGCAATTTTTCGGACTTTGTTTTATCGCACCTTCACGATTCGCGTGGTCTTGGCAATGCCGATGTACTTGTCCACCGCCACTACCGTCAACTGATGAGTACCTTTCTTCAGCGTAAGAGTTGTGAGCAACTGGTCGTCCAGCGCCTGTGCCCGCTTGGTTCCATCCATGGCGAACGGAGTGTTTACCAGTGAAAGGGCTTGCGGAGGCTGGAAGGTGCCGTCGCCATTGCCCAACAGCACCAGCACCTGCGTGGGTTGTGACTGGAGAATCACCATATCAATCTTGCCGTCATTATTTACGTCGGCCGCCAGTGCCTGTACGGATGCAAAACTGGGGTCCAGGAAGGTGTCAGTTGGGTCGCTGAAATTTCCGGCGCCCTGGATGAAGAAAATTGAAACGATGCTGCCGTGCACCACGCCCAGGTCAGGTTTCCCATCGCGATCGAAATCGGCGATGGCCAACCCTCCCGGGCTTCCGTCAGGATTAGTTAAGAAAGTAGTTGTATAAGTGAGTTGTGCGAAAGCGATGCTGGACCCAAAGCAGAGTAGTGCCAGCACCCGTAAGAGGTGGCGTCTTGCAAGCATGAAAGCTCCTTTTTTAACCAGGGCGGTCTTGACTAGGGCGTGTTAACACTATCGCAACGCCTCGACGATTAGTGCGAAGTTTAGAAATCCGAGAAAGAGGGCGTCCAGTTTGTCGAAGCGGGAGAAGATGCGGCGGAAGCCCTTAAGGCGGCGAAACAGCCGTTCCACTTCG
>DASXCL010000068.1:0-21242 GCA_036491195.1 Candidatus Angelobacter sp.
ATCGGCGCCTGCCTCATATGCCAGCGTCATTCCGTCGCCGGTGCATTCCCAGGAATTGGACGTGATCGGCCATGCCTTGCCGATGCCGCCGGTAGCTATCACGATCGCTTTGGCCTTCAACACCACAAACCGGCCCTGCTCGCGCCAGTATCCGAACGCGCCCACCACGCGCTTGCCGTCAGTAATCAGGCGGATGATGGTGCATTCCATGAAGACGTCAAAACCCATTTGCACGCCGCGGTCCTGCAGCGTGCGGATCATCTCCAGGCCGGTGCGGTCACCCACGTGGCAGAGGCGCTTGAAGGTGTGGCCGCCGAAGGCGCGTTGCAGAATGTCGCCATCGGACGTGCGATCAAAGAGTGCGCCCCACTGCTCCAGCTCGCGAACGCGATCAGGAGATTCCTGGGCGTGGAGCTGGGCCATGCGCCAGTTGTTCATCAGCTTGCCGCCGCGCATGGTGTCACGGAAGTGAGTACGCCAGCTATCGGCTTTGTCCACGTTGGCCATAGCGGCGGCGATGCCGCCTTCGGCCATCACGGTGTGGGCTTTTCCGAGCAGAGACTTTGAGACCACGGCAACGCGCGCGCCGGCCGTCAGCGCTTCAATGGCGGCTCGCAGGCCCGCTCCGCCCGCGCCGATGATCAGGACGTCATGTTCATGGGTTTCGTACTTCGTCTGGTTCGTCACAGTATTCTAAAGTCCTTGATCACGCCGCTGGCCACCATGCGGACATAGAAGTCGGCAAATCCAACCGAGATCAAACTGCACCAGGCAAACAGCATGTGGCGTTCATTGAGAAAGCTGGCTTTCTTCCACGCGCCATGGCGCTTCAATCCAAAAGACGTGCAGGAGAAACAATCCATCTTGCCGCCGATCAGGTGTCGCAACGAGTGGCAGGAGAACAAATACAAGCTCAGCAGAATGATGTTGACCAGCAATACAAGCGTACCGACCCCGATGCCAAAATGCAGCTTTTGATCGGATCCGGGGAACCAGAAGGCGCGAATGGCGTCATACCAGAGAAATCCCAAGAAGACCACTGCGGCGTAAAGAAAATAGCGATGAATGTTTTGCAGAATAAACGGGAACCGGGTTTCGCCGCGATAGTTGCGGTGTGCCGGCTCGCCCACAGCGCAGCCCGGGGGATCCAGGAAGAAAGCGCGGTAATAGGCCTTGCGATAGTAGTAACAGGTCACGCGGAAGCCAAGAGGGAAAGCCAGGATCAGAAGGGCCGGCGAATAATGCCACCAGGAAATGTTGAGTAGAGGAGAGTAAAAGGGCGAGAGATATGGATTCGCCCAGAAAAACTTTCCTTCAAAGGCGCGCCACGTGGCATACAGGCCAAATCCCCCCAAAAGGATGATGACGGGAATATTTTCCATCCACCAGGCGTCGCGGCGCAACGTGCGGCCCAGACCTCCCGGCACGGCAGAGCTTCTTTCAGCCAAAACCACCTCCTCGCCCTTGCGGACAAAAAACGGATCCGCTGCTCACGTAAAAAGGACGGATTAGTGTAGCAAACCAACGCAACTCCGGACTTGGTGGCGGTGTTGACGTGAGCAGGGCGTTACATTCTTTGTCGGAATGAATCCAATTATAGGCGCGGCTTATTATAGGCGCGGCTTACAGGCCATTCGATTTTTCATCACCCGCCCGTGTGGGCCGATACCGGGATAATACCTTAGCCGCAACTCTCTTATATTTCGTTTGCAGTCAACCTTGCTGTATTAGCTGTCTTCTAATTCTTTAAAGGCTAAAAAACAAAACTATAGATTCGCCTGAATGCGGGCGCGCGAGAGCGGCCCGCAGGTGTGGGTGAGCTAACTCATAAACGGATTTCAAAAGGAGCGCGACATGAAAAAACAATTTCTGATTTCATTACTTCTGGCGCTCGGCATGGGAATTGCCCAGGGGCAGACCCAGTCAACACCAGCGCCTATGCAAGGAACCGGCGATCCAGTAAGAGGCGCCGCAGGACAAATGCAAAGGGGGTCGGCAGTACCCGCAGTTCCCAGTTCCCCGACGTCTTCATCTGACACGGCTGCACCGAACTCGGTCAAAGGCTGTGTTGATGGGTCGCCAGGAAACTGGACTCTGACTTCTGACAAAGGTAAGAACCTGATTCTAAGCGGAACAGACGACCAGCTCTCCCAGGTTAAGGGCCAGGAAGTCCGGATCCAGGGCACAGAAGCCGACGATGGCACGTTTAAGATAGCTTCTATCGAAAAAGTTTCGGATTCGTGCAGCTCGAAAAGCCAGACTTCCAGCAACACGGGCGCCCAGAGCCCCAGCACGGACCAAAACAATTCTGGCAGCCAATCTGTAACGTCAACCACAGCTACAACTCAGAGTTCAACCACGACTCAGCCGAGTGGAACGGCTGCCAGCAGCACTACGCCAGGCGCCACCACTCCGCCGGTAACAGACCAAACGCCAGCCAACACCGTGGGTGGCAACACTCCAGATCAGACCACTGCCCAGAATCCTCCGGCGGGTAACAACGCCGGCGCATACACGGAGCAGAATGCGGCTCCCGGCAATACGACCTCAAATCAGCCTGGCGCTGCGAGCCAATCCACCGCAAGCCAGGACAACATTCGACACTATAGCGACATGGACCAGAACTCCGGCCAGAAGCTGCCACAGACAGCTTCCCCGTTGCCTCTGCTGGGGCTGTTGGGACTTGGATCGCTGGTGACTGGCCTGATTGCTCGCTCAAAGAAGTAACTTGGCCTGCTGATCTCGCTTGACGCGCAACTGCCTGGAGCGGAAACGCTCCGGGCATTGTCGTTTCAGAAGGATCCAAAATTTTGCGATGGGCCAATCCCGAATCGCCCTTGCAGGAACCTGAATTTTAGGTTTTGCAGGCCGCCACCACTCGCGGAATCCCCTGTAAGTCCGCCGTAACCTGAATGTCTGACCAGCCAGCCAGCAGTTCGCGCACTCTTTCTTCTTCGGAGTAGCCGATCTCGGCCACAAACCAGCCGCCGGCGCGCAGAGCGTCATGGGCCTGGGGAATCAGGCGGCGATAGATGTCCATGCCCTCGTGGTCAGAGAAGACTGCGATCTTTGGCTCAAATTCGCGGACCTGTTTCTGAACCTTGTCCGCGTCGGCCTCGCCGACGTAAGGCGGGTTGGAAATCACGAAGTCAAAGCTCTCGCCAGCGTAAACGGCAAGAAGATCGGACCTGCGGAAAAGCACTTTTGCGCCCAGAGCCAGGCGAGCGGCATTGACACGGGCAATTTCCAAGGCTTCTTCGGAAATATCACAGGCATGGATTTCCGCGTGCGGCAGTTCGCTGGCCAGTGCCAGGGCTATACAGCCTGAGCCGGTGCCAACGTCGAGCAACTTCAGCCTGCCAGGACCGTTGAAGGGATGCTCCTTCAGCAGCTCCAAAGCGGTTTCCACCACGTGCTCAGTTTCTGGTCGCGGGATCAGCACAGCGGGAGAGACCAGCAGGTCAAGTCCCCAGAACTCCTGATGTCCGGTGATGTACTGCGTGGGACAGCCGCGGGCACGCTCGCGAATGATTTCATCAAAGTTGGATTGCTCGTCTGCGGTCAGTTCGCGCTCAGGATGGGCATAAAGATACGCACGTTCGCGGCTGAGGACAAACAACAGGAGCAGCTCGGCATTCAGCCGCGGAGAAGGCACATCATTCTGAACGAAGAGTTGATACGCGGACTCAACGGCCTGTTTGAGCTGCATAGGACGGAGAAATGTACCGCAAAGGACGCTAAGGACGCAAAAGGAGCGAAGTAAATCGACGCAAGGCATTCAGGAATTTGTTGTGTTGGCAACGCAACTCGCTCCGAGTCCGTGGTAGGTCTGGAGAACGCGAAATCCGCTCAGGATCGGGATTCTACTCTCTTTCACAGAGCCAATGCGTGTTAGGCCTGTGGTAGCCTGCGGTGGCGATGATGCGGTCTTCAAAGCCCGGAAAGATGGCGAGTTTTACTTCAGCACTCTTTTCTCCGGGCTCCATTCTCAGCCAGGCAAAAGGAGTGTCTGCAGTCGCTCGCGATCCTGTCTCCTGGATCAGATCGAGAAGCTCTTTGCGATCCTGGCGGCTGATGTATTGCCACACGATGGAATGGAACAAGACAGTGGCCACGCGGCTTGCCGGCTCTGCCATGCGGGACTTCAGCCATTCCGCTGCCCCGGCCCGCTCGACGCGCAGCTGAGACCGGCCAGCCATCTCCATTGCCTGCTCCAGGTTGCGCATGCGCTCAAGCTGGTCAGCCCATACAAATGACCGCAAAGTTAAACGGGATTCCGGTAGAGATGGATCCAGCGGGTCAGGATCGCAACCACGGCGCTCCGCCACCGTTATGTCATCCAGGGGAGGCGCGCCGTCGGAGGTAAAAACATCATGCAGGACAATGGGCGAGAGCGGATTGCCCCATGCGCCTCCAGGCCAAGTGTAACGGTACCGGTCCCATTGCAGGTTCAATCCGGCGCTGGCCCCGATCTCAAGCAGTCGAAGCGGCAAACGGGTACGGTGAGCAATCAGCAGAAATCCGCCCAGCAGCGCTCCGCAACGGCCTATTTCATTCGTCTGTACCGGACGGACCACGAGTTGGCGCAGGCCGGCCATCTCTGCGGCAACCGTATTGCGAAAGGCTTTCCACGCTGGTTCCAGAGCCATTGTTCCGCCACAAGACGGATAGAACCGCGCCAGATCTGGAACCTGTCCTTCCAGTGCAAGCCGATGAACAGAGCCCATCATGCGAAGGGCAAGCGCTGACCCTCTGGGATCATGCTCGTGAGGCGCAAGCAATTCTCTGACAGGCCCGCTTTGGTCGAAATCATCCGCCGAGCGGCGGAGAAGATGGGCATACAACGGCGAACCGAGTCTCTCGCACCATTCGGCCTGGAATCGACACAACTCCGGAATGCTGCGATGTTCGCTCATGGGAGAAGAACACAAAAATCAGGATCGGGTGAAGCATTTACGTGGCGTCATCCCACAGGCACGGCCACGCTGGCCCCTAAGCCACTACACCAGCGGATTCGTTCTTCAGCTTTTCCGCCTGGTAATGTGTTGTCAGCGCGTCGAGGACCGGCTGGATTTTGCCATCCATAACGTCAGAGAGCTGGTGCAGCGTGAGCCCGATGCGATGGTCGGTCATGCGGTTCTGCGGGAAGTTGTAAGTGCGAATCTTTTCGCTACGGTCGCCGCTTCCAACTTGCGCTTTGCGTTCTTTGGCCAGAGCCTGCTGCTGTCTTTCCATTTCCTGCTCGTAAAGACGGGCGCGCAGAACGCGCATACCTTTTTCGCGGTTCTTGATCTGCGATTTTTCGTCCTGGCAGCTGACTACGGTGTTGGTCGGCAGATGGGTAATGCGGACAGCAGAGTAAGTTGTGTTTACCGACTGGCCGCCCGGACCCGAGGAGCAGAACGTATCGATGCGCAGGTCTTTGGCTTCGATTTTGATGTCTACGTCTTCGGCTTCCGGCAGCACGGCTACTGTTACTGCCGAAGTATGCACGCGGCCCTGCTGTTCTGTCGCAGGCACGCGCTGCACGCGATGCACGCCGCTTTCGTACTTCAAGCGCGAATAGACGCCTTTACCTTCGATAATGGCGATAACTTCTTTAAGCCCGCCCACGCCGGATTCAGAGGTAGAAAGCACTTCCACCTTCCAGCGCTGCGCTTCAGCATAGCGGCTGTACATGCGGAACATTTCCGCGGCAAAGAGCGTGGCTTCGTCGCCGCCGGTACCGGCGCGGATTTCCAGCACAACGTTCTTCTCGTCATTCGGGTCTTTGGGGACGAGCAGAACTTTCAGGTCATTCTCAACCTGGGTAAGCCGTTCGCCCAGCCGCGTGAGCTCTTCCTGGGCGTAGGCGCGCAGCTCGGCGTCCGACTCTTCCGCCACCATGGCCTTGCTTTCTTCAATACCGCGCGACAGGTCTTTGTACTCGCGGTATTTCTCCACGATTTCCGCGACCTCGCTGTGGGCCTTGGCAGTCTTCTGGTAGCGCGACGAATCGCCAATCACCTCCGGCGACGAGAGCGCCCGGGTGAGTTCGTCGTATCTGGCTTCGATCTGATTTAGTCTCTCGAACATTATTGTCGCTTCGCTCCAAACCGCTTTAACATGATCCTTGTGGATAGAGCTATCCGCCCTGTATCACGCCGCTCGGCGAGCACGGGCCTCGCGGTTTTTCTGTTTCAATCCTGTCGCTCGCTCCCAGCAGTGAGCTAGCTCAATTTTACTACTTCGCTCAAAACGTCCATTCAGGCAGCCGCCCCGCGGGTTTGCCGCGCTTTGTCCACAAACGCTAGCCACGCTCTGGCGCATGTGCCGGCATTCTCCACCAAAGGCATATGTCCGGATCCACGGATTATCAAGAGCTCAGAGTTCCTGATGCCCTGACGGAAAAGATCGGCGGAGGAGACATGCAGAACGCGGTCCTGGTCACCCCACACAATCAACGTCGGCGTCGTGACAGCCGGCAGCAGGTCCGCAAGAGGCGGATTGTTCGTCTGCATCTCCTCAAAGATCAGCCTGGACTTGGCGGAGTTGCGAATGGCATGATCGGCCAGATAACTCAACACGGCTTTTGGAGCATAGCGACGCTTAGCAAACACGTTGTTCAGCAACCGGTCAAATTCCTTGCGCGAAGAAGCTATCAGCCAGTTGTCGCCTTTGGCCACATCGTGCGCAAGCTCGCTTGGCTCCGGCTCAGCCATGCCGTGCGGCGCGATCAATCCCAGCGTGATCACTTCATCCGGATAACGCGCGGCATAAGCCGAAGCAATAAAGCCGCCCATGGAGTGTCCAACCAGATGCACACGGCCTAACTTTAGCTGCGACAAGAACTGGTGCAGGCGTTCCATCTGTGCCGGATACCCATACGATGCTGCTTCTATTCGCGTGCTTGCGCCCCAGCCTGGCAGGTCAGGAGCGATCACGTGATAACGCTTCGTCAACGGTTTGGCAAATCGGTTCCAACTGTCCGCTGACGCGCCGAATCCATGCAGCAGAACAACAGGTTCGCCGTGGCCGCCTTCAGAGTAAACAACTTGATGGTCGCCAACCTGGATTACCCGGCGTTTCAGACCGGAGGTAAACCGTTCCAGGCCGATGAGCATGGTCGCCAGGTTCGCCATGAATATCCTTTCCCTTCACCGCCCGAGCAACAAAATCTTCGCCGCAGATTTCCACTGATGAACGCTGATAAAGATAATTTTTGTGGAGTCCCTATCCGACCTTGCATTTTGGGGCGATCACGCTCATCTGCGTAATCAGCGGTGAAATTTAATCCCGCTATTTTGTGACCAAAATCGGCGCGCAAGTCGGCTAGGCAATCACCAGCTCGCCACCATTCTTTTTTTCTAATTCCATGGCAAGATCAAGGGCTTTGATGGCGCATTCCACCTGGTCGTCCGTGGGCGGCTGGGTGGTGATGCGTTGGAGCCATAGTCCCGGTTTGGTGAGCAGAGCGAAGAACGATTTGCCGTGCTTGGCGGAGAAGCGGATCATTTCGTAAGAAACAGAAGCGATGACCGGCAGGAACATGACACGCAAAGCAAACTTGGCCCAGAATCCCTGAACTGGAAACGCGGCATAGACGAAGATCGAAAGCAGCATGATCGTCATCAGGAAGCTGGTGCCGCAGCGCGGATGATAGGTGGAATATTTTTGCGCGTCGGCAATGGAGGGCATGCCGCGATCTTCAAAAGCGAAAACGGTCTTGTGTTCAGCGCCGTGGTAGCGGTAAACGCGCTTGATGTCGGACCACAACGAGATTCCCCAGATAAACAGCAGGAAGAGAGCGATACGGATCAGGCCATCGACCAGGGTAAAAGCAAAATTATTGTTCAGCGCGTGCCAGCGCGATTTCAATCCCGTGGCCGCGGCCAAGGGAACAAATTTATACATGAAGATGAAAAATCCGATCGAAAGAACCATGCTGCCGATCATGGCCCAGGCACCGATCTCCGGCTTCTTCTCGCCTTCTTCCTTGGCGATCTCTTCCAGACCAACGTTCAAAGAAAACTTTGAGGCTACAAATCCCAGGCGCATGGCCTGGCCGAGCGTTGCCAGGCCGCGGACGAAGGGCCATCCCATCCATTTGTGTTTTTCTGAGGGCCGCTGCAGGGTCTCGCTGTGCGTGGTGATCTCACCGGTGGGTTTGCGGATGGCGATGCCCCATGCATGCGGGGAGCGCATCATCACGCCTTCCATTACGGCCTGACCGCCGACAAGGGTTTCTTCACCGCTCTCAAGGGCGGGAAGCAGTTGCAAAGCAGCAAGAAAACGCAGGAATGGGCGCCAGTATCTCATTGGTTTATTAGATGATCCGCAACCAGCCGCAGCTCCAAGGGATTGGCGCAGGGGCTAAAAGTGCCGTCAAGACAGTATTTTACGGGAATCCAGAAGAAAAGGACAGAAACAAATAGCAGTTGCTATCCTCCTAGGTATGCAGGCATTTGCCCTGACTGCCGACGCCGTGGCCGCCACCAGCAAGAAGACCGAAAAGGTCCGTCTGGTGGCGGAATACTTCCGTGGGCGACCGGTGGAGGAAGCAGCCCAGGCCGCGGTATTTCTCTCCGGTCGGGCCTTTCCCGGCTGGGAAGAGAGGACATTGCAGGTAGGGGGCACGCTGCTATGGAGGACCGTTGGCGAGATCTCAGGCAAAGGAGAAGTTGCGCTCACGGCGGCTTACCGCAGGCACGGCGATCTTGGCGCGGCAGCCGAGGATGTTCTGAAGCATAGCGCTCCGGTGAAGAGTGCCTTGTCAGTCGCCGAACTGGCTGCGGCCTTCGACGAACTGGCGCGAACGTCGAACACCGCAAGAAAGCTCACCCTGTTGCAGGATTTATTGCGTCGAGCTACTGCTCTGGAAGCCAAATACGCGATCAAGATCATCAGCGGTGATCTGCGAATCGGACTACGCGAGAGCCTGGTTGAAGAAGCCATTGCAAAGGCCTTCGACGAAAAGGTCAAAGACGTTCAACGGGCCAATATGCTCCTGGGCGACATCAGAGAGGCGCTGCGCCTCGCGGCCGATCACAGACTCGACCACGCCCAGATGCGGCTCTTCCATCCCATTGGCTTCATGCTGGCCAGTCCGGCCCAGGATGCGCAGGAAGCTCTCTCCTACTTTGCCCGAGCAGCCGTGGAAGACAAGTATGACGGCATTCGCGCTCAGGCCCATGTCGGCGGCAAAGAAGATGCACGCGTGCGGCTCTTTTCCCGAACGCTCGATGAAATCAGCCAGTCATTTCCGGAATTGCCTCCGGCGTTGCGGGCATTTCCCGATCCGCTGATTCTGGACGGCGAAATCCTGGCCTGGAGCCAGGACACCGCACAAGCTCTGCCTTTTTCTGAGCTGCAAAAGCGGCTGGGGCGCAAGACCGTGTCAGAAGGAATGCTGCGTGACGTTCCAGTGGTTTACATGGCCTTCGACGTTTTATTTGCCGGAGGAGAACTGCTCATCGAAAAACCTCTGGAAGAAAGAAGAAAAATTCTGGAGCAGGCTTTTGCTTCTGTGCACAAAGACGGTTTCGTTGTTGAGTACGGCAGGGCCACGGAGAATCCGCAGGGCAAGCTGGTCTTTGAGCCAACCGTGGGGACCCGCAGCGGAGCGCCGCGGGTTGTACTGGCGCCCGCGCTCACTGCCGACTCGGCAGCCGCTCTTGAAGACGTCTTTACGGCGGCGCGTGAGCGAGGCAACGAAGGCCTGATGATCAAGGACGTGAACTCGCCATACACGCCGGGCCGGCGCGGCAAATCATGGCTCAAGCTCAAAAAGGAATTGGCCACCCTGGATGTGGTGGTGACCGCAGTGGAATGGGGCCATGGCAAGCGTAACAAGGTGCTGAGCGACTATACGTTTGCCGTGCGCGATGGCGAGAAACTCTTGAACGTGGGCAAGGCATATTCCGGCCTGACCGATGCCGAAATCGCGGAGATGACAAAGTGGTTCATGGCCCACACCATTGACGACCAGGGATTCCGCCGCACGGTGGAACCGAAGATCGTTCTTGAAGTGGCATTTAACAACATGATGCGGTCCAACCGGCATGAAAGCGGATACGCGCTGCGTTTTCCACGCATACTGCGACTGCGTACGGACAAATCCGCCGACGAGATTGACACACTGGAAACCGTAAAAGAAATCTTTGCGCGGCAGGGCACTCGCGGAGAGCGGAGTAAGACGGGCTAGCGCCTGATCTTTAGAGGTTCGGGCATACTCCTGGTTCCGATGGGAATCACGCAGCCGTGGGCAATTTCACAATCGCCGTTTTCAAATTGAATGGTCGTGTGCATGATGTGGTATTCAGCGTTCAGAAGGTCCTTAACCTGACGCAAAATAATTTCGCTCTCTGAAAGAGTCATGTCGTCAATGCGGACATGGCAAGAGAGCGCAGGCGTATCCGACCCGATGCTCCAGACATGAACGTCGTGAACGTCCCGCACGCCCGCAACCCCGCTAAGGCTGGCGGTAATGCGCTCGGAAGAGAGGCCCTGGGGGGCGCCCTCCAGCAGGATATTCAGGGTTTCGCGGATAATGCCAAAGGAGGACCACAGAATCAGGCAGGAAATTCCAATGGAAAGCGCCGGATCGACCCATGTCTGGCCGGTCCAGAGAATGACCCAGCCGCCGACGATAACCGCAGCGGTCGAAAGCGTGTCGCCAAGTTGATGGATGAAAGCGCTGCGGATATTCACGTCATGCGCGGCCCGGAAAAGCACCCATGAAATGGCCCCATTCATGACGACGCCAATCACCGCCACCCAGATCATGATGCCGGCCTGGACCTTCACCGGGTTTCGCATCCGCAGGAACGCTTCATAGAAAATGTAGAAAGCAATCACTACCAGGGTGAGCGCGTTGACGAAAGCCGCCAGCACGCCGGCGCGATGATAGCCAAACGTCTTGGTCGCGCTGGGTGGCCGCGTCTGAATGAACACCGCGACCCAGGAGAGCAGCAGCGCGAGAAGATCAGTTACGTTGTGGCCGGCTTCAGAAAGCAGCGCCAGGCTGTGGGCCCGTATTCCCGCGAAAAGGGTAATCAGCACGTAGGCAAAAGTAGCCGCAAGCGAGTAGCGCAACGCGGCTGCGCTCAGCGGAGCATGCGGATGCGGGTGCCGGTGCGTGTGGGCCATAATGAGAGTTTACCGCCGAATGTAGTATTGGTTCGAGCTATCTACTCAAGGTGAGAACCCGAATGCCTATTTTTGTACTGAAATGCTCCTATATGAGAATCGTGCTGCGAGCGCTTCTCTCTGCGCATTGATTCTCGTGCAGTCAACCCACCAAAATCTATCGTTTTTAACGGGTTAAGGAGACAGTAGTAATCAGAAACCCCTGTCATCATGGCCCAAAACGTGCTTCAGATAGTTGCGGGCTGGTGTGTTTTTCGTTCGGCCGGCCTTGAAGTTACTGGAGTTCGCCATGCGAAATTCACTCTACGCTCTTAGCTTTGGGTTCATTTTTTCGATCGGGGTCGCCGCAGCCCAGACTGCGCCACCGCCGCAGACGCCTCCCGTCAACCCGACCACTCCGTCGAATCAGGTCGGTGACGGCGCTCAAAGCAAGTCCGGAACTCCGGTCGCACCAAGCGCGACGTCACCTTCGATCACTGGAGGAGCTGCCGGCGCTGCAGGAGCCAGCGCCACGCAGAGCCCTGATGTCCAGAACTCAGCCAGCGGCGTAAGCGCCATGACCGACCCAGATCTGCAGAGCCAGATTCAAAATGCTCTCAGCAAAGAGCCGACGCTGAGCGGCGATAGCGCACACGTAAATGTGAATGGCGACACGATCGTCCTTGCCGGCTCAGTAGGGACCAATAAAGAAAAAATCACAGCGACTCGAATTGTCCAGTCTTATGCCGGCAGCAAGAAGTTGGACAACAAACTTACGATCAGCGGAAGAAGCGAAAAATCTCCGACATCGTCAACGGACAATCCTGGGCGGGGCAGGCAGGCGGGCAGCACAGCCAATCCCGCCAATAACCCCGAGCCCGACAAAGGCACTCCACCGACTTCAAAACCTCCACAACGATGAGAAGATCCGGACCGGTAGCCAGTTAATATGGAAAGGTCGCTTGCGACAGTTCAACGTGTTCCCGGTCGGTACGATCTGGCCGGGAATCCTCCGGCAGCCGAAATGTGGCGCCCTCCAGCCGGAGAAGCTTCTCTTTAGTGTTAAGGCCTCCGCCGTAACCCGTCAATGTGCCATTCGCGCCCAGCACCCGGTGGCACGGAACGATTATCGCGATGGGATTGTCATGGTTTGCCTGACCAACGGCGCGGAAGGCGTTCGGACGGCCAATGTTCCGTGCAATATCGGCATAAGAGCAGGTTTTTCCGTACGGGATCTGCAACAACGCGTTCCAACAGGATTTCTGAAATTGAGTGCCGATCAGATCCAGTTTGCAGGTGAACTCACGCAATTCACCGCGAAAATAAGCTTCCAACTGGAGTTCATAAGGCCGGAGACGATCGCGCGACTCAATCCAGATTTCGTGTTTGCCCGGCGCTGGCAATTTCCCTTTGCAAAACTGCACGCAACGCAGGCCCGCTTCAGTGGCTGCAAGCAGCAGAGGCCCTACTGCCGAAGTATCAATCCTGGAAAAATAAACGATCATCCTTTTTCGCTTTTTAGACATTCTAGCAGCGCGAAGCGATGAAATAAAAAATTCCCGCAGGTGCTCTGACCTTACAACACGAGACGGCACATTCACATCTATTTCAACACTGCTGCCTAAACAGGGCAGTTGTGATCTATTTGAATTAATCCAAGCAGGTGTTCTGCTGGCTGCGTGCAAAGTCGAGTGGCTTTCACAAGATTCAGGGCCAGAGGGTCCCAGGGCTCAAGTAGTACCGACAGGTCGTTTTCGGCCTCGTTACTGATGTTGGGTTTCTCTCTCCTCCCTGAATTTCTTCACGCCATTTGAGATCGTCCCACCAGAACATGGGCAAGGTGAAAGGAATCATGGATATCCGCGGGCTATTGCTGGTCAATTCAGAGCACATCGCAGAGTCAGACCAGCAACCTGCCGCAGCGCCCTTGGCAACTGTGGACGTGGTGGGTAAGAGCACACTCCACCGCATGGCGGAGCGGCTGCAGCAATTCGGGATTTCGTCAGTGAGCGCAGTGGTTGAAAGCGGGCCGCCTTCGGGTGTTCGCAACTTTGGCTTGCCTTCAGATGTAGCCTGCGTTTCCGCTCCCGCCGACCGTTTCTGGCGGACGGCCGAAACTGTCTTCAATGAGATAGCGCAGAACGGCGCTGAACTCGTTGTGCTGATCCGGCTGGGCGCCTACGCCGAAGCGGACTTTGAAAAGCTGGTGCAGCTCCATATTGATCGTGGCGGTCGCGTCACACAGATGGCTTCCGGCGATGAGCGGCTGGAGATTTTCTGCATCAGCGCCTCCCGCCGCAATGACGCTGCGTCCCTGTTTCGCACACAACTTTCGCGCTGCCGCAGCGAATGCCCTCTACTGCAACATGACGGATATCTGAATCCATTGACCGGTCCCCGCGACCTTAGGCAATTTGCCATTGACATTCTCACGCGGCGGACGCAGACCTGTCCGGAAGGTAAAGAAATCAAGCCGGGCGTGTGGATGGCCCGCGGCGCGATGGTTGAGAAAGGCGCGCGCGTGCTTGCGCCGGCCTTTGTGGGTAGTCTGGCGCGTATACGCTCGGGCGCGGTGATTACGCGGTGCAGTTCGATCGAGCGAAATTCCGAAGTCGATTGCGGAACGGTCATCGAGAACTCCACGGTATTGCCGTTCTCCTATGTGGGAGCGGCCCTTGATCTGGCGCATTCGGTTGCCGGCATGGGCCGGATCGTGAATCTTCATCGCGACGTTGACGTGGAAGTGGTCGATCCGAAGCTTATCTCCTCCATATCGCCGGCATCGGGCAAAAGGCTGTTCGCTTCCGCCAGGGAGGTGTTGACCTACCTGCCGCGGCTGGCATGGCAAGGCATCTTCGCCGACGCTCAGACGCCGCAACCTGATCTGCGCACCACGCTGGGGCAAACGTCGCCCGCTCTGGGTGACGCCGCCGGATTTGAAACTTCCGCCTGTGATACTGAGGCATCCCACAAGTTCCCCAACATGGTTGTAGCGAGGAGATATGGACATCAATAGCAGACCAGTGGTCGTCAAGAGAATGCCGGAGCGCTTAAACTCGCGCACCTCGCGTGAATTTCTGCGTGACGTGCGTCCATTCCTTGTCGCTGACCGTCCGCAGCTGGTCTTTGACCTCTCTTTGGTGGCACAGATCGATGCCGCCGGCGTGGAGATGCTATTACGTTGCATGTCTGAGGCCCACAAGCGCGATGGCGATGTAAAGCTGGCCGCTCTTTCCGATCAGGCTGCCGTTGTGCTGGAACTCACGCGTACGGAGCGGCTCTTTGAAATCTATGAAACTTCAACCGAGGCTGCCCGCAGCTTCAGCGGATTCCTACCCAATGCCATGCGGCAACAGCTTCTTCACAACAAACGCTCCAATCAACCCGCCGCAGCTTAGAGATCAACCTTGATGCAGCATTCAGAGAGCATCTTCACTCTCCCGCGAGCCGAGGCACCGGTCGCAGCCGTGCAGGTGGAGCGCACCGCGCAGTCCACGGTTTTGAACGGCAGTTTGATCATGCTTGTGGCCATGATGCTGGTGAACGTTTTTAACTTCGCCTACAACATGATCATGGCCCGAATGCTGGGGCCGGGAGCCTTTGGCAATATCAACGCAGCGGTGACGCTGCTTTTGCTGGCGTCCTGTATCAGCCTGGCTTTTCAACTCGTTTGCGCCAAATTCGTGGCCAAGAACCAGGGAGATCCGGGAAAAGCCGCCGTTGTCCATAGCTTGCTTGGCAAAGCCTGGATCGTCAGTCTGGTTCTGGGGGCCGGACTCTTCGTGGCGCAAAAACCCGTTGCCACTTACCTCAATGTCCCCAGTCCATGGATCATCGGCGTTCTGTCGCTGGGTATTGCCACCTACGCTCCGCTAGGCGTAAAACGAGGCGCCATGCAGGGTGTATGCGCCTTCCAGCGCCTGGGCACGAACTTTGTGCTAGAGGCGCTTACCAGGCTATTTTTTGGGGTCCTTCTGGTTGTTATCGGATACGGGGTACTGGGAGCGGTTGGCGCAATCTCAGCTTCGGTGTTTGTGGCGTGCTTCATTCCGCGAATTCCGGCACAGTTGCGCACTTGCCGAGGAGTTGCCGAGCCACTCTTATTCGCGGAGGCCGTGCAGGCGATCGTCTTTTTCGTTGGCCAGGTGATCATCAATAACATCGATATTCTGCTGGTCAAGCATTTCTTCCCAGCCGATCCGGCGGGCATTTACGCTGCGATTTCGCAGATTGGCCGAATTCTTTATTTCGCTTCCTGGTTCGGCGTGGTCAACGCCATGTTTCCCGTGGCCGCCGCCGCCCCCGATGAGAAAAAAGACCATGGCCTGGGACTGCCGGTACTTCTGGTGCTGGGTATTTCCGTCTTGTTCATCGCCGTTGCGGCGGTGGCCCCACATTTGATCATGGGTGTGATTTTTGGTTCCCGGTTCATCGAAATTGGCTGGCTTCTGGCGTTGTATGCCATTGGAACCGCCCTCTATTCCCTCAGCGTGGTTTTCATCGCTTTTGAGATGTCACGCCGCATTGCCAATACCGGCTGGCTGCAGCTGATGTTCAGTGGCGCTCTGGTGCTTGGCATCGGCCTCTTTCACGGCTCTCTGCGAGAGGTCATCATGGTCAGGATTGTCCTGATGGCGTTCATGCTGGTTCTGGTTGTGCTGCCGTTCCTGCGCCGCCGTAAAAAAGTGGAGGCAGTTCTATGAAGAAGCTGCGTCGCCTTACCGAAGCCGCGGTGATTGCCGAGTTCCTGCGCGGCGAATTCTTTCATCAGGAATATGACGCTGACCGGGAGCAATTTTCCGCGATGGTCGAAGATCCCGACGTCACCGACGCCACGCAAAACGAGATTCGCCGCATTCTGCTTTTCCGCCGCCGCGATACCATGTGGTGGGAACTGCCCCACGACCGGCAATGGTGGGAAGTGGAATTCTCGCCTGAAGACGTGGAAAAAGTCAGCATTTTTCCCCGCGCCCACTGGCGAAAAATCGCCCGCGGCAACTTTAAGGCCGTGGACGTGGCGGCCCGCATCCGTCAGCTTAAAGACGAGGACCCAGGCGCCTTGTTGAGCAAAATCGCGGAGATCCGCGGCAAACTGCCGATGGCTGTGCTTAAGGGGCTGATCATTCTGCTGGGAATCGACGAGAAAAACCCCGTAACGGTGCTGGAGGGAAATCACCGTTTCATCGCCTCCTTGCTGGCGGGCGGACCAGCCGCCTTCAAAAACGCGCGGATGGTCGCCGTTTTTTCCCCGCAGATGGAAAAGTGTTGCTGGTACAAAACGAACTTTCTTACTCTCTCCCGCTGCCTGAAAAACCGCATCAAACATTATTGGGACAGAGACACTGATTTGGCCTGGTTAGCAGCCGGCTCCAAAGGACGCAATCTGAATACCTTTGCCGAGAGTACCGGTCCCATCAAGTCCAAATAAGTCCGGAAAACCGGAAGTTCCCCGAGGGTTTTATGACAGTGCAACACCGAATTACGAGCATCTTGAGTATGTGCCTGATTGCCGCCTTGTGTTCAGCCCCGCAACTGCGCGCCCAGCAGAGCAATCCTTCGACGGCGCAACAACCGCCGGAGACTTCACAGCAGCCGCAACAGCCGGCTTCGGCGCAACCCACTACGGCGCAGCCGTCACCGACGAATCAGGCCCAACCTGACCAAACCCAGCCCGCCTCGCAGCCCCAGGCCCCGGCGAGCAATACTCAGGCCACGCCGCCGGCCAGTCAAAATCAGCCGCAGCAGCCTGCGGCGGGCGGCACCAGCGTGAACCCTTCGCAAGCGCCCTTGCAGCCCGTGACAACGTATCCTGACGCCACGGGCGCAGAGCAGGAGCAACAGCCGGTCGGGACAGCTCCACAGGGCGCCACTCCGCAAACCACCACGATTCCGGAAGCTCCGCAACCTAAAAGGCAAAGCGAGCCTGTGGGCGCGGCAACCGCGGAGAGCGTTCCCACCGCCGGAGGCGCAGCCGCCAAGCCGGCAGGTGTTGCCATTGCTCCGGCCAAACAGCACCAGACGCGGTCACTGCTGATCAAGGTCGGCGCCGTTCTTGCCGCCGGAGCTGCGCTGGGCACGGTCTATGCGCTCAGCCATGGCACTTCGTCGACGCCCCCGGGCGCCGGCGCGGCCGGCGTCACCGGCAGATGAAAAATAAGCAGATATCGTGTAACGATTCCAGCTATTGCGTCACAAGTTATATGGACGGGCCGAATCCAAATCCAAATCCGATGACTCGCGATGTTCACAGTACGCCGCTGCTCATCTCCTTTTCCGGAGTGGACGGTTCAGGCAAATCAACGCAGATCGAAGGCTTGCGCTCGGCCCTGCATGCCGTCGGACTCAAGACGGCCCTGCTGGCCTTCTGGGACAACGTAGTGGTGGGCGTGAAGTACCGCGAAGGCTTTGTGCATAAGGTCTATAAGAGCGAACGCGGCATCGGCGCGCCGGGTAAGCCGGTCAACCGCCGCGATAAGAATGTCCGCGGCTGGCACCTTACGCTGGCCCGCCACTTTCTCTACCTGCTGGACGCCATCCATCTGGGCCGCGTTGTGGGCCGGGCCAAGAAGTCCGGCGTGGATGTCGTGATCCTGGACCGCTATATCTATGACGAGCTTTCCAACCTGAATCTTTCCAACCCGCTGAGCCGGGCTTTTGTGAAGCTGGTGCACGGCTTTGTGCCTCGCCCGGACATCGCCTACCTGCTCGACGCCGACCCGGTCGCCGCCTACGCCCGCAAGCCGGAGTATCCGGTGGAATTCATGAAGAAGTGCCGGCGGGCCTATTTCGAGCTAGCCGGGATTCTCAAGACCATGACCGTGATCCCGGCGCTTGATCTGCCTGAAGCCAAGTACGCAGTGCTGCGCGCCGCCGAACGCGAACTCGCCGCCCAGGGCCGTGCGACGAATCTGGTGTCAGGGAGCTTGTCAGCGGCGTAGCCAGGGTCTCTTCGTTCCCGGTTTTTCCCGATCTTGCCTGATCCGGCTGATCCACTAAAAACTGCTTTTAGGTATTGAAATTTCCGTCAGATTCGCTTAATATTCGCTATCATGGAAGGGCGCCATGACAAAAGATGAGATTCTGGCGGCGATCAGGCGGGCGGCGACGGAGCTGGGCAGAGCGCCCTCGCGCGGGGAGTTGAGGCGGATTACGGGAGTGAGCCATTACCGCGTGCTGGCGGAGTTTCCGACGTTGCGCGAAGCGGTGCGGGCGGCGGGGCTGGAACCGAATCCGAAGGGCGAGAAGATCAGCACGGATGATTTGTTGGCCGATTGGAAGCGGGTGGCGGAGAAGCTGGGAAGAAGGCCGTCGCGGGCGGAGTATGTAAGGGAGGGAAAGTATAGTGCAGGCGCGTTGACGGTGCGGTTTGGTAGCTGGTCGGGAATTTGCGAAACCCCTTTAACCACAAAGGACACGAAGGAACACGGAGGAAAAACAAAAATAAGCCGCGAATCTTTTTTTCGTAACACCGGGCGAAAAACGCGAACTCCAGAAAAGTCTAACCACAAAGGACACCCGTACGACTCCTCTTTCGCAAGCTCAGAGTCGCTCAGGGCAGGCTACGGAACACAAAGAGAGAGCGGGCGCGAGATGAAAAGTGCGCGGTCGGATACGGAACGGAATTCAGGTCCTTCACTCGCGGTAAAAACGCCGCTCGTTCAGGATGACGGTTTGAAGCGCGGCGAAATTGCGCCGCGCAGCTTTGTTAACGCTGAATCTGTGCTGCACAACTTTCAGCGCGTGCCGCTGGCGGCGGTGCCGCCGCCGGTGGTGGGGATGCGTCGAGTGACGGAAGAGGTGGCGCAGATGGTGGTGAATACGCTGTTGGGAAGCAATCAGCCGTCAGCACTCAGCATTCAGTCAATTCAAAACCAAAACCGGGAACTTAACCACAAAGGACACCCGTACGACTCCTCTTTCCCAAGCTCAGAGTCGCTCAGGGCAGGCTACGGAACACGAAGGGGGAGAGTTGAGCTGTTCCCTCAACGCGGCTTATATAAGGACCGGGCGGTGATGGGGGAGCCGTTTGACCGGTCGCCGATGACGAATGCGCCGGTGAACGAACTGGGCGTGATGGTGTTGTTTGGGATGGTGGCGGCGGGGCTGGGATTGCAGGTGGAGTCGGTGCAGGGGAAGTTTCCGGATTGCGTGGCCAGGCGTCAGGTGGCGCCGGGGAAGTGGCAGTATCTGCGGATTGAGTTTGAATATGAGAGCAAGAATTTCAAGCTGCACGGCCACGATCCGAAGGGGTGCGACATGATTGTGTGCTGGCGGCACAACTGGAACGAGTGTCCGGCGGAGATAGAAGTGGTGGAGTTGTGTAGGTTGTTCGGGATGTGAGTAATCGCCGAAATCGCCCGGAATCGCCGCAATGGGAAAAGCAGAACCTTCTACGGAGACACCCACCCTCGATTCAGAAAAGCGGGCTCATCTGGCACGGTCTCGGAAGTCCACGGAACTGAGTTTCAGAGCTGTGCTACATTGTTGCGAATTTCAGGAACTTGGGTATGCTGCAGTTTCCGTAATCATTTCGAATACTTCTTTTCGGGCCTGAACCTGGACGTAATTCAACAAAGGGAAAAATACCGGATTAACGTTCTTAATAGCACCCGGAGGAGTGTTGCTAACAGCAGGCTTTGAACCAGGACACAGGTGAATTTGCTTGGTTGCAACCGATATCGCGGGTCAGGCGATGGGGTTGCAGAATTGTGTTTGCCGGAACGGCAGTAGCGGCGTTGCTGGGGATGTTGAACGTGGCGACGCAGGAGGTGAGAATGTTTGGCATCAAGTTAGCGGAAACCACTTTGCTCATTTTACTCGCGGCGATCGCCGTCATTGTATTGGCCTACTACTTCATCAAGAAGAAGCCGGATGCTTTGGCCGAAGACGGTTCTCCCATGCCTGTGATCGCCCGCCGCATTCTGGTTTGGTATCTCCTTCTGCTTGGGCTTAGCTTGATTTACCTGATCGCGCACGTAAGCGCGGCGGACTTTCCAGAAGGAGGATGGAAAGCAGAGCTCACGTGGGAATCGGCCAAGCCGGACTCGCCCTCGCCTGACACGCCAGTCCTGGGTGATGTGATACCGCAAACCAATCTTGCCAATGCATCCGTCGTGGATGTGACTATTACGGGACAAAACTTCACTAGCGATTGCAAGGTACGGTTCAACGGTCAAGAGAAGCCCTCGACCTACATAGGACCGCAGAGCATGGTGGCGCAACTGGAGCAGACAAGCGTCGTCGGACAGGAGCCTATCCGGGTCGACGTAGTCAACACGCAGAAAAAGACGAGCTCAAACTACAGGTTAGAAATCATCCGCAAAGCTCGAGCCGAAGTCAGCCTGTTCGGGGCGAAGGTCTGGATGTCAAAGGAGCTCCAACTGCTGCTGCTGGCGGTATTTGCCGGTGCACTGGGAAGTTTTGTGCATGCGCTTAAGTCGTTTGCCGATTTTATCGGCAATCGCACCCTCACAGCGAGCTGGTTCTGGTGGTACATTACGCGGCCATTCCTGGGCGCTGCGCTGGCTCTGATTTTTTACGCGGTACTGCGCGGCGGATTCATGGCTGGCACTCCGGCGGACGCAAAAGCCGTGAATTCATTCGGCGTGATCGCGGTGGGCGCTCTGGTGGGCATGTTCGCTGATAAAGCTTCGGACAAGCTCGCAGACATCTTCGACACACTATTCAAAGGCGCTGACAGCCGCAGCGGGAAACTCGGCGCTCCGGTTATCGACCACTTCGATCCAGCGACGATCGCCCACGGAGCGAATGCGACGGACCTGAAAATCATTGGAGAGCGGCTGGGCAGCGTCAAACAGGTGAAATTCGACGGAGCGGTCCACGATCATGGCGCGGTCACAGACACCCAAGTCATCGTAAATCTCACGGCGCAGGACCTGGCTGCAGCAAAGACCATCAAGATATCGGTGGTGGGCGACAATGGCGAGTCGCCGGCCAAGGATTTCCAGATCACCTGAAGGGGAGATCAAATTGCAACTAGTACTTACTTGTATTAGTTAGCGTTACAATGTAGACTGCTGAAAGCATGCCTAGACCCGCAGCGGTGATTCGCCTCACGCCCCAAGAAGAGAAAGCCCTCAAGCAGTATTTGCGCTCTGGCACCACGGAGCAGCGGC
>DASXCL010000069.1:0-19490 GCA_036491195.1 Candidatus Angelobacter sp.
AGCCAAACGGATCATGCCAAAACAGTCGCTTGGTTGGAACAGAAAACATTGGGCTACCTTGCTCCGAGAGGCAATCCAAAATTTAAGACTGTAAAGGATGTCCCAATACAAACTGTAAAGGATGTGCCGATACTAGACAAACAGCGGGCTCGTCGGGGACCCCCGAATTTGCTCCGCGCGACCTTGTTCTATCGCCGTCATCGCCGTCATCGCCGCAATAGCGCGTGAGCGGAAAAACGAGCAGATTGACGCCATTGGGAGCTGTTTTGACGCGGTTTGGGACTAATTCAGAGCCAAAAGTCGGCCCAAAAAGCAGGCACAAAACAAGGAGGATTTATGAGAAGCACGCCAGTACCTTACGGAGTTAGAGACAACTTTGGGTATCGAGAAGGGGAAGACGTCCGAGGGTTTACTGAGGAAGAAAACAAACTATGGTCCAAGGCGCAGTCGATGGACGAGCGCGAGGCCGTGATGCGGCAGCGGGACGAACGCCGGCTGCTCGAGCACAAGGAGCGAGAGAGGCACGCGTGGGGAAGGACCCCGGCAGGGCAGTTGCTGAAGCAGCTGGGAGAAGCATTTGATGCGTACCGGCGGTGTGTGACGGAAGACCCGCAATTGCAGGAGAGGGCGCTGGAGTTTGACGAGGTGAACCAGAAGATCTTTAACAAGATGAAGAGCACGATTGACCGGGCGAACAGCGCACCGCGATGCCAGTATCCGAAAGGGAACGGAGTGATGTGCCGGGCGCCACGCATCCGGGGAAAGAAGTATTGCCACATGCACCTGATGATGGAGGAGGCGAGGCCGGTGAAGCTCAGGCTGCCGAACCTGGCGGACGCGGCGGGGATCCACGGCGCGATTGCCACGGGCGCGCAGGCAGTGGTGGATGGGAAGCTGGATTACAAGCAGGCGTCGATATTGGGGTATTACCTGCAACTGGCGTTGAGCAACGTGGGCAGAGTGGATTTTGAGGAGAGTGTTACCACCGATCAACACTGATTACAGTGATCAGGAAAAGGAGCCGCCCAGGCGGCAGATTGAAATAAGTTCTTTGACAATCCGAGCGTGATGCGAACGGTGCTCGGGATCCTGTTTGCGAGTCCCTGGCCGCAGGACGTGTGGGCAGCCGGCGTCCGCAGGAGCTACTTCTCCACCGGCCGCCCGAAGCACAGCACGTATCCGTTGTTGTCGATGACCTCAAAGGCCCTGAGTCCATCATGGGTATCGGCCAGCTCCCGATGCATGGGAACCTGCCTGGCGGTGAACTCTGCGTACAGTGCGTCGGGATCTTCCGTGTGGATATAGGCATCCCACGGGGCCCATTCGTGACGCGAATGGTTCGGCTGCGGATGAACCTCAGGCGTGATGGCCTTGAGCATGAGCATGACCCGGTCGCGTCCAACGATTGCCCAAAAGTCATCTCCGGTTCCATCGCCTCCGCCCTTATAGCGAACGTCGAAGCCCAGCTTGGACTGGTAGAACGCAAGCGTAGCGGCCAAGTCGTCGACAATAAAAAAGGGAGCAATCGTGTTCAACATAGAGAAACCGCGTGGCCCCTCGAATATAGTCCATGTTTTCGAAGCCGACAAAAGCAATTTCTTCGTAGCTTTCGCGCAAGAACAAGGGTATCGTTTCGAAGGTTTGTAGCCGCCTTGCGCGGCACTCACATAGAAACATTCGAGGAGAAAGCTCTATCAGCCTTTTTGGTACTAGAACGCAGAGCACCAAATACCACGCTGAACTAACGACGGGTGATCGGCCAGTCCAAGGGCAAGAGGCAGTAAACCGAGCCTCCGACGAGCAACTCCAGGAATGGGCGAGTGATCCTGACTGTATTGAACAGGAGCAGTCGGCTTGCACATCTAAATTGGCGGCTGGCCGAACGGGCCAAACGAAAAGAAAAAATGGAAGCCAAGCGGCAGGAGTTACAGGATAACCCCTTCGACCCACGCACTGAGGTCTCCGCAGATGCGAAACATATCGCCAGCAGAGTAGTTACCCATCTGTGGATTCTGTTCGTGGCTCTGCCTCTGGTTTTGGCATTGCTCTTTCAACTGCTGAAGTGAAGATACCGTTTTCTGCTGGGTGCTCCGTCTTTCCCGCTGTTTCTTTTAACTCATCACCAACTCGCGTCCCACAATTCCGGCTGCCCGACGGCCGGAAGTATGATTAGGTCGAAGGAGCAGGCAGCCGTGACCAAGCGTCAATCCAAGACTCAGAAACCCAAGTTTCAGAAACCCAAGTTTCAGAAACCCAAGGTTCAGACTCAACTCGGCCGGGCCGCAGTGCAGATATTTGCCGCCAATGATCGCATGAACCAGGTTCTGATCGAACATCTTGATCCTGCCGCCTGGAGGGCCAAGCCGCCCGGCAACGTCCGTACCATTGCTGCGATCTTCACGCACATACACAATGTCCGCACGAAGTGGGTCAGGCTTACGGCTCCGCACCTGAAGGTTCCACCGCAGCTCAACCGCACGCGCTGCACGCCGCAGCAGGCCCGTGCGGGACTGGCCGAGAGCGCCGATCGCTGCGCTGAAATGCTGGCTGAAGCTCTTGGCGGCGGGGGGCGCGTGCAGAAGTTCCTGAGAGACGGATGGGCCCAGCCTTGGCCGATTGGCCCGGAAATGCTGTGCTACATGCTTGCGCACGAAGCCCACCATCGCGGGCAGGTATGTATGCTGGCGCATCAGCTCGGGTTCCCCTTGTCGATCAAGGTGGCGTCGGGAATCTGGAACTGGGAGAAGCTGTGGAAAGAGTGTGGAGCGACTGGCGGCCCCGGTAGCGATTCGTAGGGAATCGTGCGCTCGGGCATTGTTCATCGGGCATTGTCCGGGGGCACAAGCCGCCGGCTGCGGCGACAGGATAGATAACAAGATAGAAGACAAAAGACAATCCGCATCGGCCGCCTCCCAGTCCCGATCCGCTTGATCAGCGTGAATCTGCGGAAAATATGCGCGCTGGGTTATGCAAAAAACTACTGGAAATGTGCAAAATTGGCCATAGATAAAAGAATCCGCTTCCCAATCCGGTCCGCGTAATCAGCGCAAATCTGCGGTAAATTCTTTTGCTTTTCTCCCCGCCGCCAGATATTTGTTGTAATTCCGCCTCCGATGGCACAGAATTCGGCTCTCAATTTCCACAATTTATCACCCATACCCAAGGGACGCTCCCTCATCGGGAGCATAAGGAGAACGACATGAAGACCTTTCTTGCGGTTACGCTAATGGTGTTTCTATCCACGGCCATGACGGCCCAGACTCAACACTTCAAATTCAACCAGGATGCCGAGTTCGCCAGCCTGAGCGAAACCACCGGCCTTAACTCCAGCTTGACGCTGCAAGTCTCGCGGGGCGCCAATTCCAACAACGGAGCCAGCGCCAGTCTTACTTACATTTCCATTCAGGTCGCTCCGGACTTCAGCAGCGAAACCTTCGTCGAGATTGTGGGCGCCATACCCAGCACCGCCTTCACCGGCCAGAACACGCAGCACCTGACGCTGGACTTCGACACCAGTCAACTCGATCCTGCCAATTCCTTTTCCATCAGCTGTACGGTGGATTTGGTTGCGTTCACGGAAACCTGCGGAACACCGGCCCCGGGAACGATTCATGTTGATTTCCAGCAGAACGGCGTGCAGCGGACGCGGATCCTGGCTCTGGGCGAGGAGATCATCAACGGGCCCGTTACAACGCGGATCCATCAGCGGTCAGACAACAGCACCGCCAACGCACAGGGCACTGTGCTTGGGACCAGCATCTCGACCGGCAACGCTACTGTGGGCATCAACCACAATTCCAGCATCGAGGTTGACACCACTCCGTAGCGACGAGGGGACGAGCTTTGCGATCCTTCGCGGCGCAAAGAAAAAGCGCGGCTCACGGGCCGCGCGTTTTAGTTTAATGAGTGAGGCTTAGTGCCCGCGATCGTCGTGATCGCCATGGCCCTTGTCGCCGTGGCCTTTATTTCCTTTGTCACCATGGCCGGAATTGCCGTGATTCTCGTTTCCATGGCCGCGGTCTTCGTGGCCGTGATTTTCAACGCGAGCATGTTCGTCGCGACCGTGATTTTCGTGCACAACGTTATTCCCGTGATTTTCCGCTCTCACATGCTCGTCATGGCGCACTACTTCATGGCGTATTTCATTCCGTTCGTGGGCGCGAAACGCCACTTCATGTCCATGATTCTCATGCTCCCTGACGTAATGATGTTCCGGATAGGAACGGACGGTATAAGGATGGTGATATTCGTGGCGATTGACCCAGGTCCGCTGCCACGGCGCGTTATTGATGAACACCACGCGACGTTCCCAGGCAATGCGGTTGTAACCCCATCCCCATGGCCGATAGGAAGCTCCCAGCGCCACGCCAAATCGGAAGCCAATCGCGCCGCCGATAAAGAAGCCCGGACGCGGACGCTCATAGACGACAACCGGATCGTAATTTGGAACCACAACGTAGTCGGCACGCGCCGGCAGAATCGTAATATAAGGTCCGCCGCCCACGATGATCTGCGGGCCAGTGCGCAAATATCCGTAGTTACGCGCGCGTTGGCGCATTCTCTGCACCGCGAACATTACTTCCTGTTGCTGGCCCAGAAAAGCGTTGCCCAGATCGGTCGTCCAATTCATGTCAGACGCCATCATGTGCAGCACCGCCGGGAAGGGAAGCAGCGCCTGAACGGAAGGATCCCATGGCAGCTGATCGCCCTGGATGGCGCCGGCCAATTCGTTGCCGGTCATGTTGTGATGCTCGTCCGCCCAGTAGGATGCGTCAGGAATCTGGTCAGGAAAAGTTGCCGCGGCCAGCGTCTGCGCCAGCAAAGGGTCGGGATACAGCGCAATGCGCGATACCATGCGATCAAGCTGCGGTGGCGCGAAATTTGGCGCTGCCTGGGCACTTGCCTGCGTCCCCATCGCGCAGCACATCACGAATACGGCCAGAACCATGGCTAAACTTTTGCCGGTTGCCCCTTGCTCACGGTTGCAAATCTGTCTTGCTGACATCAATACTCTCCTTGGTTGTGTTATTACGCCCTTGTCATTGAGTACACAGCTTGATCCGCTGATAAAGCACGGCTGCTAAAAGCACGGCTGCTGCAAAGCACACCATTGGCGGCGACTGAAGGGGAATTCTCAGGCGGCGTCATGCGTATCTTAACCCCGGTTACAGAGCAGAGTTGCTCACAAACGTGATGATACTTTCGTGCTCTTCTAACCATATTCTATAAACCGTGTTCTTTAAACGACGAAGTCCGCTGATTTGCGGGCCGTAGCCAGATCAGTCTAGCAGAGCTGAATGATTTGGAATCCTTCTGCCTGCGCGCGGAATCGAAAATGATTATGACAACACCGAATGCAGCCCACAGCGGCACCGTTTCAATAGCAGGGGATCTCACCGTCAATCGTCTGGGTTATGGCGCAATGCGCATTACAGGCGATGGCATATGGGGCGATCCCAAAGATCCGGCAGAGTGCAAGCGCGTTCTAAAGCGCTTGCTGGATTTGAACGTAAACTTCATTGATACCGCTGACGCGTATGGTCCTGAAGTCAGCGAGAACCTGATTGCTCAGGCGTTGCATCCCTATCCCAAGGGCTTGGTCATCGCTACCAAGGGCGGCCTCACGCGCCAGAGACCGGACCAATGGGCTCCGGTGGCTCGTGCGGAATATCTGCGTCAGTGCGTTGAGATGAGCTTGCGTCGCTTGAAAGTCGAGCGCATTGACCTTTACCAGCTCCATCGCTTCGATCCTAAAGTTCCGGTCGAGGAATCTTTGGGCGAGCTGAAGAAGATGCAGGAGGAAGGGAAGATTCGCCACATTGGAGTTTCAGAAACCACGGTGGCCGATATCCAGCGCGCGCAGAAGATCGTCAAGGTCGCGAGCGTTCAGAACAAATACAACATCACTGATCGCGCTTATGAAGATGTGGTTGATTATTGCGAGAAAAACAAGATCGTATTCATTCCATGGTTCCCGCTGGCGGCCGGCGAATTAACAAAACCCGGCGGCGTTCTTGATAGGATTGCACAAGCCCACAAGGCGACCACGTCGCAGGTAGCTATCGCATGGCTGCTTCACCGGTCGCCGGTGATGCTGCCGATCCCGGGCACATCCAAGGTCAAACACCTGGAAGAAAATGTTGCCACGGCCGAATTGAAATTGAGTGAATCCGAGTGGAATTCACTGGAGGAAGCGGCCCAAAAAGTGGCCTAAAAAGCTGCCGAGCAAGCGGCGTAAGCTACTACGCCGCTTTTCCGGAACTTGGCTTCCAAATCTGGCTCAAAGCGCGCTTGAAATTGCGGCCGAGAATCAGTTCGATGTCGTTATCGGAATATTTTCTGCGGATCAACGCCTCCGTGAGATCGAAAGCACGCTGGGGATGGTTCAGGCCGTCGATATAAAACTTTTCGCGAAACCCATAGCTGGACTTGAATGCGGCCTGCAGCTTTTTCCGGTCTTCCAATGACATGGAATCGTCCGGTTGCAGGTCGCTGTCATTGCCCACACCCACATGTTCTACTCCCACAAGCTTGGCAACGTGGTCAAAGTGGTCAATCACGTCCTCGATTGTGGTCGGATCGGAATTCTTTACGAAAGATCGGAAACTGGTGATTCCCATCACTCCTCCGGTTGCCGCCATGCGCTTGATCATCTCGTCCGTCTTGCAGCGGGGATGGCCCGGATTCAGCGCGCGGCAGTTGGAATGCGTGATCAGCACCGGCGCTTTGGAAAACTCGCACGCATCCAGGGACGTCTTGTCGCCGCAGTGAGAAACATCCACGGCCATTCCCAGCGTGTTCATTTTTTGCACCACGGCAATGCCAAAGTCGCTCAGGCCGTCATCATTGCGTTCCGTCGATCCGCTGCCAATCAGGTTTCTGGCGTTATAGGTCAACTGTGAGACCCTTTGTCCCAGGCTGTAAAAATAATCGATATCGTCCAGTGTTCGAAAATGGTCGGCGTTTTGCAGTCCAAGAATGATTCCCAGCTTGCCGGAACCCTTCACCGTATTCAGGCGGTCGGGACTGTCAATTCGCATAAGCCATTCACTGTGGTGCGCGATAAAACCGTTCCAGCTCGCAAAGTATTTCAGGGCAATCTCGTAAAGATTCGGCTGGGTAAAACCCACGCCGGTATGAATCATGGTCAGCCCTGATTGGCGGAACACTTCAAAGTTTTCCGCCTTGAACAGCGCGGGATTGAAAAACCATGGGTTCTTGTCTTGCTTCTCGCCCGGAGCCAGCACGCTGTTCCAGTCGCCGCCAAAGTCGTTGAGCATGTCGATCACTGTGGACCGGTGGACCAGCTCAATCGCGTGGGCCGAATATTTCTGGGAAGACTGAGCAAAAAGCTGAAATGAATTCCGGTTCACCATGGGTGCCGCTATCGCGCTCACGCAGGCTGCGCCAGCGGCTTTAAGCAATGTGCGTCTATTCATTGTTGAGCTTCCTGCTCACAAATATATATCGGTATGGCTGGCTTTCACACAGGGAACGGGATTCGGCTGGACCGGATCATTCTAGGCACATCTAAGCTGAGCGCCCGAAAAGGGAAGTTGCCACGGCAGAACTGAAATTGAGTGAGGCTGAGTGGCAATCGCTGGAAGAAGCCGCCAAAAAAGTGGCTTGAGCTTACGGCGACGCCATCGTTGGAGGGTCGACGACAACGGCATCCTGCAACGCATCGTGCTGGCAAACTATAGACGGCGAATAGGATGCTAACACAACGATCTGCCGTTCCGAGGGGCCGAGCCTGATTCCTGTCTGAAGTCTTCGCGATTCGCTTTTGCGAGGACCGAGGAATCGGCTCCGCTGGTCTCAAGGCGAATAATCACTGGTTGATCGCGATAGGCTGGTCTGTGGTCGATCTCTGCGCTCTGTCTTGCTTCATGAAACTTAAGATCGCTTCCACAACGGCTTCTTCACTCAGAGCGGTATTGATCATGGCATGGTAGACCGCGCGGTTCGGCCAGTCGGCATGAAAATAATTTTTGATGAAGGCCGCGCGTTCGCGGTCAACCGTATCCACCAGCGCCTCAGCGTGGGCCTGCGTATTGCCTTCAGACACCAGTCGCCGCACCTTGTCAGTCGTGGGAGCGTAAAGAAAGAAGCGCAGCGTGTCCTTGCGGCCTTGTAGAAAGTGCTGCGACCCGCGGCCCAGGATCACGCAATTTCCCGCGCTCGCGGCTTGCTCAACCACTCGTTGAGAAATCTTGAAGATGCTGTCTGAATCCAGCATCTCCACCGGCGGCCCGCCGCGATATCCTTCAGAACTCCCCAGCGCAAATGACTTGAGCAGGCGCTGGTAGAGTGGGTCCCGGCGTTCTTCCCGTCGCGCCACCTCAGATTGGTGGCAGTGCGCCATCTTGGCAATCTCTTGTGTCAATTGCTGGTCCCACAGCTTCCAGCCCAGCCGTGCCGCCAGCTTGGCCGCAATCCGCGCCGCGCCGCAGCCATATTCGCGTTCGATGGTAATGATTCGAATCACGCTGCCCTCAATTCGTTAGATGCTTTTCAGGTTCCAATCGTGCATGTAGAGTTTTGGGCTTTCTCCCGGCCTGTCCCGCATGTTCCAGAAAGAATTGTAGTCGGCGCGTCAGTAATTCAAACCCGGAATGGCATGGAAAGTTGTTTGTACGCCCCTGCCAACTCCAGGGAGCTTGCCATGGACCTGATCATGAATATTGCTGTTCCCATGAAAAAAGCCACCCGGTTTCCCGAGTGGCTTGCCAGTGTTGGTCACCGCTAATTCACGGTGAAATTAACGATGGTGGAATGGGTTGCCGTTCCGCTGGTACCCACGATTGTCAGTTGGAATGTGCCTTGCCTCTGTTGGTTGTTGACCGTCAGAGTCAGGCTGGATGTTCCCGATCCCGTCACTGAAGTGGGAGAGAAGCTCCCCGTCACCAGTGATGGCAATCCCGTCACGCTGAGATTCACCGTTCCGGAGAATCCGGTTTCGCCCGTGATCGTCACCGGGAGCGAGCCGCTCTTGCCGCGCTTTACCGTAAACGTGTTGGGGGATGTGATGGAGAAATCGCCCGTGCCGAGGGCTGTCACAACCAGCGTCACCGACGTGCTGTGGACCAGCGACCCGCTGGTGCCAGTGATCGTCAGAGTGTAAGTTCCGGCGGGCGTCGTGTTCGCGGTGGTCACCGAGAGCGCCGCGAGTCCGGAGCCGGTCAGCGAAGTCGGATTGACGCTCGCCACTGGACCGCCGGTAACCGCCGGCGACACGCTCACACTCAAGTTAACCAGACCGTTGAATCCTGCAACCGATCCCATATTGATCTGGTAGCCGGCATTGATGCCCGCCGTGACCGTCTGCGATGCGGGTGTGGCCGACAGAGTGAAATCGCTGCTGACGATCAAAGTTACCGACGCAGTATGGCTCAGCACTCCATCCGTCGCCGTGATGACGAGCGGATAGCTGCCGATGGGTGTTGTGCCCAGTGTGGTTGCAATTGCCAGGGCCGAGCTTCCTGAGTTCGTGATTGAGGCAGGGGTGAAGACAGGAGACGCGCCGGCAGGCAGCCCGCTTACACCGAGGCTTACCGTTCCGGTATATCCGTTCAACGCGCCGACCGTTGCCGTGTAGTTCGCGGTGTTACCGGCCACAACGGTTTGCTGAGCCGGAGTCGCCGTCAGAGAAAAGTCAGGCGCGGTCACCACCAGAGTGATGGAAGCAGTGTGATTCAACGCGCCATCCGTTCCTGTGATCGTCAGCGGATAGTTGCCAATTGGCGTACTTGCGGTGGTGCTGATCGCCAAACTTGAAGTTCCCGAGCCGGTCAGCGACGCCGGGGTAAAGGTCGCCGTTGCTCCGGCGGGAAGGCTGCTGATGCTGAACGTCACGGAGTTTGCGAATCCATTCAGAGCGGTCAGTGTAACGGTGTAATTTGCCGTAATGCCCTGATTTACCGATTGCGATGCTGGAGAGGCAGCCAGAGTGAAATCCGGGGAGGGGGTGGGCCATGAATTCACCAGAGTGCTGGCGTCCACGGAGCCCCAGCCGGTCGCCTGGTCGTAGCCGGCGCCTGCGTTAAATCCAACCACTCCGGGCACGCTGTTGTTTCCGCTTGTGGTGTCGTGATAAACGGCTGGTCCGCCGCCGAACTGGCTTTGACCCAGGCTATAGAACACCGTATTGGCGTTTCCTTGTGCCACTCCCGCTTTCTGTACAACCAGCGCCATCAAGCTCGCAAAAGATGGCGAAGCTGCTGAGGTCCCGCCCACGGCGGCCAGTCCGGATGCATTGGCGGTGTGTCCTTGAACAATGATGTATCCGTCATGGCCTGCCGAGGTCAGTGAAACGTCAGGAATATCGCGCACACCGTCCGCCGGAACGCCAGGTCCGGCCTGGAAAGCAGGCTTCGCATAGATGATGCTGGCTCCGCCGCCCGTGGCGAACAGGTTTGATCCTCCCGCCACCGCGCCGCTTTCATTCCATGCGACCTCGGGGATATAGCTCAGCACGGACGACTGGTCAACCGCATTGTTTGTCGGCGACCAGAAATTGCCCGCTCCTTCATTAAACTCAGTGCCGCCCACGGAGACATTGTTCGGCGTTGAGCTGAGGCCGTTGACGCCGAGTCCGGTGCCGCTTACTGCTCCTGAAGGATCGCAGCCCGCCGCCCCGCTGTCGCCTGACGACACAAAAGCCGTGATGCCCTGCGCTGCCGCCTGCGCCCACAAAGTGGACCAGAAATTATTCCCGGTTGCGCCCAGGTTCTGCTCACAGAGGCCAAAGCTGGTGCTCATAATATTGGCCAGATTGTTGTTCACGATGAACTGCGCCGAGAGGTCCACACCGTCACTGGCCGCAGTTTGCGATATCACGAACTTAACGGTGGCATTCTTGGCGATTGCCCCCGACCATTCCACGTCGAGGTCGGCTTCAGTTTCTTCGCCGCCGCCAAGATTTCCCGGGTCGGCGCCATTGTGGACGAAAATAGGATCATTCGCGGGAAGGCCAAAGAAGCTGCGGAAGAACTGGACATCGGCAAGATTGATGTCGGTGCGGCCTACAATCGCGATCGTCTGTCCGGTGCCGTCGATGGCCGGCGTCGTATTGTAAAGAGGTTTAACGTTATAAATTGTGGCGAAGTCCGCCGGCGCAAGAAAATGCGCGCCATTCCCCGCAGTGAAGTCCGAAGGAAGCTGGTTTACCGTGCTGTTGGGATGCTTGGGAAAATTGTGCAGAGAAACCACGCCCTGCACCAACCCGGTCAGTGCACGCGGGATGCTAGGATCGGTTGCGTTGGCAAAATGCATTTTGCCATTGACTTCAAAGTTGCGGATGTTGGTCTGAAAGGCGCGTTCCACTTTCTGCACGTCGCCGCTGAAGTTAATCCACATGCGGCCGTTCCCAACTTCGTCAATCTTGAAACCGAACTTCTTCAGCCAGTTGCTCGCATCGGCAATGTCCTGGTCAGTGGGGCCAAAACGCAATCCAAACTCTTGAGGGGTAAGCCACTTGTGGTAGCTGGGGGATTTCGGATTCTGCTGGTCAGCCAACAACAGCTGCAATTCCGCTTGCACGTCCGGGCGTACTGACAGCAGCAGGACCATCCTGTTCATCGGCATGGCCGCATTCGCGGATCCGCGGTCGAATTCCGCGCGAGCCAGTGGATGTGTATTGCCGTGCAAGATAACGCGGTCGGCTTCGTTGATGGAGCGTTGGGCCAGAGCGTTTGACGACAGCATACCGCTGACGATCACGAACAAAAGGGCGCGGAGCAGTAGTCGAGTGCGACCACTTGAGTGGCTGTGCATTTGCGTTTTCTCTCCTAAATCGTTTGTACCGATTGCTGGAAAAACAGCTAAGGCAGGATGTTCATCAGACCCGAAACGCGGTGCGCAAGAGGTTCACCCTTGAGATGACCCGGAAAGGCATTCGTCGACCGGGAGCCACTGTGACCGGCATTGGTTAGAACGGGTTTAAAGCCACATTAGAAACTCTAATGTTCACGGCGACCTGAAGTGGAATGTGTTTCCTTCGGCTGGTTGCACGCGGCGACGCCCGCCGGCAGCGAAATGCTTCTACGGCTCACCCGCTGGCCCGGTCAGTTTCCCGGAAAGGTGCATCTTCACCGTGGGCCACTCGCTGGCGATGATGCTGTAGACGCAGCTGTCGCCGATGTTTCCATTGGGCAGGATGCGATTGTTGCGTAACACGCCGTCCAGCTTGGCGCCCAGCCGTTCGATGGCGCGCCGGCTGGCATGGTTGAAGAAATGAGTGCGAATCTCCACGCAGACGCAATCCAGTGATTCAAACGCATGTGTGAGCAGAAGCAGCTTGCACTCTGTATTTACGGGCGTGCGCTGTACGCTCTTGCGGTACCAGGTGGAACCAATCTCCACGCGGCGGTTCGGTGCGTCGATGTTCATATAGGTCGTCATGCCAACGGCTTTTGCAGTCCGCGGGTCAATGACGCCAAAGGGAAGCATTGTGCCTTTGGACTGGAGGTCGAGGCGGCGCTCGATTTCCGCACGCATTTTGGCTGGTTCGGGAATCACCGTGTACCACAGCTTCCACAATTCGCCATCCTGTATGGCCTCAACAAGGTCATCGTGGTGGGCCTGTGATAGCGGTTCCAGGACCGCGTGCTTTCCGCGCAAGGTGATAGGCTCAGGCCAGGGCATGTTGAATCATTGTCACATAGCAAACTCGCCTCTGCCAGAAGGCGCGGTGCAATCGGATTGTCGACCGCATGATGGGCGCGGCAACAAGTACCTCATCGTAGGTTGATCGAGTTAGCGGGTGTCAATTTCAGGGTAATTTCTGCATCGGATTTAATGTCAACTTCTTGATTGGCCATGCGCCATTTGGTGAGCTCGACCGGGACTTGCTGCTCAGGATGGTCCATCTGAATGTACGTTCTCACAAGATAGTGCCCGGGTGGAACATATCCCATCGTGTATTCGCCATCTTCGTCATGCTGGTCCAGGTGGTACGCAAGCTCGTCGCGGTCAGGGCTGTCAATCCTGACTCTGAGATGATCCAGGGGAACAGGGCTCCCATCAGACGACTGAATCCGAAAAGCGACTGTGTAGAGAGATTCCTTTTGGACCGTAAAGTCCAGGTTTCGCAATTTTGCTCCCGCCTTCACTTCTATGACGGTGGCATCCGCGTGTTTCGATACACCGGGGTAATAGCCCATCCAACGAAGGTCGTGATCGAAATCCGTCGTCTCCGCCGTGAGCACGTACTTGCCGGGAGAGATGCCTGGTAGGCAGAAACTCCCATCTGGTTTCGACATGTTTGGATCTGAAGCCGATTTAGGCGGAAAAGGCTCGTCGCGCACCTGGGTCATGTCGACGGATGCTCCGCCCAATGGACTTCCATCCAGCCTGGTGACTCGGCCGCAAGCGGTACCATACTGTTGAGTTCCGAATTTCTCATAGTAGCTTTGCAGATCCAGCAGATCATCGGGAGTTGGCGGTTCACCACGAAGAAATCGCAACGCCGGGCCAGCTTCTTCCAGAGACGATGTTCCACTGCAGATGCTGGTGAATAAAATTTGAGTATTTACTCTGCTGGCGTAGACCAGATAATTTTTGCCAGTTTCAAAATCAAAGCCGCAATCGCCACCGCCCAGGCCAGTCAGCACCGTTACGCTGGCAGCAGCCAGGCCCCGATACGCACGGAGAACATTGAAGGTAACAGCGCGATGGCTGCCGAAACCTGTCATGGAGAGCGCGGTGGCGGGCGCACCGGGGGAGCCAGATCTGAGCTCCTGCTTTTCGACGGAGCCCTCAAAAATAACCTGGGTTGCTCCTGCACTATATGTGGCAACAGTCTCTCGCATTGTTGACTTGGAGTTTCTGCCGCCACAGAAACATGCAAATGCGTTCACCGTTGTGAATATCAGAAAGGCGCTGATTCCAAGGGAGTAAGAAGTTCGATGCCATTTTTTCATAACCTATAGACTCCGGTGGCCTCGGTCGGTTTCCAATGATGTTTTACATCTTAACCCCTTAGCAGCGCGGCTGCGCTCTAACCGGCTCGCAGGAGCTTCCTATCCCCAAGCACGTTACCGCCACGGCTGGACTGCGGTTTGCGTACTTCTATTTGCCCATTACGTGCTCTTACCTCAAGGCATGGCTGCGGATGCACGGCAGGTCCGTCAAGCACCCGGCCATCGGTCAACGCAAAACGAGATGCGTGGTATGGACAAACAATACTGTCGCCATCCAATTTGCCTTCAGAGAGAGGGCCGCTGAAATGGGAGCACGTCTCTGCCATAGCAAAGAGACGCTCCCCTCGACGAATAAGCAGAATGGGCACGCCCTGGTGCATCGCACGGGTGGGCGTATTGTCCGGCAATTTAGATTCAGCCAACACTGCCGTGAAATTTTCCGGGAATGTCTCTCCTGCTGTGCGATCCACCCCGACTCTATGTTCGTACACCATCTTGCCACCAAGATGGGCCGAGAATGACATCAAGGCATACCCCAGAGCGGCAAATCCCCGGCCCTTACTGCGCGCCTTCTTCTTGCGCAAGATGATCGACGTGGCGAAGAGCGTGGTAGCACCTATGTTGAGCAGCCCATGAATCAATCCAAGGCGGCGGGCTGGAGGATCGACGTCAGACCAGTCTGTCACTCCGGTTATCGCCGCGCCCGCCGCGCCGGCAAGTCCTATCGCTATCGATGTGTCCGCGGCCAGAGCAAACTCATGGCGACTATTGATCATCTCTAAGGCATCGAAAACCATGGCTACGGTCCACGCGCCTATGGGCACATCCGTTAGCACCACATGGAGTGGTTCGCCCAGCCATGTGCCATTCAGGAAATTCCTGGCTTTTTGAGCACCAGGATTGCCATTGGCGTAGAGGGCCTTGTCGATAGCCTTTTGTAATTTTTCTTCAAGCGGCTTGGATTCTGGCATGTGTAATTCCTCGTAATATGAGATGCGAATGCTTCAATTCGAAATCAGGAGCCCATACCATGCCCCATGAACCCGGACAGTCTGTGTCACGTCCGATTCTCAGTTCAACCGCCGCACAACTATTCGTTGCCGACATCAAAGCATCGTGTGATTTCTATACGCATAAGCTCGGCTTCGTGGTCGACTTCGTCTATGGCGATCCGCCATACTACGGACAGATCACGCGCGACCATGCCCGGCTTGCTTTGAGGGTGGTGCGCGAACCTGTTTTCATTGGCGATATTCGGGAGCGCGAGCATCTGCTTTCCGCTTCGCTCACCGTCGCTACTGCAGACGAAATCAAACAACTCTTTTTGAGTTACCAGGCTGCCGGAGTGCGCTTTCACCAAACGCTGAAGAGGGAGCCTTGGGGTGCCAGAACCTTTATCATCCTTGATCCCGATGGAAATCTCATTCTATTTGCCGGCCCGGCCGATTGAAGTGTCGAACTGTACAGCAGGCCGATAATGAGGTGGGAGTGGTATTTTCAAACCGAGATACTGCCTGACTTTCAGTTGGCATGAACTGCGCAGCGCTATTCTGCTAGAATCGCGCCAGTCCAAGATGGCCCGCAAAATTTCACTCTTCGTGCCGTGCTTTGTTGACCAGTTACAGCCAGAAGTGGCCGTGGACACTGTGAGAGTCCTGCGGCGCATCGGATGCGAAGTGGATTTCCCCACAGACCAGACCTGCTGCGGCCAACCGGCATTCAACTCCGGCTTTTGGGATGAAGCGCGGCCCTGCGCTGAACGATTCCTGCGCGTCTTCAAGGATGCCGAAGTGATCGTCTGTCCTTCCGGCTCCTGCACCACGATGGTCCGTGTCTTCTATCCTGAGCTGGTGTCATCTGGCGCTATGCATGATGAGGCTGTAGCGCTGGGCAAACGCACCTTTGAGCTTTCAGAATTTCTGGTCAAAGTGATGGGCCTGACTGATGTAGGCGCGGCTTTTCCTCATTCGGTTACCTATCATGCCTCATGCCACGGGTTGCGCGAGTTGAAGCTGCGCAATGAACCGCTTCAGCTTCTGCGCGGCGTAAAGGGCTTGAAGCTGGTGGACATGCTGCGCTCGGACGAGTGTTGCGGCTTTGGCGGAACATTTGCCACCAAGTTTGAGAGCATCTCAGTCGCCATGGGCGAGTCGAAGTGCGATAGCGTGGCATTGACCGGCGCGGAGTACGTGACGGCCATCGATCCCAGCTGCCTGATGCACGTGCAAGGAATCCTGGGCCGGCGCAAAGATCGCGCGCGGGCCATTCATCTGGCGAGCATTCTGGCGAGCGAGGCATGAAGAACGAGATCGGATGATCGGGAGATCGGATGCGGAGAGGATCCGTCGTGAAATCAACCTTGACGACGCCGAAGGCGACCACTACATGAGCACCCCCACCGAACGTCCAACGCCCGCCGGTGAAACGCCTTCCGCGCTGACAGCGGCACAGCAATTCCTGCGCGACGCGGCGACCAAGTCGGCTGACCTGGTTCATCGCGAGCTAATACGCAAGAACATGGACAGCTATGATGCCGCGCACATGCGCGGGCGCGCGCGCATCAAGAATTGGGAAGCAGCGCGGCGCAAGTGCCAGGAGATCAAGCGCGAAGCCATCAACAATCTGGATAAATACCTGCTCCAGTTCGAGAAGAAAGTCCTGGAACGCGGCGGACACGTTTTCTGGGCCGCCAACGGCAATGAAGCCTGCGCCTATATAAAAGACCTGGCGGTAAGCCGCGGCGTGAAAACTGTGGTGAAATCGAAGTCGATGGTGACCGAAGAGATACACTTGGCGCCGGCGCTGGAAGCAGCCGGCATCCGTGTCTGGGAAACCGACCTGGGCGAGTTCATTGTCCAGTTGCGCAATGAAGCTCCGTATCATATTGTGACGCCGGCGATGCATCTGGATCGCCAGCAGATCCGCGACCTCTTCCGCGAAAAGCTGGGTGAAGATATTCCTGACGCCGATCCGCAGAAGCTAGTGGCGCTGGCCCGGCGCAAACTGCGCGAAGCTTTCTTTGCCGCCGAGATGGGAATTTCAGGCGCGAACTTTCTGGTGGCCGATAGCGGCGCGGTCGCGATTTCAACCAACGAGGGCAACGGCCGCTTGAGCACGAGCCTGCCGCGCATCCATGTGGCGGTGACCGGAATTGAGAAAGTAATACCGCGACTGGAAGACCTGGGTACGCTCTGGCCGGTGCTGGCGACCTCAGGCACCGGACAGCCGATCACCACATATGGAACGTTGGTCGGCGGGCCAAAGCGGGCGGACGAGGCGGATGGCCCGGAAGAATTTCACGTCGTCCTGCTGGATAACGGACGCAGCGGTCTGCTGGCGAACGCAGAAGAGAGGGAAGTGCTGCATTGCATACGCTGCGGCGCCTGCCTGAATATTTGCCCGGTGTATCGCAACATCGGCGGGCACACCTATAACACAACGTATCCCGGCCCGATTGGCAGCGTGCTCACGCCGCACCTGCGTGGCAGCGAGTTCCAGCATCTTTCTTATGCATCGTCACTGTGCGGTGCTTGCACCAGCGTTTGTCCGGTAAACATCAACCTGCATCATCATCTGCTGCACAACCGCCGCGACTTCACCAAGGCAGGTGCAACTAAGACATCTGGAGAGCGTACTCAGTTCAAGCTGTGGCGAACGGCGATGCTACATCCGCGGCTCTACGCGCTGGGCGGATGGATGATGCGCCGCAGCCTGCGATTGATTTACGGCATGGGACTGGCCGGTACCGCGCTCGATCCAATGCGGGCATGGAGCCGCAAACGCACGCCGGTGCCGCTGCCCGCGCAATCTTTCCGGGCGCGCTGGAAGAAAGAACTCTCAAAAACAGAGGCCGGAAGGAACGCCGATGGCAACCAGTAATCCCAGCCGTGAAGCAATCCTGGCGCGCATCCGCGACGGCCTGCGCACTCTCGCGCCACCGATTGAAGACAAAACTTTTTACGGCCCGATCTTTGAGGCCGTGGAAAATCCTCTGGAACGCTTCCAGCAGGAATGCAAAGCGAACTTAATGGAGTGCCAGTTGACGGTCGATCCGGCGGGAAGCGCGCAGGCGCTGGCGCAGGTGTTGCAGTCACTGCCGGACGGCGAAGTATTTGTGCAGGATGATCCGGCTTTACGACGGCTGATGGCGACTATTGGCACAGCGAAGCAGATTCGATGGTCGAGCCAGGGCGGGCCGATGGAACAATCACAAGCTACGGTAACGCTGGCCGATGCGCTGGTTGCGCAGACAGGGTCTGTTTTTGTCAGCGCGTCGTGCGGCGGACGCGGAGCGTCTGTCGTGGCGCCAACCCACATTGTTTATGCCACCGCGAAACAATTAGTCCCAGACCTGGTCACGGCTCTGCGCAACGCCACTACCGATGGTCGCCTGGACCGGAATTCTTATGCCTGCATGATCAGCGGTTCCAGCCGTACCGCCGATATCGAAAAGATCCTGGTGCAGGGCGCGCATGGGCCTATGCGGCTGGTGGTGATCGTGGAGACAGGCGCTTAAGTTCTGCGTCAGACGCTATGGCCCGGGCACTGTGTATGTCTTGCGATTTGAGTTAGACTTTTCCTATGGCCAGAAAAAAACCAGCGCGCAAAAGGAAGCCGGTTAGCGGGAAAAAATCAACCCTGAAAAAATCAGCAGCCAGGAAAAAAGTGGCGGCAAAGCAGAAGCCGGCGAAAAAAGCTGCGCCGAAAAAGCTTGCCGCGAAAAAGAAGCCGGCGACAAAGAAGAAATCAGCAGCACAGAAGAAACCTGTCGCAAAAAAAACCGCGCGTCGGCGCGCGGAAGTCATTAACCCTGTTACGCCGAGCGGCCGTCGCGGTCTGGGCGCCGAATCCGGTGGACAGTCAGGCGACACGCAGGGGCTTTCACGCAGAAGCTACGAAGATTCTGAAAGCGTGGAAGAGTTGATGGAAGAAGGTCAGTACATGGAAGCCGAAGCGGTCAGTGGCGTAGAGAATGCTCCCGATGCCGACCAAGGCGAAGTGCGTACCAGGCAGTTTCCGGAGGATGATGTTCCGGAAGAGTACCAGAACGAAGAGTAGCCGATTGCCAAAATCACCGAGATTGCCAATAGTGGCGATTGAAAGCCAAAACTTTTGAAACACGGAGGAACAGAGGAAGTGGAGATAGTTTGGCTCACGCGATGCAGCAGCGGGGCCGATCCCTCACGCCACTCAGCCTCAGCGAGCTTCGGCTTCGGGGATTCGGGATTGCAACATCGTTGAGAATGCAGTTTAGAAGTGGGCGACGAGAAAACCGCGAGGCCAACTACTCGACGAGCAGCGCTGCGAAAAGCACGTGCAGATGTAAAGTCGAGATGGCACTCTGGCGGCGTCGAGCAGAGCGCAGAATTCTTTCGATACAAAAGCTAATTGCTAATGGCTAACTGCTAGTTGCTGTGGTTATGGTGGAGGCGGTGGGAGTTGAACCCACGTCCGAAAACGTCACTGGTCAAGAGCCTACATACTTAGTCCAGTTCACCCGACGGGAATTACCCCGCCAGATTCGCGTGTTGCGCTTAGAACGGACAAGAAACGCAAAACGCTAGCCCG
>DASXCL010000070.1:0-52187 GCA_036491195.1 Candidatus Angelobacter sp.
ATCGATTGATGCACCTTGGCGGCAAACTTGAAGTCCGCGGGAGTCGGCCCGACCCATCCGGCGATGGCGCTGGCCGTGGGCATGCGCCGAAACGTGCCATTCAACTCCACGGCATTCAGCCGCGTTGCGTAGAACTCAAGAAAACGCTTTGACGGCAGCTTCTCCGGAAAGAACGCCGGCTTCCAGCTCGCGTACGACCATCCTGACGTGCCGATGTGCAGGTCCATGGATCGAAGATAAGAGGTTCGGGCTGCGAATGCACGTGAAAAAATGCGGAAGAAAATTTTCACCACAAAGGCACGGAGACACGGAGGAACCCGAGAAGGAGAAGCCGCGAATTACCGCGAATATACACGAATCATTTGCGAGATTGTTCGGTCGATAGTGGCCGTGACGGTTTGCCAAAATGGTCCCCGGTCCCGCAAAAATCTATATAACATCTTCAATCGCAAGATGATTTTGGGTTTTTTCGAAGCGAGAGAAATCTTCCAATTCTGCGGCTTAGTAAAGTTTTCCGGAAACTAAGGTTACGCAAAAAAGAATTTACACCGTGCCTGGCGGCCAAAGATCCCTAAAAAAATCGCGTTGATTCGCGTCAATTCGCGTCTAATTCCTGGTTTTTTTCTGCGCCTCCGCGGTGAAACGCCTATTTGTAGATCAGATATTTCTGCCGCAGCTCTTTAAACTTCTCCAGATCATCCTGCCATCCCTGCGCGATGCTCCTTGGATCTTCCCCTGCCGCCAGCGCGTCAAATACTTGTTGGTTGGAGAGCGCGGTAATCATGTGCTCCATCTTCCAGTGATCTGGATACAGTTTCTTGAGCGCCGACGCCAGCTCAATCCCCATTTCCGGCGCGTCCAGCACCGTGCGGTCGGTAACAATCACGTTGACGCCCTTGCACAACTGGTTCTGGTATGGGCCGCTCATGGGCGTAAAAGTCACCGGTACAAACCGCACGCCCGAAATCAGCCGTGCGTTCATATAATCGGAGTAAATGCGGGCATCGATCCACGGCGCGCCCATCACTTCAAACGGCGTGTCCGTGCCGCGCCCGACGGAAACGTTTGTCCCTTCCACCAGCGCCACGCCCGTATACAGCTCCGCTTCGTTCACCGAGCGCAAATTCGGCGACGTGTTGATCCACACGATTCCCGTGGAATCGAACCAGTCCCCGCGCAGCCAGCCTTGCATGGGGATCACTCGCAGCCGCGCGCCAATCTTCCTCTCCACGTTGTACATCTGGGCCAGCTCGCCCAGCGTCATGCCAAAGCGTATCGGCGTGGGATGGTAATTGGTAAAGCTGGCAAACTCCGCTTGCGATATATTGCCTTGCACAAATGATCCATTCACTGGGTTCGGCCGATCCAGCACTATCACCTCTGTATTTGTCTGAGCTGCCGCCTCCAGCAGGTAACCCAGCGTAGCGGGGTAAGTGTAAAACCGCGCTCCTGCATCCTGAATATCAAAGACCACCGCATCCAGCGTTTTGAGCACATCCAACGGGGGCCGCTTCTTCGCGTCAGTGCCGCCATACATCGAATATACGGGAATGCCCGTCACCGAGTCCGTCGTGTTCTCCACCTTCAAGTCATCCTGCGCGCCAAAGATTCCGTGTTCCGGCGCAAAAATTGCCGCCAGCTTGATTCCCGGCGCCGATGCCAGCACGTCGATCGTCCTTCTGCCCTGCCCATCCACGCCGGTATTATTCGTCAGCAGGCCAATCGTCATCTGCGTCTTGTCTTTCTTGAGCAATGCAAAATTATCCTGCTCCAGAACGTCGATTCCGGTGAGCACATGGCCGTTGCGCGCGGCCAAGCGACGTGAAGCCGTGGCTGCTTCGTTATAACCGGTAATCGCCAATTGTTTTTCTCGATCAGCAGCAGTCACGTCTAGCTTCAGCAGCGCCGCCACCGCCGTGGCCACGCGCGACCGCAAAGAGATGATCGCCGGTCCCTGCCGCGGCAACACGGAATTTGCCAGCAAGATCACATACGTATTGGTGTAAGGGTCGATCCACATCGATGTGCCGGTATACCCTGTATGGCCAAACGATCCCACCGGCAGCAGCGAGCCCCGGTTCGACGAAAATGAAGAATCAATGTCCCAGCCCAGCCCGCGGACTTCAGTGGCATTGGGCGGCTGCTGCGGCGTCGTCATCTTGTCGATGATGTCGCCATCCAGGATCGACTTCCGGCTGATCAGTGCCTGCGCATACAAAGCCAGGTCGCCCGCGGTGGAAAAAACTCCGGCGTGCCCAGCTACGCCGCCCATTCTGTCCGCGCGCGGATCATGCACCACGCCGCGCAGAATCTGTTTCCTGTCTGGCGCAAAAGTTTCCGCGATCTTGTTCTTCCATTCCAGCGGCGGCAAGTAGCGCGTATGCTTCATACCCAGCGGCTGGAAGATGTGGACTGCCGCGTACTGGTCCAGCGGCATGCCGGAAATTCGCTGCACCAACTCGCCCAGCACGATGAAATTCGTGTCGCTATAGATAAAGATCGAGCCCTGCGGCGCCTGTAATTTTTCTTCATGGGCCAGCCGAAACGCAGTGTCGCGCCCTACCCATGGCGGATTCAGATCGATGTCAGGACGCAACCCGGAATAATGCGTCAAAAGCTGGCGCACCGTCACCGCGTCTTTTCCGTTCATCCCGAAATCAGGGATGTAATGCGTCACCGGCTCATCCAGCCGTATCTGCCCGTATTGCACCATCCGCATCACGCTCGGCGTGGTCGCTACGACTTTGGTTAGCGATGCCAGATCAAAAATCGTGTCCAAGGTCATCGCTTCAGGACGCGGTGAAGTAGCGCGAAGCCCAAAAGCTTTCTGGTGCACAATCTTTCCGCCATGTCCGATCAACAGAACTGCGCCTGTGATGGCCTGATCGTTGATTTGCTCCTGCACCAGCAGATCGACCGGTGAAAAATTCGCGGTTTCCTTTGCCTCAGGCGCAGGCTTCTTTTTTTTCGGCGCAGGCGCACCGGCAGCGGAAAGACCTTGGACAACTAAAATGAGTATGGAAATGTAGCCTATGGCTTTGCGCGGGAATGTCATCTGTGAACTGAGTGTGTTATAAACCGAAAACAAAAGCAATACGAGGGGATTTTCTGCACCAAAGTACCAACAGCATGCTGTCCCAGTCGTTCGAGCGTCAGGACGAACAATTCCAGCGTGCCTTTGCCGTTCTTCGCTCCGGCATCGACCAACACGCTTTTCCTGGCGCGGCACTCGCCATCACTCATCAAGGAAAGCTGATCGCGCACAAGGGACTCGGGCATTTCACTTATGACGGGACATCCCCTGCCGTAACCGTCGAAACAATCTACGATCTTGCCTCCGTCACCAAGGTGATAGCCACTACCACCAGTTGCATGATCCTGTATGATCGCGGCCTGTTCAATCTCGACCAGTTATTGGTCGAACTTCTGCCCAGATTCGTCGACAGCAGCTCAGAGCAAGAAAACTCGCGCCGCCAGAAAATCACCCTCCAAATGCTGCTGGCGCACTCCTCCGGGCTGCCAGCCTATATCAAGCTCTTTCAGACCGCCCATAATAAGGAAGAGTTGCTCCAGCAAGCCCTCCAAGTCCCGCTCACCGCCGAGCCCGGCACCCGCGCCGAATACAGTGACATCGGCTTCATCCTGCTGGGTGAAGCTTTGCAAAAGCTGATTAGCGGGCCTTTGGACCAATTCTGCCAGCGTGAAATCTTCGCCAAACTCAACCTTGCCCATACCGCCTTCAATCCGCCGCAGGCTGGCAAACTTGCAATCCCACCCACTGAAGATGACCGCATCTACCGTCATCGTCTTATCCAGGGCGAGGTCAATGACGAGAACGCCTTCGTTATGGGTGGCGTCGCCGGCCATGCCGGTTGTTTTGCCAGCGCCCTGGACGTGTCAGTTTTTGCACAATGCCTGTTGCAGGGCGGAACACCCTTGGTAAAAAAAGAAACTTTGGAACTTTTTACTCGACGCCAGGACCTTCCTCACGGCATATCACGCGCATTGGGCTGGGATACGCCCTCCCAACCGTCTCAGTCGGGAAAATATTTTTCCTCGCGCTCCTATGGCCATTTGGGCTATACAGGTACTTCACTATGGATTGATCCTGATCGCCAGCTTTCCGTCACGCTGCTAACCAATCGCACATGGCCGGACCGTGGTTCGCAGCTGATCAAGCAATTCCGGCCCGCTTTCCACGATGCAGTCATCGAGGCGCTTTGAGGTATTTGACGCGTGAGTCCTCGCAAAGGCACCATCCGTGATCTTGGGACCGAGCAGCAGAACCTCGCCTCTTCCGCCCTCGATACGCTCTCCGCTCTCGAAATTGCCCGCGTCATCAACCATGAAGACCGCAAAGTTGCTGCTGCCATAGAGCGGGCTTTGCCCCAGATCGCGCGTGCCATCGATGCCATTGCAGAAGCCATAGGCCGCGGCGGAAGGCTGATTTACGTGGGCGCCGGCACCAGCGGACGCCTGGCCGCACTCGATGCCGCTGAATGCCCTCCCACCTTCAACACCGATCCTCGCACGGTCCAATACGTGATTGCAGGCGGCGATAAAGCTCTGGGCCGGGCTGCCGAATACAGTGAAGATTCCCGCTCCACCGGCCAGCGCGACATGGCCAAACGCAAACCCGGCCGGAAAGATGTTGTGGTGGGAGTTGCCGCCAGCGGCCGGACCCCTTACACCATCGGAGCTCTGGAATATGCACGCAAGAAAAGGGCCAAAACCGCGGCTTTGGTTTGCAATCCTGGGTCGGCGTTGGGTGCGCTGGCCGATATTGAGATCGTAATTGACGTCGGGCCGGAGGCAGTATCGGGCTCTACCCGCATGAAAGCCGGTTCCGCACAGAAGATGGCCCTTAACCTGCTAACTACAGGGGCGATGGCCCGGCTCGGCTACATCTACGGCAATCTCATGGTGAACGTACACACCACGAACAAAAAATTAATGGAACGTGGGCTCAATGTTTTGGAAAAAGCCGCCGGCGTGGACCGTCCAACTGCATCCAAAGCTCTGAGGGCGGCGGATAATCAGGTGGCCATCGCCCTCATTATGTTAAAAACCGGTTTGGGCCGTGCCCAGGCAGGTAAAAGACTCAAGAGCGTTAAGGGGAACGTCCGGCAGGCGATTGCGCAGGGTCATATAAAATGAAGCTAGTTCCCAAGTCACCAAATGCCCGCCCCGGCAAAGCTGAAACTCTGCTGCCGGCCCTGCCCGACTTTCGAAAGCCGGTCTCGCGTAGTCGGGCCATTCGGATTGACTTCAGGGACGGAGCAATCGCGCCAGAGAGTCTTATGGATAAGTTTGTAATTCGAGGTGGCAATCCCCTGGTGGGAAGCGTCCGCATCAGCGGCTCCAAGAATGCCGCTCTGCCCGCCATGGCCGCTGCTCTCCTGACGGATGAGCCCGTCATTCTAGAAAACATTCCTGATGTCCGCGACATTCAGACTGAACGCAACTTGCTCGTCTCCATGGGCGCTGCCGTGGAATTGGGCTATGGCCGAGCTTCCCATCGCACCACGATTTCCTGTAGCAATCTGGTCAACCCTGAAGCCGCTTATGAATTGGTAAAAACCATGCGCGCTTCCACGCTGGTTCTGGGGCCGCTGCTCGCCCGCATGGGACGCGCCCGGGTATCTCAGCCCGGCGGTTGCGCCATTGGCGCCCGGCCCATCGATCTTCACATCAAAGGTCTGGAACGTCTTGGCGCCTCCATCAAGCAGGAGCATGGTTACATTGAAGCCAGCGCGGATCGGCTGCGCGGCGGCCACATTATTTTTGACAAGATCACGGTCACCGGCACGGAAGACCTGATGATGGCCGCTACCCTGGCGCAGGGCGAAACCATCATGGAAAATTGTGCGCGCGAGCCGGAAGTCACCGACCTGGCTGCGCTGCTCACCAAGATGGGCGCGCGGATCGCAGGCGCGGGCACGCATACCATCCGCATTCATGGCGTTGAAAAGCTGCACGGCGCGCGGCATCGCATCATCCCTGATCGCATTGAAGCCGGCACGTTCGTGATTGCCGCCGTCCTTACCGGGGGCGATCTCCAGCTCACCAACTGCGATCCCATTCATCTTGGCTCGCTGATTCAGAAGCTGGAAGAATGCGGCGTGAGCATCAAGACCGGTACCGACTCTATGCGCGTCACCAACGGACATCAGCTCCTTGCGGCTGATATCAGCACAGAAGAATATCCCGGCTTCCCTACGGACATGCAGGCGCAATATATGACGCTGGCCACCCAGGCCCAGGGAACATCACTCATCACCGAAAATATTTTTGAGAACCGCTTCATGCATGCCCATGAACTCGTCCGTATGGGCGCCAATATTAAAGTCGAAGGCAGCCGCGCCATTGTTCGCGGCAAGACTCCTCTCAGTTCCGCCGCCGTTCAATGTTCTGACCTTCGCGCTTCAGCCTCTCTGGTAATCGCCGCCCTGGTTGCCGACGGCGAAACTATCATCGATCGCGTCTATCACATCGACCGCGGCTATGAGCGCATTGAGGAAAAGCTGAAATGCGTGGGCGCTCAGATACGCCGCATCGGTGAAATCCTGCCTAAGCGCGCCGCCGCTCCCAGCGTTGTAGCGTAGGGAAACGGAACTGTCTCCTTTCGCACGGCCAAAGACGAGACTTACCACAGAGTTCCTGCTTTCCCATTTTGGAACAGCTCGGGATTTTTCTTAACGATTTTTCATCTTTTCTATATATCCGCGCCGTACCATTTACTTCTTCAGTTTTTTAGTGTGGAGCGAACAAGCGGATGCCAATCCCCGCCAAGACTCTCAATTCGGTGGAAAGCCACAGCAATGGAACACCCTTGCCGCTGTTCCGTCCGGAAGCCGTTGCTGCCTTGCAGCAGAAGTTTTATGGCGAGATCATTCTTATCCGTCCTTTTCCATTGATGTTGCTGTGCTGGTTTGCCCTGGGTATCACGGCTGCTGTCCTAGGATTTCTCTTCCTTGGCCAATATACGGAAAAAGCGCGCGTTCCCGGCATCATCACCATCGCCGGGCCTGCGGCTCCAAACGCTGGCGCTCCAAAATCGGAAGCCGCTGTGTACGTGCCGGCGGGAATGATTGCGCGGTTGCATCCCGGTACACAGCTATCCGTGCGATGTAATTCCTGTCCGGCGCAAATAGCTCGTCAGGTTGGAACTGTTCTGGAAATTCCGCAATCTCCTGTAAGCCCATCCGATCTTAGTGAAGCCAATTTGAACTTGGCTGGGCCGGGAAACAAGATCCAGTTGTACAAAATTAAGGTGTCGCTCCCGCCACAAGCGGCACAGACCATGCAACTCAACCCTTCACCGCAAACGGGAGTGAGAGTGGAAGCGGAAATCCCGCTTGGGCATAAACCTCTAATCAAGTGGTTCTTCGAACGGTCAGGAAGCTGAGACCGCGGGGCAAAGTGCTTGCGGAAAATGAAGTTTTTCCGGGAACAAAAATTGCCGATGGTCTTTCAGACTGAAGCGGCGGAGTGTGGCCTGGCCTGCCTTGCCATGATCGCCGGCTATCACGGTCTGCGCGTTGACCTGCCTGCGCTGCGGCAGCGCTTCTCTGTTTCACTGCGCGGCGCCACCCTGAATCACATCATCCGGTTCGCCAGCGCCCTGGACCTCACTGGACGCCCGTTGCGCGTGGAAATGGAAGATCTGCCCTACCTAAGAACTCCCTGCATCCTGCACTGGAAGATGGAACACTTTGTGGTGCTGAAGAAAGCGACCGCGAAATACGTCTACCTGCATGATCCTTCCATGGGGCCGCGCCGTCTCAGCTATGCTGAAGCCGGACGCTATTTCACCGGCGTCGCTCTGGAACTTACGCCTACCCCCAGCTTCGCTCCCCGCGATGAACGCAGCCCACTCCGGCTGCGCGACCTCATTGGCCGCGTTGTCGGCCTCAAGCGCGCTCTCGCGCAGATCTTCGTCCTGGCCGCCGCTCTTGAATTGTTTTCCATCGTCAGCCCCTTGTTCCTGCAACTCACCGTGGACAAAGTGCTCGCCGCCTTCGACCGCGATCTTCTTTTTACGCTGGGCATTGGCTTCATGCTGCTGATTGGCCTGCAATCGTTTCTGAGCGCCTTGCGCAGCTGGACCACTCTCTATTTCGGGACCTCGCTCAAGCTGCAGTGGTACGCCAATCTTTTCTCCCATCTCGTTCGGCTGCCGGTCTCATTCTTTGAAAAGCGTTATTTCGGCGACATCCTTTCCCGCTTTGAAAGCGCAGAAGCCATCCAGCGCACCCTGACCAACAACTTCATTGAAGCGGTCCTCGATGGCTTGATCTCCATTTTTGTGCTCGCGGTCATGTTCCTGTACAGCCGCAAGCTGGCCCTCATCGTGATCGTGAGCGTTCTCCTCTACGTGGCCCTGCGCAACTTCGCCTATCTCCCGCTGCGCAAGTCAATGGAAGAACAGATCATGCGGCTCTCAAAGCAACAGACCTGTCTCATTGAGACGCTGCGCGGCATTCGCACCATCAAAGTCCTGGGCCGCGAGGACGGACGCAAGACACGCTGGATGAACCTGCTTGCCGAGACCACGAATGCCCAGGTCGCGACGGAAAAGCTCACGTTTCTTTTCAAGTCCGCGAACGGCCTGATTTTCGGCCTGCAATCGGTCGCGGTCGTATGGTTCGGCGCCACGCTCGTGCTGGACGGACGCTTCAGCGTGGGCATGCTTTTTGCCTTCGTCGCTTACCAGGAACAATTTAAAGCGCGCATCACGAACCTGGTGGATCGCCTCTATGATTTCCGCATGCTCTCGCTTCAAGTCCAGCGGCTGGCGGACGTGGTGCTTGAAAAGCCCGAATCCACAATCGTTGAAGCAACGGGCGCCGAGTTGGAAGATGCTTCCATCGACATCAAGAATCTGTTCTTCCGCTACTCGGATACGGAACCATGGCTACTGCAGGACGTTACCTTCAGGATCGAGCCGGGCGAATGTGTCGCCATTGTCGGCCCTTCCGGCGCCGGAAAATCGACCCTGCTCAAATTGATGGCGGGCTTGCTCCACCCGCAATCGGGCGATGTGGTTGTGAATGGGCACTCCGTTTGCAAAAGCCGCGCGGCCGTTCTGGGAAATGTTGGCTTTGTTTTGCAGGACGATTCGCTTTTTGCCGGGACCATTGCTGACAACATTGCCTTCGCCTCGGACGTGGCCGATATGTCGCGCGTGGAGGAATGCGCGCGCCTCGCCTGCCTGGACGAAGAAATCAATGCCATGCATATGGGTTACAACACGCTGATCGGTGACATGGGCTCCGCTCTATCCGGAGGCCAGCAGCAACGCCTCCTGCTGGCGCGCGCTCTGTATCAGCGGCCTTCCATCCTGATCCTGGACGAGGCCACCAGTCATCTCGACGTTCCCACCGAGCAGCGCATCGCCGCCATGCTGGTTGAACTTCGCATGACGCGCGTCTTCGCTGCGCATCGCCCGGACACGATCCGGATTGCCGACCGCGTGATCGCCTTGTCCCGTTCAGGAAAGATTTCCGAAGAACCGTCTTCGCTCAGGACTGAGCCGGCAAACGGTACAAGAGTTTACGAAGGAGAAAGCTATGTCTAATCAGATCGACCCCAATCGGGTGCTCAATCGCATCGGCGCTCGCATATTAACCGAGGAAGAAATCGAAAGTGTAAGCGCAGCCGGCCCGCCGTGCCAGCTGACGTTCACGCACCTGCCCAAGGGCGGCTCGGACGAGGATACGTTTTGTCCGTAATTTGAGCCCCGCAGGCAGACGGATGTAAAAAAAAAGAAAAAGGAGAAAAATGATGTCGAGACAAGAAGACAACAGAGTACTCGCGCGCACAGGCGCTCGCGAACTGACCATCGAAGAGATTGACTTCGTTAGCGCGGCCATGCAGGCCCATACCAATGTCTGTACTGCCATCATGGCTACCGCGACTGCGACCGGCCCCGGCGACGGAGACGGATGCAGCGATACCGACAAGGACGCTCATTTTATTTAATGAAAAACCGGCCTTCGGTTGCATCGGTATTCCGGAGACCGATTCAAAGACCCTTGGAGTTTGGGCCCGTTCAACGGACCCACAATGACGAAAGGAGAGCAATATGAGTGACAGAGTATTGATTCGCCGGGGCGCTCAAGAGGTCGAGCTCGTGAGTGGAGGACTGCGTACACTCACTGTCTGCTCGATTGGTCCCGGAGGACAAAGAGACGGCGATTTTTTTCTCGGTGAGTGCTAATTCCTATCGGGCGCTCGCCAAGGCGACCGGAAAGAGTTTTTTTGAAAAGGCTTGGGCTTCTTCCATGGCCCACAAATGAAAAGGAGTAAATCATGAATGACCAAACTAGAGTGCTAATTCGCAAGGGCGCGCGTGAGTTGAGTGCGGAGGAAGTGGAGCAAGTCGGCGGAGGTTTCAATACTCTCGTCATCACCTTCGGCCCTAACGGCAGGGACGGAGATGGTCTCCTGGGTGAATCCTAGTTTCACTGGGCCATCCTCCCGGGTGGCCCTGCAAGAGCTTTGTGACGAGTTTGGGCCCGATCAAGGCCCAAAATGACGAAAGGAGAACACGCATGAATGACCAGAACAGAGTGTTGCTTCGCATGGGCGCCCGTGCATTGAGTGCGGAGGAAGTCGAGCGCGTCGGCGGAGGACTGAATACCGAAACCCTCTGCACCGTCCCCACTACGACTTGCCCCAACAAGGATGGAGATGCCTCCATTGGCGAGTGCGGGCACTGCTAAACGGAGCGCTCTTCCAGTCGGCGCAGAGAAATTCTTTTGAAGAGCTTGGGCCCGCTCCAACGGGTTCCAACATACGAAAGGAGAAAAACTATGAATGATCAGAACAGAATATTGATTCGCCGTGGTGCTCGCGAGTTGACACCGACAGAAGCCGACCTCATCAATGGAGGATTTCGCACTCTTTCATTCTGCACCTCCTCTCCTTCTCCGGATGGAGATCAACACGTCGGTGAGGTAGGTTGCTAAACGCGTTCGGCTGCGCCCTGCGCTGCCGAACAAACTCCCTTGAGGAGCTTGGGCCCGCTCAACGGGCTCAATAACGAAAGGAGAAAAAATTATGAATGACCAGAACAGAGTGTTGGCTCGCAGGGGCGCTCGTGACCTGGACGAGCAGGAAGTCGAGATGGTAAGCGGTGGGCTTAGGACGGCGACCAAATGCACCCTGACTGTAGGCGGCGCTCTCGACGGAGATACCTTCCACAGCGAGTGCGGCAGCCCCGATCAATAGCCGTTTCCGCCGTGAAGGCTTCTTTTGACGAGTTTGGGCCCGCTCAACGGACTCAAAATGATGAAAGGAGAAAACATGAATGACCAGAACAGAGTGTTAGTTCGTAAGGGCGCTCGTGATTTGAATGAGCAGGAAGTTGCGATGGTAGCCGGTGGGCTCAGGACGTTGACCGCATGCACCCTGGCTGCAGCCGGCACTCTCGACGGAGATACCTTTCACAGCGAGTGCGGCAGCCCCGATCAATAGCCGTTTCCGCCGTGAAGACTTCTCTTGAAGAGGTTGGGCCCGCTCAACGGACCCAACAACGAAAGGAGAAAAAGCATGAATGACCAGAACAGAGTATTGGTTCGCCAGGGTGCTCGTGACCTGAATGAGCAGGAAGTCGAACAGGTAAGCGGCGGTTTCAGGACGTTGACCGCATGCACCTTGATTGCAGCAGGCGTATTTGATGGCGAATGCTCTAACTAAAAGGTGGCGCCCTCCGGCGCCGCCTTTTGAAACCAGTATCCAGTGCGTCTTTTAGCAACCATCAGGGAGGAACTTATGGACCATGATAATCGCGTACTCACCCGCAGGGGTGCTCGCGAACTCAGTGAGCAGGAAGTGGAAACCGTCACCGGCGCCTTCAAAACCCGCCGCACGCTTACACCCTGCTTTGTGGACAGCAAACAACAATTCCTTAATGGAGATCAGGCCATTGGCGAATGTGGTCCTTGATCGATCCCAGGCGGCGCCCTTGACGGCGCCGCCTGGCTATAGCACGCAAACTTCTGAAACGGAGGCAATGCCATGAAACTCATAGTTTTAGCGCCGGCAGACGATAACCACACAGCCCCTATCAAGTGGGCGCTGGAGAAGGCGGGCCAAAAAGTAGTGTGCTGGGCCGGTCTTTCCTGGACTGACGAAGGTCAGTCTTCTCTCCTGATGAACGGCGATGACACCCTCATTCTGGGTGGACATTCTGTTGATGCCGGTGACGTGATATGGATTCGCCGTCCGGAACCGCCTGTCCCGAACCCAAAGGTTTCCGAAGCAGACAAGAAATTTGCCTCGCTCGAATACCGCTGCTTCTATCATTCCATTGCTTATTTCTTTGAGACCCTGCCGGTATGGTGCATCAACAGGTATTCCGCTGCGCGGGTAATGATCCAAAAAGCCGTGCAAATTCGCCTGGCCCGAAAATGCGGACTCAAGACTCCGGCGACCTTGATGTCCAATAATCCCGCAGCGGTCAGAGAGTTTTTTGGCCGCGAGAATTCTCGCACTATCTGCAAAGGCTTTACCCCGCATGTGTGGCAGAAGGAAGGCAAGATGTCAGTGGCCATCACGGAAACTTTTGAGCTGAAAGGCGACCAGTTGCCGAACGATGAAGTTCTGACCTACGCGCCCGCCATCTATCAGGAACGCGTGCCTAAGGAATTTGACATACGCATGGTGCTGATGGGCAATCACATTTATTCCTACGCACTCAGGAACAAGAAGCAGGCGCTGGATTGGCGGCAGGATGCAGGCTTGGGCCACGTTACAGCTGATCTGGTTCCTACTCCGCCTGATGTCGAAAAGGGCGTTCTGGAGTTCGCGAGGCAGTCCGGGCTGTGCTTTGGCTCCCTCGATTTCGGCGTCGACGCCGAGGGCAAGTGGTGGTTCCTGGAAATCAATGAAGAAGGCCAGTTCCTTTGGATCGATCAGTTCAATCGTGACGCCAGATTGCTGGAAAAGTTCTGCGCTTTCGTGACTGCGCCCCAGGGCTCAACCTTGCCTCTGGAAGCGCGGCAAGACCTGTTCCCATCTCTGGCAGAATATGAAGATCTGCTCAAGAACGAACAGGTTCCGCCTGTGGGTCGGCCCAAGCAGGAGGATCCATTCCTTTCCATGGAGGCTTGAGGCCCGGCCGCTTTGCTATGAATGTCTTCTTGCGGTACAACAGAAGCGATGAGACTTGCCAAGAAAGCCCTGAAGCTGGCTGATGCGTTCCAGGTCAGGCGCGGCAAGTCTTTCCGGCTGAAAGACTATGATCCCGCCGACACTCGCGGAGTGCACTCCAGGGAGAAGGCCGACGAGCTTTTGCAGCAAAGCGTTGCCATATTGCAGGAGCTCCAGGGAAAACTTTACGCTCAGGACCAATGGGCTGTCTTGCTGATCTTCCAGGCCATGGATGCCGCCGGAAAAGACAGCATGATCAAGCACGTCATGTCCGGCGTGAATCCGCAGGCCTGTGATGTCTCCAGCTTCAAGCAGCCCTCCGCCGAGGACCTGAACCACGATTTTCTCTGGCGCTCCACGCGCCGCCTGCCGGAGCGCGGAAAGATCGGCATCTTTAACCGCTCCTATTACGAGGAAGTTCTGGTGGTCCGCGTGCACCAGGAATTTCTGGCGAAACAGCATCTTCCTCCCGAACTCGTCACCAAAAACATTTGGAAAGAGCGCTTTCAGGATATTCGTAACCTGGAGAAATATCTCGCGCACAACGGCGTGGTGGTCCGGAAATTCTTTCTCCATCTTTCCAAGGAAGAGCAGAAAAAACGTTTTCTTGCGCGCTTGGACGAGCCGGAAAAGAACTGGAAATTCTCCGAATCCGACGTGCACGAACGCCAGTACTGGGATGACTACATGAGCGCCTATGAAGATATGATCCGGCATACGTCCACGCCGGATGCGCCATGGTATGTGATCCCCGCGGACCATAAATGGTTCAGCCACATCGCCGTAAGTTCGGCCATTATTCAAACGCTCGAAGATTTAAATCTGCAAACTCCGACCATCGACAAAACTCGGCGCAAACAGCTGGACTCCGCGCGCGAGGCGTTACTGAAGCAAAAAGACTGACCGCCGGGCCTTACGCTTTCGCGTGATACACAATGTTGTCCGAGAGCGGCGAAGCCAGCCACTGTGCCAGGCTTTGCGCGTTACGGTCGCGTTCTGACGTTGCAGCAGCCTCCATATCAATCGGCCACTTCACGGCGATTTGTGGGTCCGCGAAATTAATAACGCTTTCGCCCTTCTGGTTGTAGAGCCCGGTGGTCTTGTACTGGACCTCGCAAACGTCAGTGAGCGAACAAAATCCGCGGGCAAACCCATAGGGCGCCCAGATCTGCTTCTTGTTTTCCGCGGAGACTTCCAGCCCAAACCATTTTCCCAGCGTGGGCGAGCCCTTGCGTATGTCCACCGCCACCAGGAAAGCCGCGCCGCGCGTCACGCGCATCAGTTTGCCCATGGGCGGGTCCCACTGAAAATGCAAACCGCGCAACACGCCTTTGTTCGATTTGGAATGATTGTCCTGGACAAAATCCGTGGGCAGCCCCAGCGCGCGGAACTGGTCCGCGCGATAACTTTCCATAAAGAAGCCGCGTGAGTCTCCATGCACGTCAGGCAGCACAACAGTCACGTCGTTCAGGTGAACAGACTCAATCTTGAAGCCCATGCAACGGTCGCTCCGTTAGAAAATTGGCCCGGGGTTCAGGAAAGATTTTTGTGCGCCTGCGCCGAGTCCATTTTGAGTGTAACAGCCGGCTCGTCGGCTCCGGAGAGCGCCTGCCATCCGCGGCGTGAGAGGTCCCAGAAGATCAGGTAACCGGCCACCGCGGCAAGCACCAGCAGCAGAATCCCCAGCAGTGAATCGCCAAAGATAATTTTGCCGATCCCGAACAGCGTCGCGTAGACGAGCACGCACCCCATGAGCCAGTCGAAGGCGTTGCTGCGCACGTCGCGCACCTGCGTGATTTCCGGCGCCAGAGCGGCAATCCTCTTCCAGCCATACACCGTTGGCCGCACGCGCCGGTAAAATGCCAGCAGCTTCTCGTCTGATTCCGCGGGAGTCAGGAAGGTGGCGGCGATCCATGCCACCGTGGTGATACCGGCCGTAATCAGTGAAGTCTTGGCGAACGTAACCGGATCGCCGCCGGGAAGATGTTTATGCAGATAAATCGCAACAACTGCGGCAACCAGCATCGCCACAATCTCACTCCACGCGTTGATCCGCCACCAGTACCAGCGCAGAATGTACACAGCTCCCGTCCCGACGCCCAGGCCAAGCACGATCTGCCATCCCTCGCCCACCGAATGCAGTTGCCCGGCGACATACCCGCTGATCAAGACCATCAGAATCGTAAATAGCCGCCCGATCGCGACGTAATGTTTTTCTGTTTTCCTGCGGGCGACAAAACGCCGGTAAAGATCGTTCACCAGATAGGAAACTCCCCAGTTCAGCTGCGTCCCCAGGGTTGACATGAACGCCGCAAGAAACGCCGCCACCATCACGCCGCGCAGCGCGGGTGGAAGGAAATCGCGCAGCACCATCACATAGCCTTGCTGCGGATTGGCGCCGAAAGCCGCGTCCGGCCGAAGGCCGCCATGCGGTGAATACACCGCCAAGGCCACCAAGCCGGTGATGATCCATGGCCACGGACGCACGGCATAATGCGCGATATTGAACCACAGCGTAGCGCCCAGGGAATTTTTCTCGTCGCGCGCGCAAAACATGCGTTGCGCCACATAGCCGCCGCCGCCCGGCTCAGCACCCGGATACCACGCCGACCACCACTGCACTCCCAGGTACATCAGAAACGTAAGCACCGGCAGCGTCCAGATGGCGCTCGATGCCCAGCCGAGATGAAAGTCCGGAAAGAAGGCCAGCGGGTTTGAAGTCTGAGCGCCGGTTTTATGCACCGCTTCGCCCACAACGTTCAATTGCAGTTTCAACGCCTGCATGCCCCCGATCTTCACCACCGCCACCCACGCCAGCACCACTACCATGGTCATCTTCAGAATGAATTGAAACAGATCAGTGACCAGCACGCCCCACAGGCCGCCAATGGATGTGTAAATCCCGGTGAACGGAATCAGCACAAAAATGCAGATCAACAATGCGGTGTGGCCAGGATCCCCCAGTGTGTAATGCAGCAGAGTATGACCGCCCAGGGCAAGTTCCACGACTTTGCCTTTTGCGATCATCGGCCCCAGCAGCACGGCGATAATACTGACCATCGCATTGGTGACCCAGCCCAGGATCAGGCAATTCATCGCCAACCCCAGGTAGACGGCCTTGAATCCACGCAGAAAAGCCGCAGGCTTGCCGCCATAGCGTATCTCGGTCAGTTCGACATCGGTCAGGACTTCAGCCCGCCGCCAATAGCGGGCGAAGAAGAAGACCGTCAGCATGCCACCCAGGCATGAAGTCCACCAGATCCAGTTGCCCGCGATGCCCTGCGTCGCGATCACGCCACTCACAAACAGCGGAGTGTCAGCGGCAAACGTGGTTGCCACCATTGACGTGCCTGCCAGCCACCAGGAGACATTCCGACCCGAGACAAAAAATTCCTCAGTGTTCCCGCCCGCGCGTCGGCGGTAATAGATGCCAATCGCCAGATTGATCAGCAGGTAGCCGGCAATCACGATCCAGTCAATCGAGGTTAGTGGCATACGCTCTCCCAGTTGGCCCAGGCTCGCGGCTCATCGCCAGACTAGCAGATGAATGCTCCCGCGTGACCCGGGGAAACCGCTTAACCAGCGGGGAGCGCCTGCAATGTCAACGCCCGCAAACCGTGCGAATCGTGGTCCAACGGTGCGCTATATTCCCCACAAACCGCTGCAACATTTCTGATATTGTTGCGCCATGGTGGAAAAGTTGATGTTCGCCGGCGTTTGTTTGCTGGCTTTGGCCTCTCCTGTAAATGCCGGCGACTTTCAGCGGCCGTCGCCGGTCCATCTCAATCACGATGGTGAAAAGTGGGCGCAGAAAACGCTCAAGAAACTCACTCTTGAAGAAAAAGTCGGGCAGATGTTCATGATCCGGCTGACCATGCCCCAGTTCGTCAACCTCAAGAACCCTGACTATCTGAACTGGCTCGGCCAGATTGACCGCTACCACCTGGGATCAGTCCTGCTCACGGTGCCGGCCGAGGGCCCGTCGCTTTCGAAAAGCGAGCCGTATGAAGCTGCCATGCTGATCAACCAGCTTCAGCACCATGCCAAAATTCCGCTGCTGGTGGCAGCCGATTATGAGCGCGGCCTCTCCATGCGACTGAATGGGACCACCGTATTCCCGCACAGCATGGCCTTTGGCGCAACGGGCAAGCCTGAATTCGCAGAGCAGTTCGGAAGGATTGTGGCGCAAGAATCGCGCGCCATCGGCGTGCAGTGGAACCTCATGCCGATCGCGGATGTCAACTCGAACCCCGCAAATCCGGTCATCAACACACGTTCTTTCGGCGAAGACCCCGCCCAGGTAAGTGCTCTGGTAACTGCATACATTCGGGGCGCGCACAGTGGCGGCCTCTTGACTGCGGCCAAACACTTTCCCGGCCACGGAGATACCGCGACCGACTCACATCTGGGATTGGCGGCGGTGAATCGCAGCCGCGAACAGATCAACCAGATTGATCTTCCGCCGTTCCACGCCGCTATCGCAGCCGGGACAGATGCCGTAATGGTGGCTCACCTTACTGCACCGGCGCTCGAACCGGACCCATCACGGGTGGCCACAAATTCCAGCGCCATCGTCACGGGAATCCTGAAACAGCAGCTCGGATTCAAGGGCTTGGTCATCACTGATGCAATGGACATGGGCGGATTAACCAGCGTGTACCCGGAAGGCGGCGCGGCTGCGGCCAAGCATGCCGCTATCGATACGGTCAAAGCCGGCAATGACATGATGCTTCTCTTCACTGATCTCGATGGCGCGTACAAAGGATTGCTGGATGCTGTCCGCAAGGGAGAGATTCCGGAGAAGCGCATCGACGAATCGGTTTTGAAGATTCTGGAGGCCAAGGCAAGCGTCAAACTGAACAAAGGCAGCCAAGTGGATATCAACGCTCTTTCCTCCGTCATCAGCAGCCCTGAAAACCTAGCTCTTGCCCAGCAGATGGCTGATTCCGCCATTACCCTGGTCCGCGACAATGGCCGCATGTTGCCGATCCGGCGGCAGGGAGCCTTGGCCTCGGCTCCTGCTTATGGCGCCATCCAACAGGAAGGAAGCAAACTTCTGTGCGTCATATTTACGGATGACGTCCGGAGCGACAATGGCCGCCAGTTGCAGCGCGAACTGAGCGCGCGCGTGCCCGATGCCCGCATAATCTTCGTCGATCCGCGCATCGCCGCGGGCAGTACTGCGGAAATCCAGAGTGCGGTGAGCACGGCGGAAAACGTTATAGCTGCAATCTATTTAATTCCCGTTCCCGGCCGCGCTGTTCGAACCGAAGGCGCTACAGGTGTGAATACCATCTCAATACCCGACGCCACGGCAGCGCTGCTTCAATCAATCCTTCAGGCAAAGCACGATAGAACGGTTGTCGTCAGCTTTGGATCGCCTTACTTTTTGTCGGATTTTCCCCAGATTGAAAACTACGTGTGCGCTTACTCGAACGCCATTACGTCTGAGGTGGGAGCGGTGAAAGCATTGTTCGGTGAGATTCCATTTCGTGGCCGCTTGCCCGTGACAATCCCTGGAATGGCCCAACGCGGCGCTGGCAGTGAATACCCGGCTCAAGGTCTGCGTGGTGGAAGTAGAGCGCGCCCGATTCGCTGAAGCCTAATCAGATTCCTGCAATGTCTTTACATGCGCCTCAAGCGCCCGTGAGTATTCGCGCTCGGCCTGCAATTCTGACTGCAACTTCTTCACCAGCCCCTCCAGGCGCATAATCTCGATCTTTAGCTTGCCGGCGTCACTGAGCGGGGCCGGTTTGCCGTTCCCATTTCCTGTGGCGGGTATGGTAGTCAAAACCGGCGGGGCAGGCACTGCAACAGGCCGCGGAGTGGGAACAGCGGCTGTCGCCGTTACCGGCAACGGCACTGCTGGCGCGGCTGCGGCGGCGCGTTGCTGCACTGGCGTGGATGAGGCCGGAACAGATCGTGGAGGCATGGGCGCGGCCGCGGCCGCAGAAAAAATACTGCTGAGCGCCACAGCTGCATTGGCCGCCGTAGCAGGCGTGGGCGCGGCCGCTCCGTTGGGTTTGAGCAGATGTCTTACGCGCGCAATCAGATCTTGCGGTTGAAAAGGTTTGCGGAGCAACTCGTCGGCCTTCACCGCGAATGCCCTCTCCGCCACGGCACGGTTCACTACGCCGGACATGAGGATCACCGGCGTCTTGGCCAGGTCCGGGTGCGACTTGATATGCTGGCAGACGTCGTAACCGTCCTTGTCCGGCATAATCACGTCAGTGATCACGATGTCCGGATGGGCCACTTCGATCTCTTTCAGTGCGGTCACGGCATCATGACAGGCCACAACATTAATGTTTTCCCTGCGGAAGGCGATCTTAATCACTTCGCGCATGGTCGCACTGTCGTCAATGAAATAGACAGTGGGGATCGTGCTCATCGCAAACCTCCATCACCGTTGTCGTGTGCGGATTCATCCAGCTCGCGCAGCGCTTCCAGCATCAGCTCCGTGGCCGAGCGGAGCACGGTCCGGGTGGATGCGCTTTCACCCGGTAAAAATCTGTACGATCCTGCATCCACGCCATTGCAATACTTCACGATGTGCACCACGGCGTCATCGCCGATGCGGTCCCCGCTCTCCGCGTGGGTGATATTGCCGTTCTCAAAGAAAAGTATGCCGTCGATGTCCCCGGCATTCACGGAAAGCGATCCTGTCTGCCGCGAATGCACCAGCATCTGCACCACGCCGGGCAAATCCAGATGGGAAAGGCTGCCGCTCAGCCCTTCGTCCGAGGAACCCATCATCTGCACCGGATGAAATCCTTCAGTGCTGCTGCGAAGGAATGTCTTGATTTGGGCCGCGATCAGTTCCGGCCCCAGCCGTTTGTCCACGTAATCGGCACACCCGGAACGGAACGCCTCCATCAGCGCCTGGTCGCCGCCATCGCCCAGGGCGATCACCGGAATGTGCGCGGTTTTGGGATCGGCATGAATGATCGGAGGGAGATCGTGGGCGCTGATCTCGCGCAGGCTAGTGGAACATAAGATCGCCGAAGGCGTGTCATATTCCAGCATGGTCAAGGCGTAGCCGGACTGCGTGCTATGCACGACTTCAAATCCTTCGAGCTTCAATGCTTCAGTAATCCGGCGGGCCAGGAATACGTTCGCGTCAATCAGCAGGATCTTGGCGGGCGTGGAGACGGTTGGATTCATACCGTGGCCTCCCCACAAATCAGCTTTTCCAGGGCCACGATCGCAACCGTTTCACCGTCCACGGCCAGCAGACCGCTGATGTAAGGCGGTTCCTTCCCTCCAAGCGGCACGCGCGCAGCGCTGGCCAGTTCGCATTCGCCGGTGACGGGCACGGCCGTCAATTCCTGGCGGGGTCCGATTTTGCAGTTTGCGATCAAATAAAATTTTCTCGGCGGCGCGTCCGGGCCAACCAGCACCTGGGCAACATCGCACACGGGAACGATCCGTCCCCGCCGCACCAGCACGCCGGTCAGAAACGGCGTCCGATGAGGAAAGGTCTGCACGCTGTCCGGCCGCGCCAGCTCAGTCACCGTTTCAGCAGGCAGGGCAAACCGCTTCTCACCCAGGGGAAAGAGCACGTACGATTTGTCTCCTTCCAGCGTCATACAGTCACCACGCCACGCACGCGTTCCAGTCCGGCGCGCAGAATTTCAAGTTCCGATCTGTTCAGAAACGCGTTGTGGTTCACCACCGGCACCACCAACCCGTTGACTACCGCCAGCCCGCGATACCAGCCGCGTTCTTCATGCGTGAAGGCAGGTGGCAGCGCGTGCAGAGCTGAAATCTCCATGATGCGATCGGTTGAATCCACCAGCACGCCCGTCGGCATATTGCGCAGGACCAGCACGCGCGATACTTGCGACAGTGGCAACTGAAAGTGCTGCGCTGCATCCACCACAAAATACGTGGCGCCGTTGCGCTCCAGCGTGTACCTGAGCTTGCCAATCTGCGCGGAGATTCCGCCGAGCGTAAAGGCATGCAGACCTTCCATGCCGCGAATTTCCTTCACTGCAGCAGCGGCTATGGCAAGGCGGTATCCGCCGACGGCAAATACAATCACGTCTTCCCGCGCGGCCTGCGGCTGGGGATGCAGTCGCCTGGTGGGTTTCATACCGCCCCCACTTTTGCCGCGCCAAAAATGTACAGAACGCGCTTCTCGATCCCCTGATAGATATTGTCGATTGGCAATACCTGGTCCACCGCGCCCGTCTTGATGGCTTCCTGCGGCATTCCGAAAATTACGGCCGTCGATTCATCCTGCGCGATCACATGCCCGCCGACCGACCGGATCGTCTGCACGCCTTTGGAACCGTCATTGCCCATTCCCGTAAGGATCACCCCGATGGCCATGGGGCCGGCATATTCCGCCGCGCTTTCAAATGTCAGATCGGCGCACGGGCGATAGCCGCTAACGCGCGGGCCATCGTCAAGAGAAATTCTCCCGGTCGGTGAAACCCGCAGGTGATGCGATCCCGGACAAATGTAAAGCTGGCCTGGAGTGATGATTTCTCCGGCTTCAGCTTCTTTTACCTTGATTTGTGACACATCAGCCAGCTGCGAGCTGAATTGTGAAGTAAAGTTCCCCGGCATGTGCTGCACCAGGATCACCGCGCCCGGAAAATCCTTGGGAAAGAACGGAATGAACTTCATCAGCGTGGCCGGGCCGCCGGTGGAAGAAGCCAGTACGACGATGGGAAATTTCCCCGCGCTCTTGGCCGCAGCATTCACGGCCGCGCGGACTTCCTGGAGCCCAGTGTCTCCATTTTTTGAAGCCGGCTCGACCCGTGGCGATGACGAAGCCACCTCATGCTGCAGTTTGGAACGTGTCGCGGTCCGCACAACGCGGACTTTGGCCGCCATCTTAAGTTTGCGGCATAGATCTTCCTTCACGGAACTCATGTCCAGATCGATGCCGCCGCTCGGCTTGGCAACGAAATCAATTGCGCCCAGTTCCAGGGCCTTCAAGGTGACATCGGCGCCTTCCTTTGACTCTGAGCTCACAATCAGGATCGGCCGCGGATTGCTCGACATGATGATCTCCGTGGCCTGAAGACCGTCCATGTGCGGCATGTTGATGTCCATGCTGATGACATCGGGCTTGAGCACTTCGGTTTGAGTGACCGCGTCACGCCCATCGCGCGCCTCGCCGCACACTTCGAGCTGGGGATCAGACGCGATGATGCTCTGCAGCACCTTGCGCATGAACGCCGAGTCGTCCACCACTAACACCCGAATTCTTTTACCTGCGTGCGTCATATCAATCTGTCGCTCCGCTCCAAACCGCCACGGAGCCCTCAAAACCGGATACTTCGGTCGGCACTCGCATCAGGCCGCTCAGCCCGTGTTCGGCTTCGCAGCTTTTTAAAACTCTTGAACTCTTACCGTCCTGCTGTCGCCGTATGCTCCATCTGCATTCCGGCGGGTGATCCAATCAGCTTTCCTACCGCGGCGATAAACTGATCTTCCTGCACTGGTTTGGTCAAAAATGCCGCCGCGCCTTCCTTAATTGCACGGTCGCGATGCTTGGCGCCCGCGCGCGACGTGACCACCATCACCGGGATGCTGCGCGTCTGCGGGTCTTGCCGCAGGTGCGATAAAAGCTCGTAGCCGTTCGTCCGAGGCATCTCCAGGTCGGTTACCACCAGGTCGCAGCGCGTCTGGGTCACGATCTCCAGCGCTTCCAGACCGTCCGACGCCAGCTTTACGCGGTAACCGGCCTTCTCCAGCATGCGTCCCACGAACTTGCGCACGCTGATGGAGTCGTCCACCAGCACCACGAGTTTCTCTTCCGGAACAAAATCAATCGCTTCCTGTGGGATGGCGCCATGCGCCACGGCCGCTGCGCCGGGCGCAAAGATGCGCGCCGCATTCGCGCTGGTCATCAACGGACGGTGCTCGATCGCTTCGCCCGCAACCAGGCGATTGACGTCAATCAGCAGAATCAGGCTGCCGTCCGGAGCAATCGTGGCCCCGGGAAACATTTTCAGGTTACGCAGAAACTCGCCCAGGCTCTTGATAACGATTTCGTCTTTGCGGACCACATCTTCCACCACGATCCCAACCTGGCGTCCCGCAACATTCGCAATCACCATGCGGAAGTAGCCATTGATCGGTTGGATCGGATCGAGCCCGAGTGCGCTGTCAAGACGCACGATCTCGGTCACCACGTCGCGAACCTTGGTCAGAAGTTTGGCTCCGACTTCCTCAATGTCAGTGGTCTTGAGACGCCTGATTTCCTCCACAAAAGCCAGTGGCAAAGCAAACATTGAGCTGCCGCAGCGCACAAACAGCGCCTGCGAGATGATGAGAGTGAGCGGGACCTTCAGCGTGAAGCGGCTGCCCAGTCCTTTTTGGGTTTCCACCTCCATCTCGCCATTCAACAGCGCGAGATTCGATTTCACCACGTCCAGGCCGACGCCTCGGCCTGCCAGCTCGGTCTTGCGCGGAGCGGTGGAGAACCCCGGCTGGAACAGGAGGTCTAGCAAATCTCGTTCGCCCAGTTCTGCCGCGCTCTCTTGTGAAACCAGGCCATGGTCTACAGCCGTCTTGCGGACTTTTTCGTAGTCGATGCCGCGGCCGTCGTCTTCAACTTCGATATAGATATGGTTGCCCCGATGGTAGGCCCGCACGGCGACGTTGCCGCAATCGCTCTTGCCCTGTTCGTATCGCTCTTCGTCGCGTTCCAGACCATGGGCCACAGCATTCCGCACCAGATGGATGAGCGGATCGGAAATTTGCTGGATGATGTTGTTGTCCAGCTCCGTCTCGGCGCCGGCCAGCGTGAGCTCCACTTTCTTATTGACGGCCTTGGCGGCATCACGCACTGTGCGCGAGAGGCGGGTGTACAGGTTGCCGATCGGTACCATGCGCGCTTGGGTAATCTCATCCTGCAAGCGGTGCGCCAGCTTGGTGAATTCGTCAATGTCGCCATCCACGCGACGGACAAAGCCGTCAAGCTGCGTAAGAACTTCCGTAATATCGGCAGAAATTTCTGTGAGTGACCGCGAAAGAATATTGAAATCGTCATAGCGATCCATCTCCAGTTCGCTGAATTCGGCCAGCGAGTGGTCAAACGTATGCGAATAGCTGGAGTAGCCGCTGCGAAGCGGGAAATTGTCGGAAGGTTTCGGGGCCGGTACGGAATGGATGCGGCTGAACTCGTGCTTCTCCTGAAATTCGGCGACCTTGTCCTGCATGCGCGCCTTGGAGAAATTGAGCACATCGGCCAGGCGTTCCAGTTCGGCCACGCGGCCCAGCATGCGTGTGCGGTTGATGACCAGTTCGCCTACGGCGTTCATCATGCGGTCCAGCCGTTCGAGCGCAATGCGTACGGACTTGGACTGCGGCATCGAAGCCGGCTCTTTGCGCAGGAAATCTTCGTCGGCGAATTTCTCGATTCCTTCCGGCTTTTTGATTTCCGCTGCAACACGCGGAATCGCGGGAACGCCCGCTGGAGCTTCCTGCTGAGTCACAGCAGCGGGTTCCTCGTTTGAGAGGTGGATCTCTTGCAGATAGCTGGCCGGAGCCACTTGGATTTGCGGCGGTGCCATCGCCGAAGCGCCGGCTGCTCTTGCCGAAACGGCAGCCGGTACCGACGCTTCGTCTTCTTTTTCCGGAGGTACCAAGCGGGAAATGCGCGAGAACAACCCCTGAACGGAAGACTGCATGGCCGCTTCGTCCGTCCACTGATGATAGAGAAACTTCTTAAGCGTATCCACCGCATCCAGGCAGATATCGATGATCTCAGCGCTGGGGCGCAGTTCGCCTTCGCGCAAGCGGCCAATCAAGTCTTCTGCGCGGTGCGCCACATGCGAAATGCGATGCAGCCCGACCTGCGCCGCTGATCCCTTTACCGTGTGCATGGCGCGCAAGAGGCGGTGAATCTGTTCAGAGCTGGGATTTGTTTCCAGCGACAGCAGGCAATGGGTAACGACCTGCAAATGCTCTTCCGCTTCCGGGACGAAAAACTCCAGCACCTCGGCAGGAACTTCGCCATCCGGCGGCAGAGGTTCGTACGGGATTTCCGCCACTGGCGCGACTGGCGCTTTTTCCGTCGCTGCAACACTGGGCTTTTCCGCACTCTGAGCAGTCGCGGCCTGCGCTGTAGCAAACTGCGGACGTTCGTCCGTCTGCGGCGCTGCCGAAGTCTGGAAAGCAAACGGGTAACGCTGTTTAAAGACGCCAATGTCCTCTTCCGACTCCACCGCGTTGGTGCTGATCATTATCAGGTCGGATTCAAGCAGCGCGACGGCTTCCGAAATGAACTCTACCAGCGGGCCGGCGGCGTCCGCGGCAATGGTGGCGTTGATCGCATATTGAAAGATGTGGGCCAGCTTGCCGGAAATTTCAGAGAACAGCGGAAACCCATAGGAGCCAGACGTGCCGGCGAGGGTGTGCGCCGCAATGTGCAGGCGCTCCACGTCTTCCGGACGTGGGTATGCGTCCTGCAGGATGCCCGAGTATTCCCGCAAGAACTGCAGGCGCTCGGATGCTTCCTGAAGGAAGACCTCTACGAATTCTGCCCCTTGTCCGTTCAAGCTTTCTCCTGAACCGTTGTCGCGGCCCGGGCCAGATTGGCCGGCTTCTGGTAAATCCGCGCGTCGCGATGGATATGCGTTTCAAACTTCACGTCGGCCCGGTTGATGGATTCCGCATGTCCCAGGAACAAATATCCGCCGGGCTCCAGGTATTCATAAAACCGCTGGATCAACTGTGCCTGCCGCTCCTCAGAGAAATAAATGAGGACGTTCATGCAGAAAATACAGTCGAACTTGCCCATGTACACCACCTGGGCCAGGTTCATGGGCGCAAACGTAACCAGGTTGCGAATCCGCGGACGGACCAGGTAATGATCGGCTAGCCGGGAAAAATACTGTTCACGCTGGCGCGGCGTAACCGTTTCCAGATCGCGCGGCTCATAGACGCCGTGTTCGGCGTGGTCCAGCGCCTGCCGGCTCACGTCAGTGGCCAGAATATGGATGTTCCAGGCATCGGCAAACTCAATGGCGTCTGCCACGGTCATGGCGATGCTGTAAGCCTCTTCCCCGGTGGCGCAACCGGCGCTCCAGACGCGCAGTGATCGCGGGTTTTCCCAGAATTTCTTCATGTGCAGGTCCGGCAGGACTTTCTTTTCCAGCGCCTCAAAGATCGCGGGATAGCGAAAGAAAGAAGTTTCCTGCGTCAACAGGCGCTGCAGCAGAGAGTCATATTCGACATTGGAATTCTTGATGAGCCGCAGCAGATCTGTGCCATGGGTCAGCTTTCTTGATTCCACGTGTTCGACCACGCGGGTGGAGAAAAAGCGTTCGCGCGAAACGTCAAAAAGTATCCCCGAGCGCGTCTCGATCAAGCCGCGAATCTCGCTCAGTTCATGCTCGCTGACTGTTACTACTCCGCCTGCCATGTCGCTCCTCACGTTTGCTCATACCCCAGACGCTGCCTGCAACGTTTCTATCGACGCGCCACTGCCGCCGCGGCGCTGACCAGTTCCGGACGCGCCTCAGTGGGCAGCGCGTTGGGACCGCCGCCGGCGACGCGGAATTGCGAAAGTGCTTCGTTCAGCTGTTCTGACATGTGCACCAGCTGTTCCACCGTGCGCGAAGTCTGCCGCGCTCCCTGTGAAGTCTGGCGGGTAATGTTGGAGATGATCTGCATTGCGTTGGCCACGCCTTCCGTGCCACGCACTTGCTGTTTGGAGGCCAGAGAGATCTCCTGCACCAGCTCAGCCGACTGGCGCACCACGGTAGAGATCGCGTCCAATGCACGGCCGGCCTGGTCCGCCAGCTTGGCGCCGATTTCCACTTCCTTGGTGCCCTCTTCCATCACGATGACGGCGTCGTTCGTCTCTGCCTGAATTGCCTTGATCAGCGCGGCGATGTCTTTCGTTGCAGCGCGTGAGTGCTCGGCCAGCTTACGGACTTCATCGGCGACCACGGCAAAGCCGCGGCCTGCTTCTCCGGCGCGCGCAGCTTCGATCGCGGCGTTCAACGCCAGGAGGTTGGTCTGCTCGGTAATATCGTTAATCACGTTCACGATCTCGGAAATTTCCAGCGAGCGATCGCCCAGAGCCTTGATGCGCTTGGCCGTCGCCTGCACCGAAGAACGGATGCGCTGCATGCCTTCCAGCGTGTCGCGCACGGAGCGGTTGCCCTGCTCGGCGGCATCGAGCGCGCGGCGCGCGGCCTCAGCGCTGGCTTCTGCGTTGTTCGATACCTGCTTCATCGAAACCGTAAGCTGCTCCACGGCGGACGACGTGTTCGTGATTTCCTGGTCCTGCTGGATGGCGCCGGTGGACATCTCTTCCGACGCAATCAGGATCTCGTTGGCGCTCGACTGCACGTCAATGGCGGCCTTGCGCACGCGCTCCAGCACCTTGGCAAAGTTATCGAGCATGTAGTTGACGGAGTCCACCACATTGCCCAGCGCGTCATTGCTCACGCGGCCGCGCAGCGTCAGGTCGCCGCGGGCAATCTGGCTCACAATGGTTAGAAACTCGGTCACGCTCTTCTGCAGGTTTTCCTGCGCTTCCTGGTTGAAGATGGCCCGGGACGAATTCTCAGCAGCGCGGTTCAGCTGCTCGGCGATAAAGCCGAAGTCATCCGACGAATCCACCGTGGCCCGGGTGCGGTAGTCGCCCTGGGCAAAGCGCTCGGCAAAATCCGAGAGTCGCTTCACGGGAATCAGCACGCGGTTGCCGATGGTGATAAACGTCCACAAGCCGGCACCGGCTGCGACGATGAAGGCAAACAAGAGCTTCATCCCGGAGCCTTGCGGCAATCCGCCAAAATCGGTGATCGGTATCTTGCCTTGTTCGCCGGCGCTGTACGCCAGCCACAAGACCACAAACAGCGCGACCACATCGATCGTCACCATCAACCACAGGGTCGAGTTCAAACGACCTTTCATAACCATCACTCCTGTCGCTCCGCTCCAAACCGCCCGCAGAGCTTTCAAAAACCTAGTTTCCATCGAGCACTTGCCACAACCGCGCAGGACGCCAGTCAGCTAAGCGGCTTCTTACAATTTCAAATCACCGGGACGGGAAACGTCTCAGTCAACTTCTTCAAATTCAGCGCCAGAGCCATGCGATCTTCATGCCGCAGCATTCCGCAGCAATGAGGCATCTCGCGCGGCGCCTCGTCCACCAGCAGCGGCTCAGAGGTACTGCACGTACCGATCACCTCGTCCGCCGCAATGCCGATCCGCAAATCGTCGCGGTCGCCTTCACCCTTCAGGCTGGCCACTACCACATGCTTGGGATGCAGGTCCGGACGACGGCCTTCCGTGAGGGCAATGTCCACCACCGGCACGATCGAACCGCGCAGGTTGAAGATGCCCATCAAAAATGCCGGCGCCAGCGGCACCCTGGTCAGGTTCGGCCACTCCACAACCTCTTCCACGTCGAGCACGGAAAAACAGAACCGCTCACGTCCCGCGCGGAACAGGCAATATTGCCGTTCCGGCTCCGCCTGGGGCAGCAGTTCAAGCTGCTCAGCTTCCGGAGAGAGTGGTTCGAGTTGTTGTTCGTCCGCCATTTACTTCCCTACCAGTCCACGCACGGTTCCCAAAAGCTCTTCGTTAGTAAACGGCTTAACCACATAGCCGTCCGCGCCCTGCTGTTTGGCCCAGAACTTGTCACTCTCGGTGTTCTTGGAACTCACCATGACCACCGGAATCCGGGCGTAGTCAACGTTGCCCTTCAGTTCGCGACAAGCCTGAAAACCGTTGCGCTGAGGCATGACCACGTCCATCAGAATCAGGTTCGGGCGCTCCATGTCGATCATCTGCTCCAGGCGCATGGGATCGTGGACTGGAACCGACATGTAACCAGCCTTGTCCAGAACCGACTGCATCAGCCTGACCTCCGCCGGTGAATCATCGACAATGAGAATCTTCGTCAAACGGACAAACCCCTGGATCTCTGGTATCCCAAGATAAGTATTGCAATTGCGCAGCCAAGCCTTTGCCCTGGCGATAGAATCTCAACAATGGTGCAACACATTTAGTATCAATTGGTTAGAGGGTTTTTGCGGTCGGCTTCAGTGAATCGCGGTAGTGGGGTGAGACAGCTTCTTCGTCTCATCCTGAGACGAATTCTCAGCACTTCTGGCTTCTGCGGCCACGGACGAGAAGCGCTGCATCACCTCATGCATCTGCAAAGCCATCTCATGGATAGTTTGCAACTGATCGCGGGACGCCGCGGGGAAGGCATCGGCATCCATCAGAAGCAGCTCGGCATTTCCCAGGACGGAGGTCAATGAGTTGTTCAGATCGTGGCGGCTTTCCAGCATATAGCGTCCAAGCGTGGCCACGCGGGAGTTAGCCAGCGCCGCCTGCTCGGCCCTGCGGACTCGTTCGGCAAGGTCCATGCGCTTCAGGCATTCAGTGGCCAGCAGCAAGAGTGAGTCGAGCAATGCCGGGTGACGCTGCATCACGTGGAGGCGCGCATGGCCGGACTTTGCCATCTTCACATCGGCGGCATTTTCCAGCAGGCAAATCACGGGATAGTCGCCAGCATCCACCATTTTCAGAGCGGAAACCAGGCGGCTGTCGCGCACGGCCCCAATCATCACCAGGTCGCAGTCGCCTTCGCGAATCCCCGTCAAAAGATCTGTGCTCATCACGGTCAGGCCGGGCAGCGTGCGCTCGGCCTGCCACCGCGACATCAGTTCGCGGGCAAAGACAGGATCATCGGCGATGAGAACAACACGGGAATCGCGCACCGAACCTCCCTTATCCTTGCAGCTTTTCGCACTCGGTGATCAATGACAAAAGGCGTTTGGTGGTCGCAGCCAGGTTGACTGCGGCGTCAATGTTTTTGGCCTCTTTGGCGGCATCCACGTGGGCTTTCATCTCTTCCACCTGCGCCCGGGCAATATCCATGGCCGCTCCCAGGTCGGTTGGCTCATTCTTTTTGTGGCGCTCCATGCAGACGTGGAGAATGGTTCGGGCGGCAACTGTCCGCTGCAATGCCCTGGAGGTTTCATCTTCCTGCACAAAGGCACGCGCTTCCCATGTGGCGATCAACAGCTTGCATCCTGCGAGGACAATGGCTGAGACCGCGGGAAAATTCTTTGCCGGCATCGACTTTAGTTGTTCCGCGATGTCCTTAACGCAGCGAACCAGATAATTCTCTTCTTCAGCCTGCTCCTCGGCACTGGGCTCAGAAGATCCAGGAGCGCTGCTGGCGGGGCGGGAAATCAGGTCCAGCGGATCGGACTTCGCCGCATGCGTCGACGCCACCGGTTCGGCGGCAGCGATCAGCGGATTCGCCTCCGCAATGGAAACCGGAGCAGCCTGAATTTGCGGCTCTGGCGCCGAAACGGGAACGACTTCAGCCGCGTTCTTCGCCTGCGGAGCCAGCGGCTCAGGTTCTTTCGGAAAATCAGGAACAACGGCCACTACCTCTACGGATTGCGCCGAAGTTTCTGGCGCGGAGGCCGCGATTGGCGCGCTCTGCCTTGCGATTTCCAGCGTGTGTTGCAGCGCATGGCGCAAGAGAATGAGTTGCAGGAATGATGAACCGCCGGAATATGGCGCGCGGAACGGCGTTTTCCACTGATGCACCACGTGGCGCACCTGCTCCAGCGACTCGCTTTCCGTCAAGCCTGCGTCGCGGCAATCCACAGTGGCAAAACCCAGCCTCTCCAATTCGTTCACTGACTCGCGTATGGCATGCAGGTCAAGATGCATGGCGTGGAAGAAAGCCCGCCGCGCCAGGAAATTGAAACGCGTAAAGGCCACCAGGAATCCGGGCTCGAAATACTCGTCGCCCACGGCCAGCTTTAGCTCCCGCACTTCCTGGAGCGCGCCGGAATTCTGCAATTCTTCCAGGCTGTCAGATTCGTTCAGCTTACGCAGCTTGTCATCCAGGCCGGACGCCCACTCCGGGAAACTCAGCGGCGAGGTCCCGATGGCTGGTTCCAGCACGCGCGCCACTTCCCCGAGGGCGGTCTCAGCCAGTCCATGGGGAGCACAATGGGCAAAGTACTGCACCAGAAGAAAATCAATCTTGTCTTTGTCGGCTTCGCTCTTCTGTTTCTTGTCCAGATGGCGGGCAATCAGGTAGCGCAGGTTCTCTTCATTTTGCAGGTTGGTGCTTTGCAGCAGCTGCCGCAATTGCCACACTTGCACGTGTGCATCCACCTGCTCAAACCATTGCAGTACGCGGTCCCGGACCTCGATCTCCGGGCGGTCGGCGGCGTCTTCCAGTTCCCGGCAGGCCGGCATATCGAGTTCGAAAGTGCGGTCCAGTTCGATATAGACGGAGTAAAGCCGCCGCGCGACGCGCCAGAATTCCGCAACCTCACCTAAATTGACCGTTACTGTTGTCATTATTTTTAAGCCGTTGCACGGCAAAACCGCTTAAGACCGTTTACCAATCTGACGTCCTACTGCTCCTGCATCGTGCCGCTCGGCGACTTCGTTATGCCCGGATAATCCAATTCGCGACGTCTTCAGTAAATCTGGCGGCAAAAGCCATCTTGTCATGATGAAGTCGCATGGCCACGATCTTCGCCGTAACATCCAGCGCTCCATCTGACGTCCTAACCCGCACCGTATCTTCAAAATCCAGCGGCAAGGCGGAAGCGAACAGGACTTCCGCTGCCGTGCCAAACTCGATCATGGTTTGTTCCGCCGATGCCGTTTTCGCGGATTCTCCATGGCAGATCCAAACCGGAATCCGCACCGGAACAATTCCGGGAAAAAACCTTGCCAGCTCGGCGACACATTCTGTTGCTTCGGCGATCTCGGGCCCGTTAAAGACTGCTTTCCCCATGACCTGGGACTGCTCCCTGTTGCGTGAAAACTTAGCTGAAACACTTAGAGCACGACCTCGGCCAAACCCCGAACCAACTAACCTGTTGATTCGGAAGATGCAGATTGTTTCACACCCTGCAAGACTGCCAAAGTACGTCTCAGGATGAAACAGAGTCTCAACCAGCTGTCTCACGAGGCGGCAGATGCCCCCTTGGTGAGACCAATGTTGTATCGCTTGAGCTTTCGGTACAGAGTGGCGCGGCTAATGCCGAGCATCTTTCTGGCGCGCGTTTTATCGCCCTGGACCTGTTCAAAGACCCGCTGAATGGTGTCTCGCTCCAGCTCTTCCAGGTCCGTATTGGAATCTGCCGTCGATTCCCGGAAAGACATGGATTCCACAGCTATGTTTTCGGCCTGCTGCTGCCGCACCGCCGGAGGCAGATCAGAGACGTCAATGGTTTCCTGATTGCCCAGGGCTACGGCACGTTCAATGCAGTTTTCCAGTTCGCGCACATTGCCCGGCCAGTCATATTGAAGCATCGTTTTCATGGCGGCCGCGGAAATCGTAATGACCTGGCCGGGAGCAAAACGGTCCAGAAAATAGTGCACCAACGGAGTAACATCAGATTTTCTTTCGCGCAGCGCCGGCAAATGAAGCGTGACCACATTCAGCCGGAAATAAAGGTCTTTGCGGAATTTGCCCTCTTTTTGCGCCGCCTCCAGGTCACGATTGGTAGCGGCAATTACGCGCACGTCGACCTTGAATTTCTGATTGCTGCCGACGGGCCGCACCTCTTTCTCCTGAAGCACACGGAGCAGCTTGGCCTGCAATTCCTGAGTAAGCTCGCCGATCTCGTCGAGAAAGATTGTGCCGCCATTGGCAGATTGAAAAAGCCCTTCTTTCGATCGAATGGCGCCGGTAAATGCGCCTTTCTCATAGCCAAACAATTCGCTTTCAATCAGCGTGGGAACAAGCGAGCCGCAATCCACTGCAACGAAGGGCCGCTTGGACAGCAAGCCACGGTAATGGATGGCCCGGGCCACCAGTTCCTTGCCTGTGCCGCTCTCGCCTGTGATCAAGACAGGGGTGCGCGTATCTTTCAGCCGCGCGACCATACGCAGCACTTCCTGAATCTTGTGGGAAGAACCCACGATGCCGCTCAGTTCCATCTCCGCGTTCACGCGTTCGCGCAGGAACTGGTTCTCCGCTACCAAACTGACTTTTTCCGCCATGCGTTGCAGCAACAGCTTGAGTTCTTCAATGCGGAAGGGTTTGGTGATGTAGTCATAGGCGCCCAGTTTCATGGCCTGCACGGCGGTTTCAATGGAGCCGTGGCCGGTCATAATGGCGATCTCTGTCCGGGGCAGCAACTGCTTGACGCGCGGCAAGAATTCCAGACCTGACATATTGGGCATCATCAGGTCAGCAAGAATGATGTCGGGAGACTCGTTCTCCAACTGGGCCAGTGCGGCCTCCGCGCTCTCGGCCTCCACACAGCTGAAGCCCACGGAAGCGCCCACGGTCATGCAGAGCTTGCGAATGCTTTGGTGATCGTCCACGATCATGAATCGCACTTTGGCGTCGTCCGTCATTCTGGCTTCCCAAAGATCCTTTCCACGATTCGAATCAGTTCCTGCACCCGGAACGGCTTTTCGAGGTAAGGCACGCCGGTGCTCTGGAGCGCTTTCATGGTGTGTTCGTTCACCGTGTCCCCGGTGATAAAGAGCATGCGCTCCTTCAGTTCCGGCCGGTGGGTAACGATCCACGCGTGCACATCCGCTCCGCTGGCTCCGCCGGGAGTACGCATGTCAGAAATAATGCCGCCGAACCGGTCCGTTTCCAGAACGCGAATTCCTTCCGCCGCAGAGTTGGCCGTGCGGCAGGCATAGCCACTGCGCTCAAGCGCGGTGCGGATAAAATCCATTACCGAGCGCTCATCTTCGATGAGCAGCAACGGCAGGCGCGCAAGCGTGGCTGCACCGGCGCTCATTGCTTCACTCCGGCGGCTACCACCAGCTTCAGGTCAGTCCTGGTGCGGATCGGAAGTCGCACGCTGAAGGTAGCTCCCTGCGTTTCCTGATTATTGGCGCAAAGGATTTCGCCTTCATGCTCACGCACAATGCCGTAACAGATGCTCAGGCCAAGCCCGGTTCCCTGACCAACTTCCTTGGTGGTGAAGAATGGATCGAAGATGCGTTCCGGGTGCTGGATGCCTTCACCGTTGTCGCGAAACAGGACTTCGACCCAGGCGCCATCCTGCTCAGTCTCAATCTCGATGAGGCCAGGACGCCCGGCGGACTGCACGGCGTCATAAGCGTTGTTCAGGATATTGAGAAATACCTGCTGCAACTGATGGGAATCGCCGATCAGCTCGGGCAGACGTTCATCAAATTTTTCCACGATCTGCACACCGTGATTGGCAAAGTCATAGGAGCGCAACGCAATCGTCTTGCGCAGGATATTGTTGATTTGAAGCGGCTGCCGCTGGGGCGGGCGCTGGCGCGCGAAACTCAGAAGGTTTTGCACGATTTCCTTGGTCCGCTGCGCTTCTTCCAGGATCACCTGCAAATCCTTGCGCGCGCTGCCCGGCATTTCCGGGTTCTCCATCAGAAGGTCGGAAAATCCCATGATGGCCGTCAGCGGATTGTTCACTTCATGCGCCACGCCGGAAACAAGCTGGCCCACGGCCGCCATTTTTTCCGTGTGCATCAGCTTGGCCTGAATCATGGAGGTATCGGTGATGTCGGTCATCAGGACCACAACGCTGCTGACCTCGCCGCGGTCGTCGCGCATGGGGCTCAAGTTCACGGAAAACTTGCCTTGCGTGCCGTTGCCGCGCGTGATCATCAATTCCAGGTTGTCCGATTGCAAACCGTGCAGGCTAGCGTCAAAGGCTTCAGCAAAAGCTTTCTTGTGCGAAAGAGAAATGATGCGGTCCAGCCGGTTTCCGACAAGTTCGTTCTGTTCAAAGCCGCCGCCTTCGTACACGCGCTGGTTGGCGTAGCTGATCAAGCCGGCGGTGTCCGCCACAACGATCATCGTCTGTGTGTTGTTCAAGATTTTGCCGGTAAAGTCGCGCTCGCGCTGCAATTGTGCCTGGAAGTTTTTGACCTCAGTGATGTCGAGAAAGACGCCTCGGTATTGCATGATCTTGCCCTGTCCGTCTTTGACGACGAAGGCATTTTCGAGAGCATGAATCATAGTGCCGTCACGGCGGCTGAGCGTAACTTCAAAGTTGCGGACTGCGCCTTGTTCGTGCAATTGCCGGGTGATTTCGTCGCGCTGCTCAGCCGAAACGTACACCTGCGACTGGAGGTCGAGCCGCAACACCTCTTCGCGGGTTTGGTAGTCCAGCATGCGCACCAAAGCATCATTCACCTCAATGAAATGGCCTTCGGGTGACGCAAAGAATACGCCTTCCTGCACGTTATCGAACAATTCACGGTAACGCTGCTCGGCTTCACGGCGGTCGGTAATGTCCTTGAGCACATGCACGGTTTGCAGACCTTCATCCAGCGCGCCGTGAATGCGCGAACTGGAAACCAGGTATGTCCGTTCCAGCACGGGATGCAGATATTCATCTGACTCATTTTCAACGCGGCAGAAAGGACAGGGACGCGGAGAGTCAGAAGCTATCGAAACCAGGGCGCGCATGCTCAGGCCGATCAGTTCCGCGGGGCGCACGCCAATGAATTCCGCCAGCGACCGGTTCACGCGCAAGACTTCGAAATGCTCATCGTGCACCACGATGAAGTCAGAGATGGAATCGAAGATTTCCGCCCACTGCCGGCTGGATTGCGTGATCCTGGTGAAAAGCCGGGAGTTTTCCAGCGCCACCGATGCGTGAACGATCAGCGCCTGCAGCAGGTTAAGATCGTTGGGCATGAGTTCGCGCCCGATATCGGCCAAAGCCAGGATGCCGAGAAGATCGCTTTCAGTTCCTTCCAGGCGCACCAGCGTGAGGTTCCGCCAGCCGCAGGCTGCGACCAACTCCGGGCCAAGCGCCTGCACGCCGCTACCGGTAATTTTCAGATCAGGATGCCGTTCGGCGTACTCAGAGAATGCGGCGTTCAATTTGCGCTGCAGGTCGCGCTCCGGCCTGGGTCCGTAAAAACCGACGCTCTCCACTTTGTTGCCCTGGGCCAGAGACAGAATGGCGCACCGAGCGCCGATCATCGCGGCCACGCGTTCGGTAAAGTTCTTCACAAAGTCCGGCAGGCGCAAGGCCGAGCCCAGATCCAGGGCCATCTCCATCAAATCTTCCGTACGCTTGCGGTGTTGATTGGAAAGTTGCAGGTTGTGGGCAGCTTCCAGGGCGACCGTGACCTCCGCGCCCAGGACCCGCGCACGGCGGATGTCGTCCGGCGAGATGTGCGATTTGGTCTTTTTATCGAGAAAGCCGAGCACGCCGAGCGGACGGCCATTGGCGGTCAATAAAGGAATGCCCAGATATTGCTTCAGGTCAGATTCCCATCGGCGCAGCTGCGTCTTTTCCTGGGAGGGAAGCTGGCCAATGTCCTCACAGATGGTTGGATTTCTGGTTTCCAGCGCGCGTTTGGCTATGGCCGAGATGTCAATCTCAAGACGGCTGGCCGTTCCCCTGCCGGCCCCCCAGCGGAGACGGCATTCACCTGAATCGACCAGCGCCACAAAAGCGCGGGAAAAACCGAGAAAATCGGCGGCGCGAACCACGAATCGGGGCAGAAAGCTATCTAACTGCGGCGTGCCCAATTCAGCGGAGATTTCCAGCAGCTGATCAAGATCACGCTTCTGGGCAGTTTGGAGGACCGCCAGTTCGATGTTGTCCAGCGCCAGGCGTGCAGTGTTGCCCAGCACGTTGAATGCGGACACTTCAGCGGGCGAGAAGACATTGTTGCGCACCACCAGCAGAACTGCAGTGGTATCAGCGGTGACGATGGGCAGAGCCAGACCATGATACATAGCCTCGCCCTGAGGAGCGCGGTAAGAAAAACGGAAAGACAGAAGCCGCTTCTGCTCGATCGATTGGGTAGCAAAAGAGCGGGCATGCTCCAGCAGGGCTTTTCTGCCGGCGGTCTCGTCGACGGCAGTGCAAACTGCGCTGGGGAGGTAGCTCTCGCCATCGCGCACCATCATACCGGCAACAACAGCCTTAAATATATTTCTTGCCGATTCGGCGATGTGCTGGCGCAGAACCGATGGGTCCTGACTGAGGTTGGCAAGCTCAACACAGGACTCAAGCACCTTTTCCATGCTGGCGGATGTCCGCGATGGGGTTTTAGGACGAAGTTGTCTGGCTTTCTGCGTCGGTCTCATTCCGTCTCAGTCTTTGAACAGTGGGAAGCCCGAAGGTACTCTGGAATCTCATTTTGAGTCAATAAGGAATTGACCTGCCGGAATCAATGGGACAACATCCTCCCGCGACCTTAGAAGCCATCTCACAATGAGAAACCTGATCTTTGCCGAGCCAGCCAGTGAGACATAAGTCTGGGAGTTTCCAGATTCCGGACTCTGGTTCCCCTTAGCCCAAGTCCCGTAAACCATTGATTTAATTATCTGTTTGATATCAGCAGATGCCGAAAGTACTAGTCCCATGCCCAGGTGGCCATGGCATTGCTTTTGTTTATCCGTCCGTTCCCTGCCCGGGGAAGCTATGTCTTTGCGGAATGCACACTTGGCAGACTCAGGATTCCGGGAAGCAACAAGAAGAAGTCCTGACATGAAAGAGAAGACGAGCCGCGGGATGGCGAAGCGGACGTAGAGGTTCGAAACATGCGTATCAACAAAACGATTGGCGGCAAGCTCTATCTAGGCTTTGGCCTGATCATGGTCATCGTGGCAGTTGCCTTCATCATTAACTGGGCAGCCGTCCGGCATGAGCAAACCACCAGGGCGCTCTATAAGAAGTCCATCACGATGGTGGAAAATCTCTCCAAGCTCGATAAGGCGAGGAACGACAACCGTCTCTTTCTGCGAAACTTCCTGCTTAACGGCGACCGGCGTGAAGCCGACGCGCTGGCCCACGGCGAGACCGAAGTTGAGCGCATGATCAATGAGATCAAAGAAAGCAGCGGGGACATGGGAGACACCCGTCCACTGCTGGACCAGTTGGCCGAAGCGGAACGCGAATGGGCCCGGATCTTTGCCGCACCATTGATGGAAAAACGCCGCCAGGTGGATACAGGCAGCGCCACGGTAGCGGAGTTGCAAATCGCGTACCTGCAGGCCACGCCAACACCGGAGCAGAAACAGAAGGAAGAACAGCCACTGATCCAACTGGGCGCAATGATGAGGAGCGCCAATACCTCCGCAGAAGACCAGGACAGCTTTGCGGGAGCCATGATTACGGTAGTGACGCTGGGCGGGCTGCTGATAGTGATCCTGCTGTCAGCTTCGATTTCCTGGCGCGTGGCGAAATCGATCACCGTGCCCCTTTCGCAGCTGATCGCAGTGGCAGGACAGATCGGAAATGCCGGCGACCTGGAACAACAAGTCAACATCACCGGCGAAGATGAAGTCGCCCAGTTGGCGCGTACCTTCAACAACATGGTCCAGTACCTGCGCGAGATGGCGGGCATATCCGAAGCAATTGCCGGCGGCGATCTCTCGGTAGAGATCAACCCGCGCTCATCGCGCGACACCCTGGGCAAGGCCTTCCGCGAGATGACGCTGGGCCTGCGCAACCTGGTGAAAAACGTTCGCGACAGCGCAGCGCAGGTGGCCAGCGGCTCCAACCAGGTGGCTTCGGCCTCTGACGAGTCAGCCAAGATCAGCGTGCAGGCGGCCTCCGCCATTGACGAGGTCACCAGCACAATGCATGAAATGAGCATCAACGTGCAGAACATGGTGAAGAGCACGCAGATGCAGGCTTCCAACGTGAGCGAGACTTCGGCCTCGATTGACGAGATGGTGGCGTCGATCCAGCGCGTTGCCGATACGGCCAAAGTGCTGCTGGATATCTCGCAACGGTCGCGCGACGAAGTGCACAACGGCATCAACACCATGGAGAAAGCGACGGACGGCCTGAGCCGCATCAATGCCTCCATTGGTTCTTCCGCGGAAATCATTTCCGCCCTGGGCCAGCGCGCCGATGACATTGGCAAGATCATTGAAGTCATCGACGACCTGGCAGAGCAGACCAACCTGCTGGCCTTGAACGCCGCGATTGAGGCGGCCCGAGCCGGCGAACACGGCCTGGGCTTTGCCGTAGTGGCCGACGAAGTCCGCAAGCTGGCGGAAAAGTCAGCGCAATCCACACGGGAAATCTCTGAACTCATCCAGAGCATTCAGAAGGAAGCGCGCAAGGCCGTGGACAACATGGAAAAGTCGACCAGCATCGTGAACGAGGGCATTACGCTGGGCGGCGACCTGAGCGGAGCGCTGAAGAAAATATCCAGCGTGGTTTCAGAAGTATACAAGTTCGCGCAGGAAATCGGCGCGGCAACCAACGAGCAATCACATGGCTCCTCGCAGATCGCCAAGGCGACCACGCGGCTGAATGAGATCACGCATGAGATCAATTCATCAGTGGAAGAGCAGGCTTCCGGAGCGCAGGCCGTTGTCCGGGCGATGGAAAAGATGCGCGAACTGGTGCAGCGTTCGTCTTCCGGTTCAACGGAGCTCGCGGCCTCGGCGGAACAGATGTCGAAGATGTCGCGCTCCATGCTGGAAGCCATGGACAGGTTTGTACTGGAAAACATGGCGGCACGCGAAAGCCGGCCTTCAGCGAGGCGTGGCGAAGAACAAGCGGGCCGCGTGGGAGCGCCGCAATACGCGACCGCGGGAGCGCAGTACAACTAAGCACGGTAGGTAGGAGACCCTATGGCTAAGGAACTGCACATTGTCGGCTTTCGCGTGGGACGCGAGGTGTTTGGCGTCCCGATCGGACTGGTGCATGAAATCGTGCGCGTACCGGAAATTACTTCAGTTCCGGATTCGCCCGGTTTCGTGCAGGGAGTGATCAACCTGCGCGGCAAAATCGTCTCGGTGGTGGACTTGCGCCGGCGTTTTGGAGAAAAAGACATCAAGCCGACCAAGAAGAACCGCATCCTGGTGACCGAGGTGCACGGCAAGCTGGTGGGACTGATTGTGGACAGCGCGTCTGAAGTGCTGAAGATCGCGGAAAGCGACGTTGAGCTGCCGCCCGTATTTGACCAGGGTGAAAACAACTATGTAACCGGCGTGGGCAAATTGAACGGCCGGCTGATCATTCTGATTGACCTGAACAGGATCCTGCAAAAAGGCGAACTGCGGCGGCTGGGTGACCTCACCGAGCCGCGAGCAGCGGCCGCGTTTGCCGGATTGTAAGCGTCAGCGAGGACCCCAACGGAAACCATGGCTACTCCGAGCGTTCAAATCCAAATCAGCGAGCCGGAATACAAGCTGCTGCAGACCCTGGTGTACCAGGAATGCGGCATGTACTTTGACGAACGGCGCGCGCACTTTCTGCAGGACCGCCTGCAACGCAGGCTCAAAATCTGCGGACTGGACACCTTTTACGCCTATTACCGCCTGCTGACCAGCTACCAGGGCAAGGCGGAGTTAAGCGCGCTGGTGGAAAATCTTACCGTCAACGAAACCAGTTTCTTTCGCAACAAGCCGCAGCTTGAGCTGTTCCAGAAGACCATTCTGGAAGAGCTGCTGAAACGCAAGCAGGAACGCCGCGACTGGAGCTTGCGGCTGTGGTGCGCGGGATGTTCCACCGGCCAGGAACCTTACACTATGGCCATGCAGGTGTGCGACGCGCTGGCCTACTACTACCTGCGCAATCCTCTTCCCTTTGAAATGCCCAGCCCCAAGCCGCTGATCCCGCCGCCGTGGAAGGTGGAAATCCTGGCTTCGGACATCAACTACTCCGTATTGCGCGCGGCCCAGGAAGGTATATATCCGGAAACCCAGCTGGAACCGGTGGACTACGCGTATCGCCTGCGCTACTTCGATAAAGTGGGCGAACGCTATGCGGTCAAGCGCGGGCTGAAAGACCTGGTCCATTTCGACTTCCATAACCTGAAGACCGAATTTCTTCCCCAGCGCAATGACGTCATCTTCTGCCGCAACGTGATGATCTACTTTGACGAAGCCGAACAGAAGCGGCTGGTGGAAAAACTTTACCGCTGCCTGAACCCGGAAGGCTATTTATTTATCGGTCACGCGGAGAGCCTTTTTGGGCTTTCCGACAAGTACAAGATGGTGCACCAGAACAACGGAACCGCATATCAGCGGATCGAGGTGGCAGGGTGAACTTCTTCTCTGACGATCACGCTTCCGAACTTCGCGAACTCTTCTTTGAGTCGGCAACGGAACTGTTGCAGAACCTCAATGAAGAAGGGCTGGAGCTGGAGAAGCGTCCTGAAGACGAAGAGGTCTTGCGCCATGTGCGCCGCACCGTGCATACCCTGAAGGGCGATTCGGCAGCCTGCGGTTATACCGAACTCAGCGAACTGGCGCACACGCTGGAAGAAGTCTTGCGGCCGGAAGTCGCGGCACTGAGCAAGCAAGCTCTGGCGGAGGTGGTGCTGATTGCCGCCGACACTTTCAGCTCCATGCTCTCGGCGTATCGCGGCAGCCTGCAACCGCCCGCAGCAGAAGAATTAAAGCAGCAGATCCTCTCGCTCACGCGCAAGCCGGCGGGAAATGTCCGCTATAAATTACAGGCGCGCTTTGTGTGGAGCGAATACGAGCAGATGGCGCTGGCCGACGCGCTGGGCCGCGGCGAAAGCGTTTACAACGTCGCTTTTTCCATTGAGCCACAGTGCCCCATGCGGGGAGCCGCAATGCAACTGATTCGCAACGTGCTCCAGGATTGCGGACGGCTGCTGGCGATCGCGCCGGACCAGAGCACTCTGAGCAACGATCTTGATGTGGTGGAAGCGGCCATCGCCAGCGACAATTCCGAAGAATGGATTGCTAAAAAGTGCCGCATCCCGTCCGTGGCAGCGGAGATCCTGGTACGAAAAGCCGGAGCTGCGCGCGAGCAGGCCGACGATGTGCTGGATATCGTGAAGCACGTGACGGCGGCGGAAGATGAGCACGAAGTCGCAATCCGGGCGGAAGAAACGCCGGTTGCACCGACACCGTCAGCTCATCCGGTGGAAAGATCAATCGCGCAGCCCGAGAGCGCTCATCCAGCAGCGCAGGCGGACACGCAACCCGTAAGTTTCGCCAGCATGTCAGAAACGCTGCTGCGCGTGGACGCGGAAAGAATTGACGCTGTCCTCAACCTGGTGGGCGAACTGATTATCGCCAAGAGCATGTTGCACCAGGCCATCAATGAATTTGACAAACGCTATCCCAAAGATGCCCTGAAGATGCGATTCTCCGACGCCATGGCATTCCAGGCGCGGATCATGAATGACCTGCAGAAATCGGTGATGAAGATCCGCATGGTGCCCGTGGAACATCTCTTCCGCAGATTTCCGCGCGTGGTGCGCGACGTGGCCAAGTCTTGCGGCAAGGAAGTGAACCTGGTGGTTACCGGGCAGGATACCGACCTGGACAAAAGCATCCTGGACATGCTGGCTGAGCCGCTGGCCCATCTTGTGCGCAATGCCGTGGACCACGGAATTGAATCGCCCGCGGAGCGGATCAATGAGGGCAAGCCGGCCCATGGCACCGTGACCCTGGACGCGTACCATCAGGGCAACCAGATCATTATTGAAGTCAGCGACGATGGGCACGGCATCGACCGGGAAAGGCTGATTGCCAAAGCGGTGGAGCGAGGCGTACTGAAACCGGGGGACGCGGCGGTTCTGGGCGAAGCCGACATCAATAATCTGGTCTTCCAGCCCGGACTGAGCACTGCCGACCAGGTGACCTCGATTTCCGGACGCGGCGTGGGCATGGACGTGGTAAAGACGGTGCTGGAAAAACTGAAAGGTTCCGTCAGCATCCGGACCACGGCGGGAAAAGGAACAACGTTTTATTTGAAAGTGCCGCTCACGCTGGCCATCATCAAGGCCCTGCTGTTCCGCGTGGGCGATCGGCTGTACGCGGTGCCGTTGGCTTCAGTTGTGGAGATCACGCGCACCACGCAGGGCGCGCTGCATCGCGTGGACAATCAGAATGTAATGCAACTGCGCAATGAAGTGCTGATGCTGCTGCACCTCCATCACCTGGAAAAAGAACCGCCGGAAACGGCAAAAATGTTTGTAGTGGTTATTTCCACCGGCGAGCGCAAGTTTGGCCTGGTGGTGGACCAACTGATAGGCGAAGAAGAATTAGTCATCAAAGCCATGGACGACCATCTGGTGGCTACAGACCTGGTCAGCGGCGCCTCGATCCTGGGCGATGGCACGGTGGTGCTGATCCTGAATCTTTCAAGTGTAGTTGCAAAGCTCGGCAGGTTGCAGATGGTGGGGGCCACAGCATGAGTCAAAAGTTACGAATCCTGGTGGTGGATGATTCCGCATTGATGCGGAAGCTGATTCCACAAATCCTCGCCCGGGACAGCGAGATTGAGGTGGTCGGCACGGCCATGGACGGCGAATTTGGGTTGAAGAAAATCGAAGACCTCAGACCCGACGTGGTAACGCTGGACCTGGAGATGCCGCGCATGGATGGCTTGGAAACCCTGCGCCAGATCACGCGGCGCTTCCGTGTTCCGGTGATCGTGGTAAGCGCGTTGACCACAGATGGCGCAAGCGCAACGTTCAAGGCCCTAGCGCTGGGCGCTTTCGATTTTGTCGCCAAACCGCGCGATGCGGCTTCCGCGCATATGGATGAAATTGCCCTGGACCTGATCAGCAAGATCAAAGTAGCGGCCAAGAGCAAGATGCGCACCACCCCGCCGCCACTGATCTTTGACCGGCCAAAGCCGAACAAAATGGCCCTGCGCCCGCGGCGCGAGCCGACCAAAATCATAGCCATCGGAATCTCCACCGGCGGACCGAACGCGTTGCAGTACCTGCTGCAGCAACTGCCTGGGGACTTCCCGGGAAGCATAGTTGTGGTGCAGCATATGCCAGAAGGGTTCACGGAAATGTTTTCCCGCAGGCTGGACGAGTCATGTGCGATTGACGTTAAGGAAGCGCAGTCCGGAGACCTATTGATTGCCGGACGCGCCCTGATTTGTCCTGGGAACCGCCACATCAAGGTGCGACGCATGCCGCTGGGAAATACCGTGGTATTGTCCGACGAGCCGCGCATGAACGGACACAGGCCTTCGGTTGACATCCTGTTCCGGTCGGTGGCCGCGGAGTTCGGCAGCAGAGCGGTGGGGGTGCTGATGACTGGAATGGGCGATGACGGAGCTGAAGGTCTGGGACTGATGAAAGACGCTGGCTCGTTGACGATCGCACAAAGTGAAGAGTCCTGCACGGTTTTCGGCATGCCCAAAGCGGCAATTGAACGCGGACACGCCATGCGCGTGGTCCCGCTGGACATGCTGGCCAACACGCTGGCTATGCAGTGCAATCCGGAAAAGATTGGTCGAGCTGTAAAAGTTTAGGTGGAATTGCTAGGAGAAACACTATGGAGACATACCCAATGTTGATTCGCAAGGATGGCAAGCCGATCCGTTATCTGGTGGTGGACGATTCCGTCTTCGCGCGCAGGAACGTGGCCAAGATGGTGGAGGCCTTCGGCGGCGAAATCGTCGGCGAAGCCGGCGATGGCTGCACCGCGATCACCGAATACGATCGCACAACCCCAGACATGGTGCTGATGGATATCACCATGCCGCAAATGGAAGGCATTGAGGCGGCGGAGCGCATCGTCCGTTCGCATCCTAATGCGCGCATCGTCATGGTATCTTCCGTCGGCTACCAGGAAAATATTGTGGCCGCGCTGCAGAAGGGCGCTCGCCACTTTGTCCAGAAGCCGGTGAAGTCGGAGATCCTTTACGAAGTCATCAAATACGTGATGGGCGACGACGCGGCCGTGGCCACGCCTGCCGTTCAGGGAAACTGACTCCATGAAGATTGAACTGATACAGCCGTTCATCAACGCCGCTGATGCCGTGCTGGCGGAGACACTACAGTGTCCCACGCGCATGGGCGACGTGACCATGGATGAAGAAGCTTATCGCCGCAAAGGCGTCGCTTCCATGGTCACGATCAAAGGCGACATCGAAGGCCGGATTATTTTCGATATCGATACTCCCACCGCGGCCAAAGTGGCAAGCTATCTCACCGGATCGCCGGTGCCGGAAAGCGATGAAGTGGCGCGGGAAACCGTATGCGAACTCGCCAACATGGTTATCGGCAGCGCCATTACCACGCTCAACGACCAGGGATTCAAGTTCAAGATTTATCCGCCGGTGATCCATGCCGATGAGCTGGGCGAAAAAAGCAGTGAAGACCAGGAAGCGCTGGTCATGTGCTTTGACACCGACAACGGAAACATTTTCATGAACATCGCCATGCGCTACAACCGCCGGCGCAGAATGGATACCCGTCCCAGTTAAAAAGTTTTCTCCTTCTGGCAATTCAGGGCGGCTTGGACCGCCCCTTTTTGCTTAACTTTGTTCCCTCATTATGGGAACGTACGGACCATAAAGGGTATCTGCGTAGCACAGAAATTCGTCGCGCTCGCCACGCAGCTCGGATCCTGGTTCGGCGCCAGCTTCACGAACACAACCGAATCAGTCTTGGTATCAATGTCGGAGATTGTTCCCGCGGTATGCGTTCCTGAAGTCCCCGTAACGGTGTCATGCGCGTTGGCCACATAGACGCGCGAAGAATCGCCGGAAGCGTCAATCGAAATCGCGCCAATTCCAACCGGGATCGTCTTCTTTTCTGTCAGGGCCAGCGCATCAATCACGCTTACGAGATTGCCAGTACAACTTGCCGCCTGGGCCACAATATTGGTATGGTTCACCCCTGCCGGGCAATTTCCCAGCGCGGCGTAGGCCCTGGTGCCATCTGAAAGAGCTGTAACCGAAGTAGGCGTACCGGAAACCATCACGTCTTTCAACTTCTCCGGCAGCACCTGCGGTACCGATCCCAGATCGAAACCGTTTCCCTTGATCACTGAAATTGATCCTTCGCCGGTGTTGCTCACATACACGCGCCGCAGCGTTGGTTCATAGAAAGCAAAATTCGGTGACGGAGTGGCTGTCGTTCCTACTTTGATGGCGGTACCGCTACAGGAAGTGCCCGCACAGGGAAGGACGATGTCCAGCGAGGTGTCGATCACGCTCACAGTCCCATCTCCCTGATTGACCACAAAAACAAACAGCCCGTCCGTGCTCATTACGGCCCAGACCGGCGCGTTTCCGACCGGAATGGAGGGTTTTATCACGGTGTTGTCAATGGCGGAAATCTCAGTAACGTCATTGCTGCCCTGGTTCACGACAAAAATTTTGTTGTTTGCCGCATTGCCGGCGATGGCCACTGGATGAGTACCAACAGGAATGGTGGCGATCACCGACAGTACGCCGCCGGAAATCACGTCCACGTTATTACTGGTGGAGTTCGCAATGTAGAGATCGCCGGAGCTGCTGGTTGCGCCCGCAACCTGCCCAGTGCTGGTTGCCGGCAGTGTTATCGTGCTCACCAAGGCAGACTGCGGAAGCAGCGCCGTGTAAACGGAAACCGTGGGCTCAATCACTGGCGGACCAACCGGGTCTCCGCTATTAATGATAAAAACCCGATTACTGGTCTTTCCCAGAAAGACCGGATTCACTCCCAGCGGCACGATCCCCGCACTTGTGTCCCCGGAAACGTCAATATGCATGTCGCTTCCCGGCGAAGGCGGTACAGTGGGCGCGGGGTTCGTGGATAAAGTAATCGCATGCGCCAGGTTCGCCGGATCGCCCGTGGGTGGTGGAATAGGGACTATGAATTGCCGTAACGTATCATTGCAGCCCGCAGCCATGGCCAAAAGAATCCCCAGGCCGGCCAGAAGCCAGATTGTCTTGAAACTTGCCTTCATTAAAACTCCACCGGTGCTACCGGTTTGAACGCTGAAACTCTCAATTATTGCGAAGATTATTGTAACAGCAACGTTGTGAGCGATCAGCCTGCCGGTTCACGCCAAAACCTTTGAAACGCAGAGGAACAGAGGTAGCAGAGGCTGAAACCGCTTCGGCGGTTGACTCACGACTGAGCAGGGTTAAGGTCCGAAACGACGGCAAGCTTTAGCGGTGATCCAACTTCATCTCCTCCGCGTCCTCTATTCCTCTGCGTCTCAGAAGTTTTGTCTTGCCCGATCACCCTATCACGGTGATGTCCCGATGACGCGCGATCTCCCGATGCCTTCAGGCCGCTCGCTTCGGCGGCTTTTTCTTTCCCGCCACTTGCTTATGCTTCCCGCGCACGGAAATCTCGGAGTCCCGCTGCGCGGCTTCCACGCGTTGCGGGCCTTTTTTCTTTCCTTCCATCTGGGCCAGGCTCTGCTTCAGCGCGGCCATCAGGTCAGTGGGCGCGGCTGCCGGCCTCGGCTTGTCGATGGCCACAACCTCTTTTCCTTCCATGTGCGCCTTGATCAGCTTTTTCAGGTTCTCTTCAAACGTGTCGTAATACTTCGCGGGGTCCCATTTGGCGGCCAGGGCATCAATCAACTGGTGCGCCACTTTTATTTCGCCTTCTTTCAGGCTGGCGTGGTCGGCGCCAAAATCCGGCACTTCCCGCACTTCGTTTTTATAATACATGGTGTGCAACATCAGCCCTTTTTCATACGGACGCAGAAACGCCGTGTACTCCCGGTTGTGCATCGCCAGCTTGGCAATGCCCACGTAGCCGCTGTCTTTCATGGCGCGAACCAGCAGCGCATAAGGCTTTCGGCCCGCTTCGTCCGGGGCCAGGTAATACGACGACTCAAAGTACACCGGATCGATCTCATCCTGCTTCACAAACTCCAGGATCTCCATGGCCTTGGCCGTCTTGGGCTCAATCTTCTTGATCTCTTCCGGCTCGACGACGACGTATTCGCCCTTGCGGAATTCATAGCCCTTCACAATCTCATCGCGCTCGATCACCTTTTCGTCCACCGGGCAGTAAAGCTGCTGCTTTACCCGGGCATTGTCCGGCCGATGCAGCATGTGGAACGAAACCCGCGTGCCCCGCGCTCCGGAAAACAGCCGTACCGGCATGGAAATAAGCCCAAAAGTAAGATATCCCGTCCAGACAGATGCAGCCATGATCCCTCCCGAGAGTAAGAAGTGGTTCGCCCAGAAACAGCGTGCCAAGGCCAACCCGCGGCTAACTCGCCTTTTCTTTTGATGCGTCTGCGGTAAGCATTTGCCGCCAACTAAGGGAATCTCAACCTATCGAAATGGCGCTAGAGAGCAAAATGAATCGGCAATTAGCGAGTCTTTCTCGAAACTGAACGTTTTCTCGTTAATCCTTTATTTCAGCGTAGCTGCCCTTGAAGTTGAGGCGCTGATGAGGCGCGAGTGAAGCGGAAGCCTCATGCCGAAATCCTGAGCGAACGCGGCGAGTCGAAGGATCTCTCGCTGATTAAACCTGTACGGTCTGGTATTCCGCATACGATCCCTTAAAATCTTCGATCTTGTGATCGTCAAAGTGCCAGATGCGCGTGGCTACTTCGTCGATCAAATCGTGGTCATGCGTCACCAGCAGCACCGTTCCCTGGTAGCGTTGCAGCGCGATGTTGAGCGCGTTGATCGACTCTAGATCAAGATGGTTGGTGGGTTCGTCCAGCACCAGCACGTTGGGCTTTTGCAGCATGAGCTTGCAAAAAAGGATGCGCGCAGCCTCGCCGCCGGAAAGCACGTCAGTCTTTTTGGTGGCTTCATCGCGGACAAAGAGCATCTGCCCCAGCAGCCCGCGGATTTCTTCATTGGAAACCGAAGGGTCCCACTGGAAAATCCAGTCCAGGATAGTGCTGCCTTTTTCAATCAGGCTGCGATGGTCCTGCGGGAAATAACCGATAGCGGCTTCGTGTCCCCAAGTAGCCTTGCCGGTGTCAATAAACGCGCCGTTATAACCGGAGGTCTGCCGCAGCTCAGTTTCAGGCGTGTTGGGCGAGTTAGCCAGCAGCGCGTTCAGTAGCGTGGTTTTGCCCGCGCCGTTGCGGCCCATCAGCGCAATTTTTTCTCCGCGGGTCACGCTGGCGGTGAAGTCTTGAATGACGTGATTGTCACCATACGACTTGGTCACTCCCTCAAGCTCAAGAATGTGCTTGCCTGAAGGCCGCTTCATTTCGAACTTCAAAAACGGACGCGCGATATTCGACCGCGCCAGCTCGGTTACCTGGAGCCGCTCAACTTCCTTGCGTCGTGACTGTACCTGGCTGGAACGCGTTCCGGCGGAAAACCGCTGGATGAACTCCTGGAGCTGCGCAATCTTTTTCTCGCGCTGCGCGTTCTGCGATTCAATCTGCGAGCGAATCTGCGTCTTGGCCATCACCATATCGTCATAGCCGCCGGTATAAGTGATGATGGTTTCGTAGTCGATGTCGGCAATGTGCGTGCAGATGCTGTTCAGGAAATGGCGGTCGTGCGAGATGGTGATCAGCACGCCGTCATAGCGATTGAGAAAATCCTGCAGCCAATGGATCGAATCAAGATCAAGATGGTTCGTCGGTTCGTCCAGCAGCAGCGCCTGAGGATTGCCAAAGAGCGCCTGTGCCAGCAGCACACGCATTTTTTGGCCGCTGGGCAGCTCGCCCATCTTGCGCTCATGCACACTGTCCGGAATATCAAGTCCCTGAAGCAGAATAGCCGCGTCGGTTTCCGCGGAGTAGCCGTCTTCTTCACCGACCACGCCCTCAAGCTCGCCCAGACGCATGCCATCTTCATTGCTCATCTCAGGCTTTTCGTAAATGTGATTGCGCTCTTCCATAGCGGCCCACAGGCGTTTGTTGCCCATGATGACGGTATCGATCACACGATACTGGTCAAAGGCGAACTGGTCCTGGCTGAGCACGCTGAGCTTTTTAGGGCGAACAACGCTGCCCTTCTGCGGTTCCAGCTCGCCGGAAAGCAGGTTCATAAATGTGGTCTTGCCCGCGCCGTTGGGACCGGTAAGGCCATAACGCTTCCCCGGCGTAAACGCCGTTGAGACTTCATCAAACAATATTTTTGCGCCGTAGCGCATGGACACGTTACTGACTGAAATCATTAGTTTTATCAGGAACTGCGAAGGGGATTCCGGCTTACGCGGCGGGAACGCAGCTGCAACTTCTATATTAACATGTCTGTTCCAGTCACCCTTCTATTCAGCGCCGTAGGCGCGACGACAAGGTTAAGCCCACCCTGAGGCGAGCGGTACGCCGAGAGCGGGCAAGGAGAGGGCACAATGGTGATCGATCCTGCGCAAGAACGAAAGCGCCTGATGGACGTTTACTCCCACATGACGGATGGCGAATTGCAGGAGCTTGCGGAAGATACGGCTTCGCTGACCGGCCTGGCTAGCCAGGTCTTGAATGACGAGATGGCCAGCAGAGGACTTAGTCCGTCACAGCCAGACCCCGACGGCTCTCAAGCCGAAGTCACGCTGCGGAAAATGGAGACCATTCGCAGCTTTCCCGATGTGATGCAGGCTTGGCTGGCCAAGAGCAGTCTGGAATCGGCCGGCCTCGAATGTTGCCTGCTCGATGACAACATGGTGCGTTTGGACTGGGGTGCTTCGATCGCCCTGGGCGGAGTCAAGCTTCAAGTGAAGCCTGAGGATGCTGAAACAGCTCTTGTACTATTGGATCAACCCGTCCCGGAGGAACCCGGCGACGATAACCCTGAATAATTTTAAGACTGTGTTGATGGTGGGCATGCTCCTGCCGCTAGCAGGACAATTCCGGCGAATAGCGTGGCGTCGCCGATGTAGTTCAGCGGCTCAATCAGACCCGCGCGGTGGCGGATGGCGGATGCCAGGACCGGCAGATAGAGTTGGTGGCCGAGGCGAGTGACCGGATCGCACAGCGATTCTTGACCCCATCTTCCTTTGCCATCTATAGTTTAGGATTACCGTTTGGTGAGCGCACACACTCTTGACCAACCCGATCCAAACCATCAAAGACCTCACGCAATCGGCCCTGGGCGATATCAACGCCGCAGCCACGCTGGCCGATCTGGAGAAAGTCCGCGTCGCCGTGCTGGGCCGCAAAGGCGAGTTGGCGGGAATCAGCAAGACGTTTGGCGCAATGGCGCCGGAAGATCGCGCCAAAGCCGGCCAGCTTCTGAATGAAGCAAAAGCAACGCTGGAAAAATCTTTTGAAGACCGCAAGGCATCGCTGGAAGGATCGGAATCCGACCAGCGCTTCAAGTCAGAATGGATCGACCTCACCGTTCCGCCGCAGGGCATCTCTCCCGGCCACATTCATCCGGTCACGCAGGTGCAGGATGAGATTGAGCAGCTCTTCACCTCCATGGGCTTCCGCGTGCTCGATGGGCCGGAAGTGGAAACCGACTACTACAACTTTGACGCGCTGAATATTCCGCCTGACCATCCTGCGCGTGACATGCAGGACACGTTCTGGATGACCGATGGCCATCTGCTGCGCACGCATACATCGCCAGTGCAGGTGCGCGCGTTGCAAAAATATGGCGCGCCCATGCGCATGATTGCTCCTGGCCGCGTCTTCCGCAATGAAGAAGTGGATGCCTCGCACGAGCACACGTTCTATCAGGTTGAGGGCATGATGGTGGACCGAAATGTTTCCGTGAGCCACCTGATTTATTTCATGCAGACGCTGCTCAGCTCGGTCTTTGGCCGCAAGGTCACAGTCCGCTTGCGCCCCGGCTACTTCCCTTTTGTGGAACCCGGCTTTGAACTCGACATCCAATGCCTGATCTGCGGCGGCAACGGCTGCGCCGTATGCAAGCAGAGCGGATGGGTGGAGCTGCTGCCGTGCGGGCTCGTCCATCCCAACGTAATTACCAACTCCGGGCTCGATCCGCGCGAGTGGAACGGATTTGCTTTCGGCCTCGGCCTCACGCGCCTGGCCATGATGCGTTACGCAATAGACGATATCCGCCTGATGCAGAGCGGCGATCTTCGGTTCCTGAACCAGTTCTGACTATGAAGTTTTCTTACACCTGGCTTCGCGAGCTTGTCCCCGGCCTGAAAATGGACGTGACCACGCTCGCCCAGCAGATCACCATGAAGACCGCCGAGTGCGAAGGCGTGCACGATCCCGGCGCGTTCCCCGGGGCCAGCGTCGCGGCCGTGGCACGCGCGGAAAACTCCGAGCCCGATTCGATCATTGAGATTGACAACAAATCTCTGACGAATCGCCCAGACCTCTGGGGACATCTGGGCATGGCGCGCGAGGTCGCGGCCATCGCCGGCCTGAGCGTGGTCGATCCCGTGGGCGATCTGCCCGTGCCGGCCAGCAAAGGCGATCTCTCCATCACCATAGAAGACGCAAATCTCTGCGCGCGCTTCAGCGGCCAGTGCGTGGAGAA
>DASXCL010000071.1:0-27223 GCA_036491195.1 Candidatus Angelobacter sp.
CTCGACATAGCTGAAGTCCCGTAACGGTGTATATCCGATGAGCGTGTACGCCTGGATAAGACTTCCAAAGCGGTAACGATAAGAGATACTTGAGGGCATATCGTCAGCTTCATCAATCAGAACTCCGGAGAGCGTACCTACACGAGTGAGCAGGGCCTTCAATCGCTCGAGCAATTGCTCGTTGCTTAGATGAATCGATCGGCTCTGAATCAGGGTCAGTGCCTCATTAAACTGCGCAACGGTAACGAGTGGCATAAAGGCATGATCCCGTCGAATCCACATCTCGGGCGGATTATTGACGCGTTTGCGCTTAAGCTTGAAGGAACGACGGTTGTAGACATTTCCGCCGGCATATTTAGGATTGCTCAATATCTGATGGACTGTTGCGCGCGTCCAGGGTCTGTTGAGATCGGTCAGCAGTCCTCTCGAATTGAGCAATGAGGCGATTTCGCGTTCCAATTTACGTTCTCGCGTGAAGAGATCGTATATCTCGCGGACGACGCGCACCTCATTTTCCGGACCTGGGATAAGAATGATCCGATCCGTCTGAATGCTCTTCTGTTCTCCCCGGGAGAGAATCTCTTTTGGGCTGCGGTCACGGTCGACAAGCTGTCGACGGAGCCCGTAGCCAGCCGGACCGCCTTGGCGGAATCCGAGTTCAATGAGTCTGCACTGACCGGCAAATACTTTGACGGAGAGTTCACGGCTATATTCTCCCGCCATCGTCCTTTTCATCGTCTTAAGGAGTGATGAAGGAAGACTTCCATCATTTTCGAACTGTTCCGCACAGTAATGTACGCGCACATCAGCTCGTTTGCAGACATACTCGTAATAAGCGCTTTCGTCGGCATCTTGAAAGCGTCCCCAGCGGCTGATGTCATATACAAGGATGACGCGATAGTCGGCTTGCCCTTTTTCGACATCTTTCAGTAGCTCGCGCAAACCTCCCCTCCCTGACAGGTTCAGGCCGCTCTTGCCGGCATCAGAATACGTACGGACGATTTCCATACCATGCCCTTTGGCATAGCGCAAAATGACATCAGCTTGATTTTCAGTGGAATACTGCTGATGCTCGGTCGACATACGCACGTATTGAGCGGCGGGGACAAGACCGGTCGTTATTTCTGGCGTACGCATGGGACGAGCAGATGGACGGAGTCAAGTGGCTCAGGATCCATCATCCTTAAGATAGGCATCATAAGCGACTCGCCGGCCAAAACGATCTCTCAAGTGAATTAATTTTCACTCCGTTCTAAAACGGAATAATTCTCGTTTTGGAACTACTCAGACAAACCACCCTTGTGAAATGAAAGCTTGGGAAGAGAGGTCAAACCCCTGGGATCTGCTCAGAGAACTGATGCTTGATCGAACTCATCGGACTATTGCGGGAAGGGGGCCTTCAATTCTCAGGTTAAATGATGCAGTCTCCGCTAGCACGCTTAATATTCGTTGCATGTGGAAATCCCTCCTGGAAGAAAGCCCTCGCACCTCTTATTGCGGTGACACTCAGTTTCAAAAACTCAATGTCTCTCGGCTTCAGCTTTCGGCAGCCTCTACGATGTCACAACTGACTCTTCAGGTACAAAAATCAACTCTACAAAGTGCTCGCTAAGGTCATTCGCTAGCTTGATGGCCTTGCCCTCGTGGACTATTCCATCCACAGTCATGTTCCTTTCGCTGTCTTCCTTGGCGGACTTCAGAACTTTGATGTGATAAACCGTTTCCTGAAAGCGGTAGTGCACTTGAAATTCAGTCCAATCCGCAGGGAAACATGGCGCAAAGTGAAGAGTGTCAACCTCTAGCCGCAGTCCCAACAGGGATTCAATAATGAGCCTGTACATCCAACCGGCGGATCCTGTGTACCAGGTCCATCCGCCCCGTCCGACATGTGGTGCTACGGCATAAATATCAGCCGCCATGACATACGGTTCCACTTTATATGTAACGACGGCCTCGCTGGAAAGCGCATGATTTACCGGATTGATCATCCGAAATAGCTCCCACGCGCGCGTACTATCGCCCATAGCGGCAAATGCCATCGCGGCCCAGATAGCAGCATGCGTATACTGCCCGCCGTTTTCGCGAACCCCTGGCACGTATCCTCTTATATAGCCAGGATCAAGACTAGATTTGTCGAAGGGCGGAGTCAGTAATTTAATCAAGCCATACTTGCGATCCACGAGCCGTTGGTCCAGAGCCTTCATGGCGGTGCGCGAACGTTGTGCATCGCCTGCACCTGATAACACGGACCAGCTCTGTGCGATGGAATCAATCTGACATTCAGGGTTCGTGGCCGATCCAAGAGGTGAACCATCGTCAAAGTAAGCGCGACGGTACCATTCTCCGTCCCATGCATTCTGCTCAATATTCTTGCGTAAATTGACCGCTTCAGCCTGGCAACGTTCAGAAAAGTTTGAATCACCATGACGGGTGGCCAGTTCAGCGAAGCGCGTCAAAACTTCATACAGAAAAAATCCCAGCCAGACACTTTCTCCCTTACCGTGCTCACCTATCAGGTTCATGCCGTCATTCCAATCACCGGAGCCGATCAAAGGAAGACCATGAACACCTTTCTTGAGACCGGCTGTGATCGCCTGCACGCAGTGGTCATATAAAGTACCGGTCATTTCGGATCGTCCAGGCAAATCGTAATAAGAATCTTCCTCCGGTTTTACGGCGCGACCTTCAAGAAAACCGACGGCTTCATCCAATACTCCTGTATCGCCGGTTGTCGAAACATAGCGGCAAACAGCCAATGGCAACCACAAATAGTCATCTGAGCAGTGCGTGCGAACTCCTCTGCCGGAGGGAGGATGCCACCAGTGCTGGACATCACCCTCGCAGAACTGACGCGATGCACAGAGCAAAAGTTGTTGGCGAATCAGGGCTGGTTCAGCGTGTACGAATGCCATTACATCCTGCAGTTGGTCGCGGAAACCAAAAGCGCCACCTGACTGGTAATATCCGCTTCGGCCCCAGAAACGGCATGCCAATGTCTGATACAAGAGCCAGCCATTCGCCATCACGTTGAGTGCCGGATCCGGTGTATCCACATTCACGGTGCCCAGAGTATGCGTCCAGTATTGCCAAACCGCTTCCAACGCAGTACGTGCGGGCTCAGTACCACGGAAACGCCGCACCAAATCGGCAGCGCCAGAAGCGCTTTGTCCCAGGCCTAGAACAAAAACTATCTCTCGCTCCTGCCCATCAGCCAATTCGAACGGCAGGCGGAGCGCGGCACATGGATCCAATCCCGGACCAAGCTTTCCGGAAAAGCGTGGCTTTTGCATTCCGGCCGGATCGGAAAGTGTGCCATTGCGGCCAAGGAATTCTGCCCGGTCCCCGGTCATGGTTCTCGATGTCTGATTTGCGTCAAAAAAAGCGACCCTGTCAGGAAATTCTGCATTGTAGGGATTGCGCGCGAACAATGCGCCAGTGCCTGGATCCGTCTCTGTCATCACATGCATGGAGGATTTCGGGCGTGTATCTCCCAGCACCCATTCCACATATCCTGTAACGGAAAGCCGGCGGGTACGCCCGGAATTGTTTTTTACTTTTAACACCGAAAACTTTATGGCAGCATCCGTCGCAACATACACTTTCAATTCCGAGCTGATGCTGTCTTCGGTATGCTCGAATATGCTGTAGCCGTGCCCATGCCGAATCACATACGATCCAGTGCCGCGCGCCGGGAGCAGCGTCGGTGACCAGAAATTTCCCGTTTCCTCATCCCGCAAAAAAAATGCTTCTCCACTCGCATCGGTGACTGGATCATTCTGCCAGGGAGTCAACCTGAACTCATGAGCATTTTCGCCCCACGTATATGCGGCCCCGCTTTCGGAGATGACAGTGCCGAACTCCGAGTTCGCGATCACATTGACCCAGGGTGCAGGCGTCATCTGGTCCTGGGCCACCGTAATCACGTATTCGCGTCCATCGCGGGTGAAGCCACCCAGCCCGTTGAAGAGAACCAGGTCGCGGTAAGGTAACTCGGTCTCCTGGATATGCTTGCTGCGTGTCAACCTTCTGATCCGGTGACGTTGACCGTCACTGTCCTGAACCCGGCGCGGGCTGATCTGAGCACTCAGGATGCCGCGAGCATCTGTGATGATGGCCCGCGCTACAGATTGAAAGAGGACACGGTCTTCATTCGATATCAGCTCGGCGACTCGGACAAAAATCTCGCCGCCTCGCTCCGTCGGGCTGGCGTGGACACCTGCAGCCACCAGATCCATGATCTGTTCCTGCAGCAGTTGGCGATATCCGGCGTGATCTTCATTCCATATGACCAGGTCAACTGCGAGTCCTTTCAGTCTCCAATAGGCATGGGCTTGCACAAGCTGGCGGACAAGGTCAATGCTCGTCGGATTTCCAATCTGCAACAAAACGATTGGCAGATCACCGGAAATCGAATAGCCCCACAGACCAGACTGCGTTCGGTAATTACTGGCAAGCACAGAAGGTTCAGCACGAAGCGATGGATTTGCATAGAGGATGGAGCTGGCAAGGCGTGCGAAGCTTTGCGCGTCGGCTTCTGTAGCATTGAGTTGCCGTAAGAGCACGTGGCTGTGCGTCCACGCCAGATCAAAGACGCGATCTGCCAGATGGCGGTCCTGATATTTATCGATCAGATACACGCAACGCTCACGCGTCTCGCCAACGCCGGAAACAAGGTTGGCGGTGGCTGATTGCCCTGGCTCAAGAGTTATTTCATAGCGAATGGCAACAATGGGATCAAGGACTGATCCCTGACTTCCTGACAAGGACGCTTTTTTCATCGCCTCCGGGTTTGCCGCCGTTCTTCCCCGTCCGATGAAGCGCATGCGGTCAGTTTCAAAGGATGCCGTACCGCTATCCGCGCCGTGCACCACCATCAGATGGAACATCCAGGGCGATTGATCGTGTAGCGATCGCGGCCGGCGCATGCAAAGAATCGCCCGGCGCTCTTCTAGCACTTCCGTTTCCACAAAGAGGTTACTGAAGGCGGGATGGAGTTCATCCGCGGCAGCTGGCGCGAGTACAACCTCGGCATAGCTGGTTATCTCAATAGTCCGGCGTTTGCGCGTACGGTTAGTGAGCGTGACTCGGCGAAGTTCAATATCATCCTCAGGAGAAACAGCTATTTCTGTGTGGGCCTCGATATCTTCTTCCCGGCAGCGAAACTCAACTTTTGCCTCAGAAAAAATAGCTTCATAAGATTCCAGTGGTTTTCCGGTTGGCTGATATGAGGTTGACCAGAACCTTCCTGTGGAAACATCACGGATGTAGCAAAAAGTCCCCCACGGATCACGTGTAGTGTCTTCACGCCATCTTGTCACTGCCATGTCTTTCCATCGACTGTATCCGCCGCCTGCATTGCTGACCATTACGTGGTAGTTGCCGTTTGACAGCAACTGCACCTCTGGGAGAAGAGTGTTCGGACTACGAAACACGCGCATGGAAGGTTCTATGTCTTCACCGATCCTGCGAGTGTCTGAAAGCTCATCGGGCGCGGAATAGAGCTCCCTTGCCTTGGGTACTTTTTCGTGCAGCAGAAGCGTAGTAGCCTGAAATATCGGCACTGATTCAAATCGACGATGCATCGGCCGGTCCAGCAGAATATGGGCAAGCGCTACCAGGCTCATGCCCTGATGATGGGCCATATGCGATCGGACGATTACATTCGACTGACCGCGAGGCACTCGCGATGAAGTATAGTCAATGGCTTCATAGAATCCATATTCACCTTCAAAATGTGCAGAGGCCAGCCGCTGCAGGTTCTTGCAAGCCAGTTTTGGCGCCACCATAAGAGCCAGACAGGAGGCATATGGGGCGATAACCACGTCCTCATTTAGACCGCGCTTGAAACCCAAACCAGGAACGCCAAAAGCACGGTACTGGTAATTCATGTGTACATCCACCGTGTTATAGCCCGACTCTGATATGCCCCAGGGAACACTTCGAGTCGCACCATATTCGATCTGCCGCGCGACCACTGCCTTATAGCTCTCATCAAGCAGCGTATTTTCATAAGTCGGCATGACCAGCAGCGGCATCAGGTATTCAAACATTGAGCCGTCCCAGGATAAGAGAGTTGGCCCCGCGGAGGATTTGGTAAGCTGACGGCCCAATGAGAACCAGTTCTCCTGTGGGATCTTGCCTTGTGCAATCGCAACAAAGCTGGCCAGTCGTGCTTCCGATGCCAATAGGTCGTAGTAGCTTGAATCTCGCCGTCGTTCGGTGACGTTGTATCCTATCGTCATTAAATGACGGGAGGCGTCATAGAGAAAGTCATATTCAACGCGCGCAAAATCGTTACATTGTGAGGCCAGGCGGTCAACCTCCGCGAGGCGAGTCTTGGCACGGTGCACCGCTTCGGTGATGAACTGTCTTAAAGGATTCAGTTGAGCAAGTGAGGATTCATTGTCAATCGGCTGTTGTAAGCCAGAGAGAGCCTCCAGGTTCCATGTCGCCAATCCACGCAGAGTCGGGATCTTGTCTAATTGAAATCCATTGAACTCGTCGGGGGCATTTGCAACTTCCATCCACGGCGCAAGAAAATTCAAGTCCTCTAGGGCAGATTGGCACTGCTGGACCAAAGCATTGGCCCAGCGCACAGCTTGGCTTTGCGGTTGGTTCTCGACACTCTCTGCCACGCGCTTAGCTCTTACGACTAGCTGCTCCAGACACAACTTGGCCTCGGACAAGGTCGGCGGTGGAGCAATGCACAACTCATCCAGACTCTTCCGTAGATCAGCGACGTCCGAGTTATGGTCTTGAGAATCCCCTTTATTTTCGATGTCCGAAAAGACTCGAAGCGTATCGAGAAGTCCGTGAAACAAACGCGGAGCAAGAATCTTCTGGTCCGCCAACCCCACCAGACCGGGTTCTAAAGTCAGCACGTGCGCAACAAGATTCCCGCTGTCCACCGTGGAAACGTACAGGGGCTGGAGCGGCTTCAATGCCAGAGTGTCATACCAGTTGTAAAAATGTCCCCGATAACGCTCTAACGCCCCCATCGTTTCGAACGCGTGGCCGGTGCGTTGGAGCAACTGTGCCGCGGAGATATAGCCAAAGTCGTAAGCGGAAAGATTGGCGAGCAATGCCAATCCCATATTGGTTGGCGATGTACGATGACCAATGGTTGGGCCCGGGCTTTCCTGATAATTGTCAGGCGGGAGCCAGTGATCTTCTTCTCCAACAAACTTTTCAAAGAATGACCACGTTTTGCGTGAGAGATTGCGGAGGAATATTGTCCGCTCCGGAGAAAGGTTCACCGCATTCTGTTTGAGAGGCAGGCTGATCCACCAGACAAAGGCCGGTGATGCAGCCCAGAGCAACAGAATTGGAGCAGCTACTCCTAGAGCAGACGGCCTCATGGCTGCGAGAAATACCAGGACGCCCAGTGCAAAAAGAGGTGCAGCCCACATGGAACGAAAAGATTCGCCTAGACCAGCGCGGCCTTTGTGCTTGTGTTCGCTTGATGCGTTCCATTCCAGCAGATGCCGATGCGAGAAAAGCATCCGCCAATGTGCCCGAAGAATCGCGTCAAGGCTGAAGAATGCCTCATATGGCATGCAGGCGAAGGCAAATAGCTGCTGGGCCAAATGGAGAGCTAGAGTGCGAACGGTTTCCGTCAGATGCTGCCTTGGCCCCGCATCTTCTGCTTTCTGAAAAAAATCCAAGAGAGAGATGACAAGAACGGGGACAAAAATAGCTCCCAAAATCGTCAAAGTCCAGATCCATGGCGGCGAGAGTCGCAGCCAGCTCGATAGCAGCAAGAAGATAAGAGCTGATGGAACAAGACTGCGGCGAAGATTGTCGGCGATCTTCCATTGGGAAAGTATCGACAATGGATTCTTCAGCGCCTTGCCGTCAGGACCGGGAACGCGCGGCAGCATCCAGAGAGCGATCTGCCAGTCACCTCGGATCCAGCGATGCCGCCGCGTTACGTCCGCATCATAGGTCGCCGGATAGTCCTCGTACAGTTGCACGTCACTTAAGAGGCCGGACCGTGCGTAGCATCCCTCAATGAGATCGTGACTCAGAATGCGGTTCTCAGGAAAACGCGCCTCCAGTGCATGCTCGAAAGCATCTACCTCATAGATTCCTTTGCCAACGAAAGAACCTTCGCCAAAAAGATCCTGATAAACATCAGAGATGGCGCGGGTGTACGGATCAATGCCTGGCTCACCACCCCATAACCGCGCATATCGGGAATGATTTGTGCCGGGAAGACTTACAGCAACACGAGGCTGCAGGATGCCGTAACCCCTGGTAACGCGTTGTTTAGTGCTGTCATAGGCAGGCCGGTTGAGAGGATGAGCCATTGCTCCGACAAACTGTGGGACCGAATCGCGCGGCAATTGCGTGTCAGTATCAAGCGTAATGACGTAGCGAATATCTTGAAGAATGGCCGTTCTCCCCGCGATTCGAGTAAAGTGATCGCCGGGCTGGCCGCGTAGAAAAGAGTTCAGTTCCTGAAGCTTGCCACGTTTACGTTCGTAGCCCATCCACAAGCGCTCACCAGCATTCCAGCGGCGCGGCCGGTGCAAAAGAAAGAACGTATCGTTTTTCTGGCTGTACTTCCTGTTTAAGTCTGTAATGCCGGACTGAGCAAGATCCAGAAGGAACTCGTCTTCCGGCATGTGCTCCTGGGCGGCATCACGAAAATCAGACAAGAGACAGAAATGCACGTTGTCATCCGAATTCGCAAGGAACCGGACTTCCATGGCTTCCAACAATTCTGCCACGCTTCCCTCCGTGGTGAGCAGGGTGGGAACTACAACAAGCGTGCGTAGATCAGGTGGAATTCCTTGGGATAAATCCATCCGCGGCAGCAGGTCTGGTATGGCCAGCTTTGTAACCAGCCAATTGAGCACTGTAATAAAGAACTGACTGCCAACAATCAGACTGAAGATAGCGAGTAGCGCAAGAACTGACCCTTGAACCCCCTCCGCTCGGGCTTTGACCGTAAAGATTCTGCTGATCAGAGTGCTGGCTAGAACGATTGAACCCAGATAAAGCGGCAATGAATGCTGCCGGCCAATGCTTCGCAAGAGACCTGGCATGGACGCCCGCACGGATACCTCGTGTTCGAGTGTCTGCCGCCCGTCCCCGATCAGATAGAAGCCAACGTGTCCGGCATGGCTTTCCTGTTTATTCCAACTCTCAACCGCCAGGCGAACCGTATGGCTTGCCACCTCGCCTTCTGATAACGTGCTCTTTCTGGCGATCGTTTCCACAACGTGCCGGTAGCGATCCCGTGTGGCAAAACTCATTTTGCCGTACACACCTTGCGGGTCCTCAAGCAGCCTGTGTTCAACTACGCTTGTGGTCTCAACAAACTCGCGCCAATCGTTCGCGTCCAAAAATCTGAGACTGGCGATGCTATTGCTGATGGATACCTGGTCTGTCGCTTGCCGCTGATTCTCAGCTCCAACCAGTTGCCCAATCGTCGATCCTGACTCCGCGAGCCTTTGTTCGATCCAGGTCAGCGGCAATGCCAGCGCTGGACCTTGTCCCTGCAAGCGACGCACCAACTCGGCAATGAACGAACTCACCATTGGCGGATTCGATCGCGCCATATCTGCGATCACCAGAATCAGATTTTTGGGATCTTTCTCCGCAATTGCCGTCATCTTATCCGCCCAGTTGCTGGCGAGATTGTGGTTTAACCTGTCTTCGGTAATTGCCGCGGCGATGCGCCGAAGATTTTCAATCAAGGCAAGCCGCAGCATGATGGGAATGGCCCATAGCTCTCCCAGATTCAATTCTGTGACCGTTTGGTAAGCCGCCACAAAACCGATGAGAGTCTCCGGATCCACACGGGCATCACCGTGAGAAATTGTCTCCACGGCCAGGTCATACACGCGCGGCAATCCTGCGGAGGGACCTTTGAGCAGGCGAGGGAGTATCCGACTATAACCTTTTGGCAGATGCCGCTTGGCGGTTCGGATCTGCTGTTCGATCAAATAGAAATTGTCGAGCAGCCATTCACCGGCAGGCGCAATAGCCCGGTTTTCTTTTGTCGACGCTGTCAGAAGATGACAGGTCTCATTCAGTATCTTCTCATTGTCAGCGAGCCTGGCCAACAACCGGTCAGGCAAGCGATTGCGGGTGACCGCGTGAGAGGCTGCCAAATTCTTGCCGTGTTGCTTCATTTGCTCTCTGCTGTATAACTCTGAGAGCAGAGGGGCTTCTTCTATGTCAGGCTTTTTCCATAGGCGTTTGCGCAGGCGTATCTCAATTTGATGCAAGTTGCTGTGTTTCTGCCCGCTATTTAACAAATGATCTCTTTTTTAAACAGTCCGCATATTTGTGCATTCAGCCACCGTTCTTGAGAACTCTTATGAAATCCGAGACGTTGAGGAATACTGAGAGTACCCTTCTAGTACTGTACGCTATCGCAGAGAAAGGAGCATGCGCGCCGGCTCAGGGCAAGAGCCTGGATCAAGCAATTGCTGATGCAAATAGTAGCATTCACGTGAAGAAATTGTTTGACACCCCAATACCACAGGGACTGAACTGGATGGCTATCGGCGACAGCAGTCTGAAACTGAGAAGGAAACAGCAATGAAAAAACTGGCTCTAACAGCATTATGTGTTGCTCTTGCGGGCAATGGCCTTGGCCAACAAAAGCTACGGAATTTTCAAAAGTGGTACAGATTGCTCACATTGCCACGATCAATTTGCCAGACAAAGAGTCGCGGGTTGTATTTGCGGCAGAAGCTAGTTTAGGAACTCTATATTTAAAGCGCTGGGTAGCTACAGTCGAAAAATATCCAGAGAATTACAAGACTTCAGACGCTATTTTTACCGCACCTCCCTGCACGGAACCACAGATGGTAAAGGAAGTTTGCTCGATTCAGGAGATTACAGGGGAGCCGCTCTTTCGCGGTTCGTTCGAGATGACGCCCTACTTTACGCGATTTGCCGGCAGCACCACAGATACGGCCGGAAAGATATTACACTTCCGTGATCAACTGAGAGCACATCCTGATTGGACCATGGTGGAGGTTGACACAGCGCTTGCTTCTATCGGAGCCAAATTTGGACCGGACAAGAAGAAAGAGTTCATGGCGACGCTGCCCTTAAAGGGCCTTCGCGACGCTTTTGGTCCAATAAAACTGAAAAATGTCACATCTGTCCCAACGGTACCGAACTCTTCCTGGCCTGCTTACTGGAAAGTTCAGGCTACCCTCCTTAACGATCCCAAGAAGCAGCTTGTTATGTACTTTGAGCCATTTGAAGGCCGACTACAGCAGTTGTCGGTTGCGGGGCCAATAAAAGTATGGGATCGAAAAACCCGAAAATTTAAGTGGGAAGATATGCAAAGATAAAAATCCCGGCATTTAGCAGGCAAAGAGATGTATTCCTGCCAGTGCACTTGCGTAGGGTCATTTTTGCTCCCAATCGGGCACGACTTGTGAGCACGAAGGCCCAAGTTTAAGCTAGGCGATGTCCAACGAATGCCGTAGATTGACTGACTTTGTCTCTGCACTTTCAGTACTCCAGATAATCCCAGTTCCTTCCCTGTTACCTCCCTGTTATTTCCCTGTTCGCTCCCTGTTCCGATTTCAGCCGTCAGCTGGGAAACCCGCTATGGTACTGGGTTTCGAGGAGCTTCGGCCCACTCAGCGGTGTGAAATTCCCTGTATATTTCCCTGTTAACGGGAATTTCCCCAGGAGACAGGTTCGCTGGTGACTGCATCCACCGCCATTCAGTCTGCAGCTCAGAGAATTTTTCTCTGAATCTCACAGAAATGCCGCATAACGCGGCTTTTTTAACAACATCCCAACTCTCAATTTGTAACAGGGCAATGCTACAGGCTGAATTTTCTGCGGTTTTCTTCAGCACGCAGTTTGGGCAGTCCACTTTCCGCTGGCCTTACACGGACCTAAATCGAACGTCAGCGACGCCCGCCACCTTGGTTACTGAAGTCATTTGTCTAGCGCTAGTCTGCTACTTAAGCTTAGCTTGAGGTATCTGTCCTTGCGCGCCCATCGATTCTTAGCGATCTTCTTGCTAGTTTCGCTTACTGCTGTACCTGGACTGGCACAGATTCGTATTGTCCCTGAGGCTGCCAACATGATTCCGGGTGACCGCGTCTTCCAGCTTCTGGATAGCCATGGCCAGGAAATTATCGCCGATAACTGGTCCACGAGTGATCCTGCCTCGATGGAAATCAGCGTACGTGACGGCCGAACTGTCGTGACGTTCAAGGCTGCGGGCCAGTTTACCGTTACAGCCACCTCCTCAGGCCGCTCCGCCACTGCACAAGTAACCGTATTGGAGTCGTTTTCCGAGGCGCAGCAGCGTGTGCCTTGGGTCTTTTCACCAATTTACAGTTCATTCGGCAATGTGCTGCACGCCTGGGCGCCCGACCCCGACGGCGCGAACTACTTCTATGAGGATCACGGCGCATCCACATCAATGATTCGCGCGATACGCGAGGATGGCATTCAGCTCTGGGCTTGGCCCGCTCCAGGATCCTCGGAAGTGCCTAAATTGCTTTGCGGCAATATGTCGAATGGTGTGCTGCTGTCTCTGGGCAAAGCCGCTGAACGCGTGCTGGTGATGCTGGACGGCAACGGCAAGGAGCTATGGCGGCATCCAGCTCCAGGTTTCAATGGCGCAATAACCTTCAATCTCGGTGGCTCATTCTTCATTGTCGAAGACGATCTGCCTGGAACGTCTTCCCGTGTGGTCGGTTTCGATCCTGAAACGGGCACGCAGCGATTTTCACTAGACCTTCCGGCATCCCGTCAGCTATTTCGCAATCTGGAGCAGACAAAAAGCGGTCTCATTTGTTCTCCCGGCAAGGAATCGACCCAGCTCCTGCCCATTCGTCACAGCAATCTGCAGACAGGAATCGACAGTATTGCCCATATGAGCTTCACGGTAATGGAGGTGATGGCCGACGGAGGGAACTGTATTGCCGGCAAGCCGGTCGCTGCGGACGCCATAACTCTCAAGTACTCGCAAAAACTGCAGCGGCTTAACCTTCATGAGGACGGCGGGTATAACTTTGACCTCCTTGAAACTAATCGCGCCGAAGGTCCAGCCGGGAAAACCTCAGCCACGGTGGTAACTCCATCCGGAGACATCATCCCCGACTATACGGGGGACGGCAACTTTATCGCTGTGCGCAAGACTGCCGTACACTGGCCAAACATGTCGCCCGGGATTGCGGCCGAATTTGAATACCGCGTCTCAGCCGAAGGCGAACTTACAGATCGCTTTCAAATGCCGTCAACATTGCGGCAGCAGCACAGCGTGATGCTCTTGGGAGAGGAAAATAAGGTTGGTCTCACCGCCCGGGGCAAATGGTTGGTGGCATTTGAAACCAAAACTGGCAAAATGTTGTGGAACTGGCAGGCTCAGACGGACGATACTTACCCATTGGCAGCGCTGGCCGATGGAGGCGTGATCGTAAAGGACGGCCCTTATTACCTTATTGTGAATAGCGGCGGAAAAGTTAGAACCGTGCTGCCTCCTGGCTTTTTAGAGTTCTACATGCATTGGAACGATACGTCTGAACAGCCCTAAGAGATTCAGATGTTTGCGTGGATGTAGGAACAGCGAGCTTTCCCTGATACTCGCATTAAATTCCCTGGTCGGTGCCCCCGCACCTCGCGAGTACCGGCCTAAGTTACCGGAAGTGGCCAAGGCGGCCCAAAGCTCGCGATGCTGACTTGCCTGCGACGGCTTGCCGCCGCAGCCTTCGCCGGTAAGGGCGCGCCTGGCTGCTGAATCGAATTCTGGACTTTGGCCCGCCATTGAATATAGGCTTACCCACCCCAGCAAGTGACGTCATATACCTTCTGACGCTTGCCGCGTCAGAATCGTTCGATGTTGTAGATGCTATCCAGCAGCCCTGCTGATAGACGGCTTTGTCCACCTTTCAGAGAAGGCGGAATCCAGCGGTGTTGGAGTCAGAGCGTCCTCAAGCGGTAACACAGCTCGCTAAGAACATCGAAGCGACGTTTGGCCCCGAACGCGCCGGGACCCCGGCCATCGATGTGAACCGAATCCGAACCGTATACCCCGTCATCGTGACCCGGGACGCTTGGGAGGAGTGGTTGGTGTGAATGCATACTTGGACTTGCGTTTTCGCGCCATGTTGAAAAGGAAAGGCCTCTCTGTATATGTCATCTCCAATGTACACCCTCGAGAATTCCGTACTAGATCCGGGTCGATGATCGCTGGATGGCCAATTACAAAGCCTACAAAGAGGGCCTTGAAAACATGCCACACCGGTGTTGAACATCAGCAAGGCGTCGAATCCGATCGTTTATCGCCCGAAAAATTTGAGCAGCATTCTCGTCCTCGCAAATAAGTGCGCTTCGCACGGAGGTATCGGACACCCGGGTAGAAAGGACTCAGCACCCGTGTACTCCTTAGGACGGAGGTATTGGCACCGGGCTAGAGGGAACCTTAGCACCCGTGTACTGTTGTTGCCGCCGGCAGTCTGCCCAATACTCAGTGCGGTCGGAAACGACTGTCTAAGGACTGCGTGGGAGTACAGAGATGAAAAAAACAGCGCGCTTATCGGTTGTAAGAACTCTGGTGCTGGCGTTATCGTTTGCGGCTATCTCGGGATTACATGCTGCGCCGGTGCAGGGAGACAAAAAGACCGAACAGAAAAACAAAAACGCCGAGCGGAAGAGTGCCGATGCCAATCCCGACCAACAGCAGATGAGGGACCTCGACGAACAGGTTCAACAGACCAAATCAGACGTACTCAGCATTGCGGCTGAGCTGAACCAGTTGGAAGAAAAACTGCTGTACCCGTCAGGGACACAGGTCGCGATCTTCGTTGCATTGGCTAAAGGCGACCAGATGCGCCTCGATGCGGTGCGGCTCCAGATCGACGGTCAGCTCGTTGCGCATTACATCTATAGCGCAAAAGAGCTCGAGGCACTGCGCAAGGGTGGCGTGCAACGGATCTACGTCGGCAATGTGGGCACGGGAGATCACCAGCTCAATGTGCTTGTCGACGGGAAGCTTAAGAGCGGCGCGGACTTCAACCGCACGGAGCACTTTACGTTCCATAAGGAAGTTAAGCCAAAGCTGGTGGAACTGACAGTCGCCGGACCGGACTCCGGCAGCACCCCGATCATGCTTGGGGAGTTGTAATCGATGCAAGCGATTCGCCGCATCATCGGACTGGGCCTAGTCCTGGCAATAACTGCCGGTTCCGCCTTGGCTGGGAACGAGAAGCCAGATGGAAATGAGAAGCCAGCTGGTAACGCGAAGGACGACCTCTTTTTCGACGAAGCGTTCTATCACGCTTACCAGGGCCAGTATTTCGAAGCAATCCAGCGGCTCGACACTGAACTCGCACAGTACCATCGTCTGGACGAGCCCCAACTCGATACTCTTCACTACAACATCAACGAGGCGGAATTCTCGGTCGGCGATTTCGAGCTCGACTACCGCATGCACTACAAAGCTGGGCGCGCCATTAAGAGGGTGCTTGAAGGCGCCGTCGACGAAGCCGTGCGAAACGAAGCCGCGTTCAGGCTCGCCCGTATTCACTTCCAGAAGGACCAGCTTGACGATGCGCTGCAGGCTCTGGGACGGATACAGGGTACCGTGCCCGAAAAGATAAAGAACGATGTCGAGTTTCTGCGGGCGAACATCTACATGGCGACAGACAAGCCGACCGAGGCCATCGAAGTGCTCAACCACCTCCAGAACGATCCGAGCCTCGCTGGGTTTGTTGCGTACAACCTCGGTATCGCTTTGTTGCAGGCCGGAAAAAAGCAGGAAGCGGTGGAGCAATTGGACAAGGCCGGGAAGCTGCCAGCAAATGATCCCGCAGGGCTTGCGATCCGCGACAAGTCCAACCTGGTGCTTGGATCCCTCCTGTTCGAATCGGGCAACTTTGAGCGGGCAACACAGGCACTGGACCGGGTCCGCCTGGAGGGACCGTTCTCAAATGAGGCTCTGCTGCGTTCCGGCTGGGCCGACACCTCGGCCAACCAGTTTGATCGTGCGCTTGTTCCCTGGAATATCCTGGCGAATCGTGAGCCGACAGATGTGGCGGTCCAGGAAGCAATGCTTGCCGTGCCGCATACGTACGCAAGCCTGAAGCTATACGGTCGCGCCGCGCTCACGTATGGTCGCGCGCTCGAGCTGTACAGCAACCAAATCGAAAAAGTAGATGCATCGATCAATAGCATCAAGGAAGGGCAGTTTCTAAAGGCGCTGATCCGCGAAGAGAGCCGGGAGGACCAAACCTGGGTCATCCGCCTGCGTAGCCAGCCAGGTGCGCCGGAAACGTACTACCTGATGGAGTTGATGGCGTCTCACGACTTCCAGACCGCGTTGCACAACTACCTCGACCTCGAGGACCTGCGGTCGAAGCTCAATGGCTTCCAAACCAGCCTTGCAGCCTTCGACGATATCATCCGACTGCGTAAGCAAAACTACGAGCCGTTGCTCCCGGAGATCGACGCCAAGTTTCGGGAGCTGGATTCGCGGATGCGCGTGCGCCTCCAGCAGCGCAAGAACTTCGACGAGCGCTTGCACGCCATGCTTACCGCGCCGCGTCCGGATTATCTGGCAACCACGGACGAGCGGATCGCCAGCGAGCGCATCGCACTCATTGAAAAGCAGCTCGGCGACTCTAACAGTCCCGAATTACAGGCATTTCGGCACCGCCTGGCCCGCCTGCGCGGCGTACTCACGTGGCGGGCGGAAACCGAATACCCGCAGCGGCTGACCGCGGCATTTGAGCACCTCAAGGAATTGAATACCCAGGTCGACGCTCTCAATCAGCGGTATGAGGCCTTCGTTAGAGCGAGGCAGGCGGCAACGCACAGTTATGTCGGATATGACGCGCAGATTGCACAGCTCCGGGAACGTGTTGGCGGCGCGTTAAAGAATGTCGATACCTTGATGGCCCGGCAGGGAGAGATGATCGAAAACGTCGCCATCAACCAGCTTGAGGCTCGGCGGGAACGCCTGGTGGCTCAGCAGATACAGGCGCGCTTCGGCGTCGCCGATAGCTACGATAGAGCCTCCCGCACCCAGTCTGGCGGAGGGGGACGCTGATGCGCCGCCACGCCATTCCGATCTTGCTTGCGTCGGCTTTCCTCGGCGGCTGCACTGCGCATCACAAGCCGCCCACCACGCAGGGGACGCTGGCAGACCTGCATAATGTCGCCCCTGATGTGAAGGAGGCGGAGACGAAGGAGAGCGTCGATCAAGCCATGCAGCAGTACCGGAAATTTCTCGAGGAATCACCGGAGACCCCGATGACGCCCGAGGCAATCCGCCGTCTCGCGGACTTGGAACTCGAAAAGCAGTACGGCATACACACAGGCGACGGCAAGCCGAAGCCAATGCCCGCTCCAGAGTCCGCTAAGGCATCTGCGAGCAAACCGGCCAGCAATTCCAAGAAGGCCGCCGCGGTTGCGGGGACCGGCCATGGGGAATCCGATCAGGAATTTGAGCGGCGCACGACTGCGGAGAGCCGGATGCCGACGCGCGGCGATACTGGCGCCACGCCAACAGAAGTGCCAGGCGCTGAAGCAGCTCCCAAAGGTCCTCTCGAGGCGATTGCGCTCTATAAAAAGCTGCTCAAGGATTACCCACAATATAAGGATAGCGACCAGGTCCTCTACCAGATGGCGCGAGCGTATGACGAACTCGGCCGCACCGAAGAGGCCATGGAAACCATGGAGCGTGCCATACGCGCAAATCCGAATTCCGTGCACTTCGACGAAGTGCAGTTCCGGCGGGGTGAGTACTTCTTCACGCGCAGAAAATTTCGGGACGCTGAAAACGCCTTTTCAGCGATCACCAACCTGGGCGCCCGTTCCCCATACTATGAACTCGCTCTTTATAAGCTCGGCTGGACGTTCTACAAGCAAGATCTATACGAAGAGGCGGTGCAGAATTACATGGCGCTGCTCGATTATAAGGTGTCGACCGGCTACAACTTCGATGAGAAGCACGAGAAAGAAGACGAACGCCGCGTCGCCGATACGTTTCGGGCGGTCAGCCTGAGCTTCAGCAACCTCGGGGGGCCGGATGCAGTCCAGCAGTACTTCTCCAGCAGCAAGAGTCGATCCTATGAAGACCGCGTTTACGGCAATCTGGGCGAATACTACCTGGCGAAACTGCGCTACGACGACGCGGCAAAGACATACAACGCTTTCATAGCGCTCCATCCTTTCCACCATGCTGCCCCGCGTTTCAGCATGCGGGTGGTGGAGACTTTCACCAAGGGTGGATTCCCCAAGCTCGTTCTGGAGTCTAAGCGGGACTTTGCGTCCAAGTATGGACTGCAGGCGGAATACTGGCAGCACAACAAGCCGGAAGAGTTGCCGGAAGTGCTGGCCTATCTGAAGACGGACCTGAAGGACCTCGCGACGCATTACCACGCTGAATATCAGAGCTCGCAGGAAGCGAACGAGAAGCTCGCGAATTATCACGAGGCTCTCCGATGGTATGGCGACTACCTCAAGTCCTTTCCGACCGACGCTGAGTCGCCGACGATTAACTACCGGCTTGCTGACCTTCTCTTCGAGAACAAGGATTTCGGAGAGGCGGCCAAACAGTACGAGCGCACGGCCTACGGATACCCGGCAAACGCTCAGTCGCCAGCCGCGGGTTACGCCGCAGTCTACGCATATCGCGAGCAGCTGAAGGTCGTCGCCAAGGAGAATCTGGAGGCCGTGAAGCACGATACGGTCGCAAGCTCGCTCAAATTCGCAGACACGTTCCCGACCCACGCACAGGCCGCTGCGGTCCTGGGAGCGGCCGCCGATGACCAATACGAGATGAAGGATTATCCCGCCGCCGTCGGCTCCGCCCAACGTGTCATCGATAAATATCCGGGCGCGGAGATGCCCATCCGACGCTCTGCATGGATTGTCGTTGCGCACGGCTCGTTCGAACTCGCCGACTACCCGCAGGCCGAACACGCTTACACGCAAGTGCTGACGGTCACGCCGGAAGGCGACGAATCGCGCGCTAAGTTCGTTGACAACCTCGCAGCCTCCATCTACAAGCAGGGTGAGATCGCAAGAAACGCGCAGGACTATCGCGCCGCCGCCGATCACTTCCTGAGGATTCGCACGGCAGCGCCTACGTCTACAATCCGTCCGACGGCCGAGTACGATGCAGGCGCCGCGCTGATTGAGCTGAAGGACTGGAAGTCGGCCGCAAGCGTGCTTGAAGCTTTCCGCAGCACCTACCCCAAGCACAAAATGGCGGGCGAGTCCACCAGACTGATCGCACGCGCCTACCGGGAGAGCGGCGAGTTGTCGCACGCCGCCGGGGAGTACGAGCGGCTGGCGTCCGAGTCTACAGATGAGGCAGTGCGTAGAGAGTCGCTGCTTGTGGCAGGCGATCTCTACCAGCAGTCCAATGCAAATGACAAAGCGCTGAATGCATACGGAATCTACGTCAGCGACTTTCCGAAGCCGCTCGAGACGGCCCTTGAGACCCGTTCCAAGATTGCCGAAATACACAAAGCGGCGCACGACGACTCTCTCTATCAGAAGGAGCTGGCGGAAATCGTACGCATTGACGGCGCTGCCGGCACTGAAAGGACTGGCCGGACCCGCACGCTCGCGGCCCGTTCGGCGCTGGTCCTGGCGGAGCAGCTCTACCAGGCTTTCGTGGCAGTAAAGCTTCGGCAACCATTCGAGACCAGCCTGAAGGAGAAAAAGCAGCGCATGGATGCCACGATCAACGCCATGGGTGGGCTGGTGGACTACGAAATCGCCGACGTAACGGCGGCCGCCACGTTTTACATGGCCGAGACCTATTTCGATTTCAGTAGCTCACTAAAGGAGTCAGAGCGCCCGGCCGACATGAAGGCCGCGGACCTGGAGAAGTTCGAGGCGGACCTCGAAGAGGCAGCATATCCGTTCGAGGAGAAAGCTATAAAGGTACACGAGAAGAACATGGAATCGCTGCACGCCGGCGTCTTCAACGCCTGGACTCAGAAGAGTCTCAGCAGGCTCGCCGAGATGGTGCCGGGCCGCTACGCGAAAAACGAAATGAGCAGCGGCTTCATCGGCGCCATTGATCATTACGTGTACCGATCGCCGTTAGCGCAGGCCGCGATCCAGGCAGCGAGCAATGCCAGCACGACGCCAGGCAAGCCAGACCAGACGACGCAGCCGACACCAGGCGCCGGTACGACGCCAAGCAGCAGCGGCACGACGACAAGTAATCCGGACCAAACGACGCATCCGGCCTCGATGGCTGCGAGCGATGGAGTGGCGAAAAATGCGAATCCGCATTAATACCAAATTCCTGAAGGCGATTTGTTGGGGGATACCGTGGCTGGCCCTGTTCCTTGCACTGGGCTGCTCGCCCGCTGCAGAACACACGATGAGCGCCAAGGCGACGAAGACGAACGTGCCGCCTCCACCGCAGATCGTGCCACTGGACTTCGAGCGGGATGCCAGCGGGTTCACGATTACGCAGCAGGCTCCAGTCCCGGACGACGTGCGCGCCGAATATGACGAGGCAATGCGTATGCTCGGGGCGTCGCAATACGATCACGCTATCCCCGTGCTGCTCAAGGTGACCGAACAGTCGCCCACAACAACGGCAGCGCACATCAATCTCGGCATTGCATACGCCCGCACTGGCGACCTGGACCGCGCCGAGGCCAGTCTGCATAAGGCGCTGGAATTAAACCCACACCACGTGGCTGCGTACAACGAGCTTGGCCTGGTGCAACGGCGCAAGGGAGAGTTCGCGAAAGCGCGCGCCAGTTATGAGGCGGCATTGGCACAGTTCCCCGACTTCCACTACGCGCATAGGAACCTTGCCATTCTGTGCGACCTGTATCTCGGAGATTACCCGTGTGCGCTGGAGCATTATCAAGCGTACAGCAGGCTCGTGCCGGATGACACCGAGGCCGTCAAATGGATTGCCGATCTTCGCAAACGGACGAGCCGAAAGGAGAAACCATGACGGGAAATTTACTGCTCGTGTTGCTGCTGGCGACGGGGCTGGCGACGTGTATGACCCAGGCCGATAAAAAGCCCGCCGCCGAACACGCCGCTGCGGACAACACGAAGTTAAAGACGCAAGCGGTGAAGGGACAGAAAAAAGAAGCGCAGGCAAAAACGAAAGCCGCTCAGGGAGAGACGGCAAAAGCGAAAGCGCCTGAGGAAGAGACAGCTGAAGCACAAACGAAAAAGGCACCGGAACAGACTGAAGCGGGGCAGGTAAAGACAGAGACAGAACAGAAGGATGCGCAGGCACAGACGGACAAAGATCCGAAATTAACCTCCGTCCCGGGAGGACAGGCGCTGGGCATGTCCATTCTGGGCAATCAGGAAGCGCCTACGTCGCTGGTCATCGTTCCCTGGAAGAGCTCGGAAGTTGGCCGCGCGACTGGCATCTCGCCGATGCTCGACGACTCGAGGCAGCCCGTAGACAAGGAAGTGTTCATGCGGGAGCTCAGCTACTACGAAATCAGGTCGGAAAAGAAGCCGTAAGACGGCCGTCGCGTTTCGCTCGGTGGATTACTGGAAGTAGTCGAGAGACTAGTTGCAGGAAGCTGCGCGGAGACATGCTTTGCATGCAAACGGAGATTTCTTACGGGTGGCGTCCATTCATGTTAACCATCCTGATTCGCCGATCTACTTATACAACTCTAGAATAGGTCCTGGGTGTCTATCCCTGCTCGCGATCTCCCCAGTGGTGCTCATTTCTGAAACGTCCGCGAGATAGCAAGCTCCGCTCTGCTGGCATTCTATCTGGTGATCGCATTCGTGGCTATTTGAGATGGTGCTCATTTCGCGATGAAAGCTGGCTATGCTCTCGCGTCGAGTGTTCTTGGTAAGGGGGTTACTTTCGCGGTTCCGGTGACACTTCCTAAAGACCAGCTCACCATTGTCCTACTAGACGAACTAGAAACGAACTAGACGAAGCTGGAGCGATTCCCATCCCTAGGCTACGGTAACTTGGACGGAGGTATTGGCACCCGGATAGAGGGGACCTTAGCACCCGTGTACCGTTGTTGCCGGCAGCAGGCCGGTCAATACTGCCGCAACTCCGAAACTACTGTCCAGAACTACTGTCCAGGGACTTCGTAGGAATATGCAGAAATGAAAATGCGCCGCACTGATCGGTTGTGATACTGCGGGCGCACAGGAGGAAGCCATGACCTTTACGGAACTGCTGAGAAACGTCGGCGTATTCGGGGCCGCCGTGATTTGTTGCCTTATTTCGTTGTCCTTCTTTTCGGTGGCAGTGATAGTTAACAAGTACCGCCGATTCCGCTCGACCTCGCGCGAGTGGCAGAGTTTCAAACCGTTGTTCGCGAAGTTCGTCCACGGGGGAGAGATCCAGGAATTGATGGACGCCGTCGGGCAGCATCCGAAATCCCATGTGGCGCAGGTGGTCTCGGCGGGCATTCTCGAATACGAGGGCGTGCGCGAGGCTGGTGGCGATCCCTCCGCTTCAGGCGAGCTTGTCACGAGCGCACTCAGAGACTCCATGTCGGAGACGCTGGTGCAATTGAAACAGGGTCTCGGGTTCCTGGCTACGATCGGTTCCACGGCCCCGTTCGTCGGCCTCTTCGGTACAGTGGCTGGAATCATCAATGCATTTAGGAACATCGCGGCTACGGGATCCGGCGGTATGTCTGTAGTTTCGGGCGGCATTGCCGAGGCCCTGGTCACGACAGCTCTGGGTATCTTCGTCGCGATCCCGGCCGTCGCCGCGTTTAACTTCTTTACGGGCAAGATTGAAAATTTCCACATCGAGATGAATCGGGCTTCAACCCAGCTTGTGAACCGTCTCTTCAAAGCGCCGCAGATCGACCGGGTCGCGAAGATGTCAGTGGAGGAGAACGACTATGCGGCTCGGTGAGGGAGCAAAAATGCAGGCGTCCATCAACGTCACGCCGCTCGTCGACGTGGTGCTGGTGCTGCTGATCATCTTCATGGTGATGGCGCCGCAGATGCGTAAGGGGCCGGACGTCCGCTTACCGAAAACGGAGAAGCCGAGCCAGCAGGGCGACGAGAGAGGCCGAATTCTGGTCTCCATCGATGAGGCCGGCCGGCTATGGGTTAACGATAAGCAGGTTGCAGCCGAGCAGTTCGGCGACGCACTCCGCGCTGCAGTAGCTGCCGAGACGGATCCCAAGATAGTGATCCGAGGCGACGCCAAGCTTAACTTCCGCCAGGTCCGAGAGGCCATGCAGGCGGTCGACCAGGCCGGCTTCCGAGGGGTGGGGCTGATTGCCAAGGGTCGCAGCGCAGGGGCGCAGGGAGAATAAAGCTATGGAATTCAACAGAGGCGATTCCGGATCCAGTCTGCAGTCTGAGATTAACATTACGCCGCTCGTCGACGTAGTGCTCGTGCTGCTGATCATTTTCATGGTCGTGGTTCCGCTTCTCATGCGGGGCTATGACGTTGACATCCCTAAGTCGACCAACGCCGCAGCCGCACAGTCCCAGGAATCGCGGCTGATCCTGAGCATCACCCCCACGAACTGCCGCATCCTTGGGCCCTCGGAAGGGGAGGGGATTCCGGCGGACTGCCATGTGATCCTGGGCGATCAAAAGATCGCCGCGACCGAATTGCCCGCACGCGTAGGAGAGATACTGGGCAGCCGGCCGGCGGAAAGACGTGTGCTGTTTCTAGCCGTTGACGACCGCTTGAACTACGAGGGAGTTTTGCGCATCCTCGATCTCGCGAAATCGGGTGTTGAGGATTTGAAGGTCGAATTTATCACGACCAATTGAGGTGGCTGCTTTGGCGACAACCATGGAAATAAGCCGGCGCATGTTCAGAGAATCCGGGGCACTATCCACCCGCAGCATGGTGGAGAGCCTTGTGCTACATCTCATCGTGCTGGCCTCACTGATGCTCATTGGAGCGGCAGTGCTGGTTCACAGCGGCGCGGCCCGCACGAAAAAAGAGATCGACATCGTCTTCTATCGTCCAACGGCGGTACCAGTCACGCCGACTGCGGTCCCGCCTCCATCAAAGGGGACCACTGGGGAAGCGAAACCCAGGGCCTCGGAAGCTGCAAAAGGGCCTGGGAAACCGGAACTGCCTGCGGGTCCGGAAAAAGGCTTTTCCGCGGAGGCGAAGCCGCCCGAGCCAAACGTGGGTAAGGCCGGCATTCTGGCATTCAAGGAGCAGTTCGCGAGCATGGCCCAGGACCAAACCGCGCCACATCTCGGAACCGATGCGCGTTACAGTGCGGCCGTCGATGCGGGCCAGGCATCATCACACTCCGTGTTGACGAGCAATACTCCGGGATCAAGTGGTGGCATCGATGCCGGATCGCTGAGCCGCAACGTGGGAGGTGGTGGAGGCAGAGGCGGTGGCGGTGGCGGCATGGGCGGACCCGGTTTGCAGGTAGCCCGCGCGACCAGCACGATCGCGGGGATCGGCGGCGGCGGCGATCGTCCCAAGGCGCACAGTGGGCCGGGGGCTTCCCGCACCGACGAAGAAATACAGATTGTGTTCGATCGTTACAAGTCGGCTTTTTACCGGGATTACAACCGGGAACTGCGCCGCAATACGACCTTGCAGGGCAAGATGGTGCTGCGCCTGACGATCGAGCCGGACGGCACCGTGTCGATGTGCCAGATGCAATCGACTGACATGGATGCGCCGGATCTTGTCACTCAGGTGTTGAACCGCGTCAAGACGATCAATTTCGGCGCGAAGGATGGCGTACAAGCCGTCACGATCGTGTACCCCATAGACTTTCTGCCGGCGACGTGAGTCTGCGGCCGAAGCCCGAAGGGCACGGATGGCACGGAGGTTTTAGAAAAACTGCGAATCTGAACAGTCGACCCTCGACGAGATTTTGACAAAGGCAAAGCCATCGAAAGATGACGACGCAAAGTTACCGGTCTAACGGGCCGCGAGCCCCAGGACGGCGGGACCGCCGAAATTCAGTCCACTATGTGGCTGCCTCGGTCCCGAGATCAATTGGTGAGTGGAGCGAGGGCGTAGATGATTTCTAGCAACACGAACAACGCGAGAACGCAGGTCAGCTGGATCGCAATCCTGCTCGACATGCTGCGCCACACTTTCGGCCTACGCGTGCGACTTCCCGAGATCGATGATGTGCGGAACCCCCGCATAGTTCATGCGGCTATTGGCAGCCCAGAAAGAGCACGGCTGTTCAAAGGAGCACGCGCTTCGAAGAGAATTTTATTTGTTTTCGGCATCCTCATTCTGATGTTGGGAGCGAACACTGCATTTGCCCAGAGGCAGACGTGCGCCATTATCACCGGCGGCGATGCCGGGGGCGCAGGGGGTGTCAGTCCCGTTTATCTGGCGAATCAAGACGGACGCGCCGATGAGGGTTGTACGATTTTGATCACGCTGAACGCTGACGGGTCTATCGCAACAACTTTTCCTAATCCTGCCCCCGCCTACGAAAACGGCAATGACGACAACATGATTGGTGTCATAAACAACACCACTAAAACCATCACCGCCATACAGCTCACCAGCGCAACAGTCGATATTTTTGGTCTCGAGAACGATGGAGTTTGTGGCACCCCCCCGGGGTGGACTTTTAGCGCTCTCGGACCGAACCCCAATTGCGCAATCGCAACGGACCCGCACCGTTACGGTCCCGCGGGAATTAACTACACAATATTTAACGCGTTCAGTGGGATCGTCAATTTCGGCAACGGTGGCATTGCACCAAACGGTCACGCGTTTTTCAGCCTTGAGGGGGGCCACCTCACTAAGATCGTCGTGCAAGTTGTCCCGGGGCTGGCAATTACCAAGCAAGTCACCGTCGTGGGCGGCGGCGCTGCACTACCGGGCGGGCAGCTTGACTACCTTGTGCACGTGAATAATCCGTCGAACAACCCCCCGAACAGCGCGGCCCCCTTGGTCGTAATTACTGACGATCTCAGCAGCGCGGGTGTTGGTCGTCTCACGCTCGTGAATCCAGCGCCAACGATGAACGGCGCAACCACCGGTGTGACTGTAGCCGGGTCGGTAATAACAGCGGACTATTCCACACTCAACGGTTTGTTGCAACCCGGGCAGTCCGTTGACTTGCGTTTCCGAGCGCAGATTGCTGCGGGCATTCCCGCAGGCACCACACTCACGAACACGGGCTTGGTGAGATGGAACACCCCAACAGAAACCGCCAGCGCCAGCGCTTCAGTCGTGATCGGAGGAGTTACCGGTCCTGGGGCCGGAACTTTGAACGGCACAGCCTGGCTCGATGCAAATTTCAACAAGGTACCTGATGCCGGCGAGCCGCTGTTGCAGGGCTGGACGGTCACGCTGTTTCTTAACGGTGTCCAGTTGCAGTCCGTCCTCACGGATGCCAACGGCGTTTATCACTTTAATGGCGTAGCAACGACCGACGGGACTTCAAACCGGTACGAACTGCGGTTCACAGCGCCCGGTGCGGGCCCGAATACTGCCAAGCTCGGCAAAGCCGACTCAGCCTTTACCAACAATCTGCAGCAGATCACCGGCATCGCTGTGCCATCTGGCAGCAACGTCCAGAATCTAAACCTGCCGATCGCGCCGAATGGCGTAGTTTACAACTCGTTGACGCGCGCGCCGATTCCCGGCGCCACGCTCACCATGCTGAGAGCCGGCACTCCTCTGCCGGCGAGTTGCTTTGACGATACGGCTCAGCAAGGCCAGATTACCCAGGCTGGCGGCAATTACCGTTTCGATCTCAATTTCACGGATCCCGCCTGCCCTGCCGGCAGCAGCTATCTCATCCAGGTGACCGCGCCCGGGGGGCTCTTCTTGGCAGGTGAGTCGAAGCTCATTCCGGCGACTTCAGATGCGGCGACCGCGCCGTTTTCGGTGCCTACCTGTCCAGGTGGTGTGCAGGATGCCCTTCCGGCCGTACCGTTCTGTGAAGCGCAGGGATCGGAGTTCGCACCGCCATCCACTGTGGCCGCGCGTAGCACTGGGACGGCGTACTACCTGAATCTCACCCTGGATGGCACTTCTTTGCCCGGCTCGAACCAGATCTACAACAACCACATCCCGCTCGACCAGCAGGTCGCAGGGGCATTCTCGATCACCAAGACGACGCCGTTGCTCAACGTCACTCGCGGGCAGCTGGTCCCGTACACCATCACGCTCGGTAGTGTGTCAGGCGCGTCCGCGCAAGGTGTGCAGATTGTGGATCGCTATCCGGCGGGCTTCCGCTACATCAAAGGATCCGCACGTCTGAATGGTGTGCCCACAGAGCCCACGGTGACCACCGGCCAACTCGCTTGGAACGGTCTCAGCTTT
>DASXCL010000072.1:0-13552 GCA_036491195.1 Candidatus Angelobacter sp.
TCGGTCCCCAGAAGCACCGCGCGAGTTGACTGCGCCAGAACGCCGGCCTGATTGTCCGGCGACTGGTTTTCAGGAGACTGGTTTTCCGGAGAAAAGAAGCGTTGCATGATGGCGTCGACGATGGCGTTCATGCCGCCTTCCAGCACCGCTTTGCGGCGGGCGTTCCACGTATCCGGGTCGCCGAACCTGGGCGACGTATTCGCCAACACCAGCGCGGTGAGGCGTTGCGGAGCATTGATTGCCAGCCACTGGCCCACAGCGCCACCCATCGAAAGGCCGCAAAAGGCGAGCGTCGAGATATTGAGCCGGTCTGCCAGTGCAATCGCGTCTTGTCCAAACTGGTCAAGCGTGCAGTCGGCGGCGGGAACGGCAGACGCGCCATGGCCGCGCGTGTCATAGCGCAGCACCTGAAAATGGTCGAGCAGGCCGGACATCTGCGGCGTCCACATGCTGTGATCGCAGCCCAGCGAATGGGACAGGACCAGGACCGGGAAATCGTTGCGGCCTTCCAGCCGGTAAAACAGCCGCGTGTTGTTGACTTCGGCAAAAGGCAAGTTCTACCTCAATCAAAGATTCCTGGTTCCAGCGGGCCAGTAAATCTGCCAGTCTTTTTGTTGCGCAATCCGTTCCAGGTCAGGATTAGGATTCACGGCAAACGCGTGCCGTGCTATCTCCAGCATGGCGAGGTCATGAATCGAGTTGCCGAAGCATATATCCACCGGCTTCTGGATGACCTCTTGAATCGCCGTGGCTTTGCCGGGGCCGCTGGGCACGCGAATGAGGCGGTCAGTGGCCAGATCATTTTCAATGTGGACGCAGGCGGCCAGAACGCGCCGCCGCGGAATACCAAAACGCTTCACGCCTTCGCGCACCACCCAGTCATTGGTGGAAGAGACGGCCCAGACCTCGCAGCCGATCGAGGGCAGTTCGCGCGTGAGCCGCAGCATCTCCGGGAAAATGCGTTTTTCCACGATGCCGCTGAAGAACTCCTCCGCCGCTTCTTGCAGCGTCTGCAGCGAATTCCCGGCATTGAGGGTGACCATTTCGCCGCACATGGTGTCTTCATCCACCTTGCCCTGCTTGTAGTCGGCATAGCGGGCGGCGGCGAGCTCCGCCACGCCGTGGGGAAACATGCCGCGGTCAATCTGCCAATAAAAAAAGTCGGCGCCGGCATCGCCGCTCCACAGCGTGCCGTCGCAATCAAATACGGCGATGTGCGGGCGCAAGGCCAGGATGGAATCAACAAACTTCTGGGTGGAGGAAAGGGACTCGGTTTTCAAATGGCGGTACCTGCGCGGAGTTTCTCAAAGTCTTCCGGCGTGTCCACGTTGGCGACGACGAGCGGATCGCTCACCGGGAAATAGCGAATGTGGGCCTGGTTCGCGTGTTCCACGTCCCGGGCTGAACTGCCGACAGGGGCGCGCAGGAAAGCCTCAATCATTTCGCGGCCAATCACAAAGGGATGGCCATGCTTGCCGCCGAACTCCGGCACCACGGCCCAGATGTTTTCGTCACCGGCGCCAAAGACCGCCTTGAGTTGTTGAATGGTTTCCACCTCGGCCGGCGGACGGTCTACCAGGGTGACGATGGCCGCATCGCGTCCGCGATTGAGAACTTCACGCAGCCCGACTTGCAGAGAGCTGAACTGCCCCTGCTGGGGATTGGGATTCACCGTCAGAAACGCGGCATCGGCATCGGCAATGGGCTCAAGGCTGGTTGCGTTGGCGCCGGCCACAACGATCACCAGTTCGGTTGCCGGTTGCAGCGCGCGGATGGTGGTGGAAAGAAATGTGCCGTCACGCCAGGGCAGCAGGGCTTTATCGCGGCCCATGCGCGAAGATGCGCCGGCGGCAAGGATGACGCCGGCAAAGGATGGTGAAAGGGCCATGGTTGCAACTATATCTTAAATTCTTGCGAGAAAATTGTTTGCCGCACAAGCGCGCGGCCGGCCAAAATACAATTGCCAAAATTGCCAAGATTGCCAAAAATCGCCGGGACAGGATCGCAGTGCGGCAATGTTTGGCAATTTCGGCGTTCCTGGCAATCGATAATCATCACTGAAAGCAAAGACCCTCCGTCTCTGTAGCGCAAGGAGGAGCTTATAACTGCTTAAGGATCTCCGCCGCTTTCGTGCTCTTCATGTGCGGCAGGGGCGTGGCGGAGTTGCGGCGGACGGCGATCAGTTCGGCCACAATCGCTACGGCAATCTCTTCCGGCGTGATGGCGCCAATATCGATGCCTACCGGCGCATAGACGCGCGCCAGTTTCTCGGCGGCGATGCCTTCTTTTTCCAGTTCTTTATAGATGGCGATGGTCTTGCGCTGCGAGCCGATCATGCCGATATAGCGCGCCGGCGTTTCGGCGGCCCAGCGCAGCACGCGCATGTCGTCGCGATGGCCGCGGGTCACGATGACGATATAAGAAGCGTCGTTCGGAGCCAGTTGCTCGGTGACGCGCTCGTATTCGTCAGCGTAGATGTCGCGGGCGTCTGGGAAGCGCTCGCGGTTGGCGTAACTCTCGCGGTCGTCGGTAACGACTACATCAAATCCCGCCAGGCGGGCGACCTTATAAAGGCTCCAGGCCACGTGTCCCGCGCCAAAAATGTAGAGTGTCGAAACGGCCAAGACAGGTTCGACAAAAACTTCCAGCGTACCGCCACAGACCAAGCCGGTATCGTATTTGGGATTGTTGTTCAGGTCGAAATGCAGCGTTTGCGGCTTCTCGGTCTTTATGGATTCGCGCGCCGCTTCCCAGACTTCCGCTTCCACGCAGCCGCCGCCAATGGTGCCGACGATAGTTCCATCATCGCGCACCAGCATCTTGGCCGACTCAAACGATGGAATCGAGCCGCGCACATTGATGATGGTGGCCAGCGCGCCGCGACGGCCTTCCCGCCGCAGTCGGGTTATCTCTTCATAGATGTCCACAAGGATATTGTAGCGTGAGGGGGCAAGCAGAGGTTTTATCGGAGGTTGAGTATTGCTGCCACAATGAACGTGATCAGGATGATCCCCCATAACACACAGAAAAGCACCAGTTGCCAGCGTTTTGGTTTTTTCCAGAGATTTTCATGGCCCTGCCGCCAAGAGCCGGCTCGGTAACTTTCTGCGCCCCACCATCGCAGGTACGTGACGAGCAGCGCTGCGACCATGCCAATGGCAAGCCGAAGTCCTGTTAACGGAGCCATTCTTAATGCGTATTCCCTGTGGTCTTGAACTCAATCACGGCCAATCTTTGGCGACTTGCGCCGGCGCTTGGCAGGACAGGCTCGCCGGCTTTGCGCCACAAAACCTCGCCGGGAGCGAGAGATATGGAAAAGTCCGATGCGATAGAGAATGACAGGGGCGTTATTGCAATCAATAACTGCGGACCAGCAGCGGCGGGCAGGCTTTCTTTCGGCAGCAGCTGAATGTCGATGGCTACTGCCTTTTCGAGATTGAGCGAGTTGACGAAGTGGCCTTCGGGATCCACCGGCGGGTTCAGCGCGCTCGGTCCAAAATCGTATTTGCCGCTTTCGTAGCGCCAGCCGTAGTTGGTGACATCGGGATCGAGGAACTCGACGGTCACATTGCGGTATTCGGCTGTCGAGTCATTACGGATTCCGTGGGCCGATCCGCCGAAAAAGAAATGGATTTCCCCTTTGGGAACCTGAAAATGCTGGATCGCTGATTCCTCATTGCGCCACATAATCGGGGCGCAATCGGCAAGGGTAACCGTAAGGTAGTTGTGCTCATGGCGTACGAAGCTCTCTGTGCCTGGCGGCAACGTAAGCGAAAAAACGCGGACCTGGGCGTTTTCCAGAAGCAGCCGGTAATGAGGATCTGCGGTGATCAGCATGGCCGTCTTTGTCTGCAGTCCCAATCCGTGGCCCTGCCCGGCTCCGCAGGCCAGAAAAAGAAGGAGCAGCGGCAGCAGGCAGGTGTGGACCGGCCGGCGGATGGGCTTTTCCAAGCGAAGAAAGACGTTTTCGGCCTGTAGCCGGGATATCTCTTGATAGATGTCCACAGGGGTATTGTAGCGTGAAGGACAAGGCGGCATCAGTGCATTCACTCACCCGGCTGGCCAGTTTCCGCATTTGGGCCTTGGGCTATCAGTGTCATCCGTGTTGATCAGTGGTAAGGTTTTTCTTCAGAGTGTATCCTCGCTTGTTCGCTTTGTCCTTGAGGAGAGTCCCTGATGAAAGCTGTGCGTTTCCATGAGTTCGGCGGTCCGGAAGTGCTGAAGTATGAAGACGTGCCAGACGTCCAGCCGCGCAAGGACCAGGTGCTGGTACGGGTGAAAGCGTGCGCGCTGAACCATCTGGATTTGTTTATCCGCAAAGGGCTGCCCGGAGTGAAGCTGCCGCACATCAACGGCAGTGACGTTTCCGGCGACATCGCCGAAGTGGGCGAGTATATTACCGATCTCAAGGCAGGGCAGCGGGTGCTGCTTGTGCCTATGACGTTTTGCGGTGTCTGTGCCAAATGCACCGAGGGACAGCAGAATTTTTGTCCGCAGTTCAGCGTGCTCGGCTATCTGAATAACGGAGGCAATTGCGAATACATTGCCGTGCCGCGCGTCAGCGTCCTGCCGATTCCGGAAGAACTGACTTACGACGAGGCTGCCGCCATGCCGTTGGTCTCAGTCACTGCATGGCACATGTTGGTGAGCCGCTGCGGCATCAAGCCCGGCGATACAGTGCTGGTGCTGGGCGGGGGATCAGGGATCGGCACCATCGCCATACAGATCTGCAAAATGTTTGGCGCAACATGCATCGCCACAGCAGGCGACGAGAGCAAGCTTGACCAGTGCCGTGACCTCGGCGCCGACCACGTAATCAACCATTACAAGCAGAAGATCGGCGACGAAGTGAAGAAGATTACGAACCGCCAGATGTGCGACATCGTTTTTGAGCATGTGGGCAAAGCCACGTGGCAGGAGAGCATGAAGTCTCTTAAGCCCGGCGGCAAGCTGGTAACCTGCGGCGCTACCACCGGTCCAGAAGCCAGCTTGGATATCAGGTTTTTATTTGCGCGGCAGCTTTCATTTCTAGGATCGTTCATGGGAACCATGGGCGACTTTCACGAAGTGATGAAGCACATCTTCGCCGGCAAAATTAAACCTGTCGTCGACAAGAGCTTTCCGCTGCGCGAGGCCGCGGCCGCGCATGAGCGACTGGAAAAGAGCGAGCAGTTCGGCAAGGTGATCCTTAACCCCTAGGCAAGATGCTGAAATCCACCACTATCGCATGAGCAACTCACCGAGTCTCAACTTCTCCGCACTGGATCTGGCGCAAATGCTTTTTGGCGTCCTTATTGCGGCGGCGGGGGTACTCGCCGGCCTGGTTTTTCTGGCGCGGTGGAAGCGCAGGGACTATGCCCTGATCTACTTTGGGCTGGGAGCGCTGCTGTACGGAATCCGCCTGTTCGTGCGCGGTTCTGCCGGCTACGTGCAAGGCAGGTGGGACACACTGGAAGTTGTGATTACTCTTGTTGTCGGAATTCCGTTGACGCTTTTCGTTGCGGAAACTGCAGCGGCACGATGGAAGAGATTCGTCCGCTGGGTCGTTGCGGGGATCGCCATTGTGGCTGTGTGGGGAATCGCGGAAGTGCTCCTCTATTCTCGCTTTGAAATGGTGAAGCGAATCAACAGCGGCATTGTTCTGGCGCTCATCCCGGCAATGCTGGTGTCGCTTTTCATCCCATTCCGGGCAGCCAACCGTGACATACGGTTGTTGCGGCTGGGATTTCTTGTGTTTCTGTTATTCGCGGTCTACAGGAACCTGGTGGACTTCAGGTTTTTCCCTCCGGGAGCGGACCTGGAGTTCGTAGGCTTCGTGATTTTTCTGGGATGCCTGGGCTTTGTTGCCGCCACCCGCACGCAGCGCAATGAAGAGCGCCTGCTATCGCTCAACAAGGAGATGGAGATTGCGCGCGGGATTCAAGCCGGGCTATTACCGGAGAAAAGTTTTTCAGTCGCCGGCCTGACTGCGGCGAGTAGGTATGTTCCTGCCAGTTCCGTTGCGGGTGATTTTTATGATTTCCTACCGAAAGATGGAGGCTTGGGAGTGTTGATCGCGGACGTTTCCGGTCACGGCGTGCCTGCGGCCTTGTCGGCGTCGATGGTGAAGGTGGCCATCCGAGCGCAACGCGATTGGGCAGACGATCCAGCCCGGGTCCTTACCGGACTGAACTCGATTCTATGCGGCAATCTCCAGGGACAGTTTGTTACCGCCGGATACCTTTACCTCGATCCCGGGCGCGGCGCGCTGGCGTATGCGGGCGCAGGACATCCGCCGCTACTAGCTTGGCGCGGACGAGAGAAGAAAGTTGAGTGCATGGAAGAAAACGGACTCATGCTGGGAATCTTTCCTGAAGGCGCGTACAAGTCTATGACGGCAGCTCTGGAGCCGGGTGACAGATTCGTTCTTTACACTGACGGAGTTACTGAAGCGCCAAGCTCCTCAGGCGAGGAATTCGGCATGGACCGGTTCAAAAGCTTTCTGGCGGAACACGCCGGGCAGTCTGCCCATGAGCTTTGCGACGCTCTGGTAAAACATGTGACGGCATGGTCTGGAAATAGCACCAGAGAACAGCACGATGACCTGACGCTGATCGTTGTCGATTACAAAGCCGCTTGAATGAAAGCACAATGAACTCTACGGCTCAAAGAGTCGCTGTTGCAGAAGCGCCGCGAAGCCGATTCACCTCCGGCACGGCGATTGTGCTTTATGTGGTGGCGGCCAAGCTGTTGCTGCATGTCGCGACGGTGGCGCGCTATGGCATCTTTCGCGATGAAATGTATTACCTTGCCTGTTCACGGCACATGGCATGGGGATATGTTGACCATCCGCCGCTGACTGTGTGGATTGCCTGGGTGTCGCGCGTAGTGCTGGGAGATTCGCCTCTTGGAGTGCGCCTGCTGCCGATCGTTGCCGGAGCCGCCGTGGTCTGGCTTGCCGGGAAGCTGGCGCGCGAAATGGGTGGAGGCCGTTTTGCCCAGGGCATGGCCGCTCTGGCCGTTTTCGTGGTCCCTCTTTATTTAGTAGCGCACACGTGGCTGACAGATAACGTGTTTGAACAGCTCATATGGTTGACTTGTATCTGGCTCGTGGTGAAAGCCGTCAACACAGGCGACGCGAGTTACTGGTTCTGGTTTGGCGTTGCGGCAGGGCTGGGGTTTGAGAACAAATATTCCATCGCGTTTCTGCTGCTGGGCTTGATGGTTGGCGTGGCGCTCACACCGCACCGGCATTTTCTTAAGAGCCGCTATCTATGGCTGGGCGTGCTGGCCTGCGCGGTAATTTCCTTGCCGAACTTGCTCTGGCAAATTCGTAACCATTTCCCGTTCCTGGAATTGATTCACAACATTCGCATGACGGACCGTGACGTTGTGCGCGGATCTGTGGCGTTTATCGCCGACCAGGCCATGATCATGAATCCAATTCTTTTTCCGCTGTGGGTTGGCGGGCTGGTCTGGCTTTTCTTTGGAAAGGATATTCGACCAGGCGGTTCGCGCCGCGAAGAATCGACGCACGACAGGGGGCGCTATCGCCTGCTCGGCTGGACATATCTGGTGGTGCTGACGGTGTTCATCGCGCTGAAAGCCAAGAACTATTATGTTGCTCCAATCTATCCCATGTTGTTTGCCGCAGGCGCCATTGGTCTGGAACGCGTGGTTGCCGGGCGGCGGATTGGGACCTGGATGCGGAGCGCCTATGTCGCAATGGTGATCGCAGTGGGCGCATTGCTCATGCCGTTTTCCGTGCCGCTATTGTCGCCGGAAAGCTTTCTGCGCTACCAAAATGCGCTTGGCTTGAAGCCGCCGGAGATTGAGCACCAGCAGAACGGTCCGCTGCCACAGTGGTTTGCCGACGAGTTTGGCTGGCAGGAGATGGTGGAGAAGGTCGCGCGCGTCTATAACAGCCTTTCGCCGGAAGAGCGAGCGCGCACAGCCATCTTTTCCAACGGATGGGGCGAAGCCGCGGCAGTGGATTTTTACGGGCCTCGGTACGGTTTGCCGCAGGCCATCAGCAAACACAACAGCTACTGGATGTGGGGCCCGCGCAACTATGACGGCAGCACGATGATCATTTTGCGCAGTGATGGCCGCCATGAGCCAGAGCAGTTCCGGAGTGTTGAAGACGTTGGGCGCGTGGAGCATCCGTATTCCAGGCGTGACGAACACTTTGACGTTTATCTGTGCCGCGGGCTTAAGGCTAACCTGCGGGACGTGTGGCCGAAGCTGAAACTGTTTGACTAAACGATCAGCCGCTAAGGGCTCTTCTGCGCTACCAGTACCGCGACCGGGAAGCTATAGTAGATTTTTCCGTTGGCCAGGCGCGTGTTGAGGTCAAGCGAGTCGTCGGCCAGTGAATCGGCGAAAATAGTGCGCAGCCGGTCGGCATCGCCTTCGTTGGGAAAGGAGCGGGAGAGAAGGTCTTCAAGCTCGCCTTCCATTCGGTATGTGTTGACTTGCGGCATGGCCAGTCCGGCCTGTTTGAACAGTTCGCGCAACTCATCTAGGGTGAAAGCGCGCACGTGGGAGGGATCACGCAGGCGTTCGGCGGCATTCAGCGCGTCGGCTTTCGCGGGCAGAGGCGCCATGTCGGCGACAACAATCCTTCCGCCTGGTTTTGAGACGCGCTTCATTTCCATGAGCGCCGCCAGCGGGTCCTGAAGATGATGGAAGACAAAGCGCGAGCTGACGATGGAAAACTGCTCGGGCGGGAAGGGAAGTGAATACACATCGCCGGGCTGCCAGCTTACGTTTTGGAGGCCTTGTTCCTGCTGGATTTTGCGAGCCTGCTCCAGCATGGCCGGCGTCATGTCGATGCCAGTGGCGTGCTTCGCAACGCGGGCAAAGGCGCACGCAAGGAGTCCAGGGCCGCAGGCTACGTCAAGGATCGTGTCCTCTGGCCCGGTTCCGGCCCATTGCACAATGCGGTTTAATGCCTCTTCATTGCGAATTGCGGGTGCGCCGGAAAATGGCACGGCCTGGCGGGTGAACTGGTCGAGAATGCGAGAGTTGTGTGAGCCCATGTCCGAATCTTAGCGGAACTCTTTCCGAAGTTCCGAGCGAACGAGGAATCCCCTATTCCTAATAGTAAACGGAAAGCTAAATACCGTTCGATCTCTTCTCCCAGATTCCTTTTATTCCTGGGCGGTAACGTGCCAACAGGGTTCCTTCGCTGCCGCTCGGGATTGAAGAAACGCTCCTTCCCATCTGCCCCGCATCCAATTAAAATAGAAGATGTCATGAGCGATCACCTGGTAAATCCCGATGTCGAGCGCGGACTGCTGACGAAACGCTTTGAGAACACGGCCGGCAATCCCGACGATGCCCAGCACATGCGCAACGTGCTGTTCGGCAACGAACAGCCGCAGGGCGTGGTTCTTACCTCGCTGGATAACGTAGTGAACTGGATGCGCAAAAGCTCCATCTGGCCCATGACGTTTGGCCTGGCCTGCTGCGCCATTGAGATGATGGCGATGGGGGCTGCGCGGTTTGACATCGCGCGCTTCGGCGCTGAGGTGTTTCGTCCTTCGCCGCGCCAGTCTGACCTGATGATCATTGCCGGCCGCGTCTCACAGAAGATGGCTCCGGTGATCCGCCAGCTCTGGGAGCAAATGCCCGAACCTAAATGGGTGATCTCCATGGGCGCCTGCGCGACCTCGGGCGGGGTATTCAACAATTACGCGCTGGTACAGGGTGTAAACCAGGTCATCCCGGTGGATATTTATGTGCCCGGCTGCCCGCCACGGCCTGAGCAGCTGATTTACGCCATCACGCTGTTGCAGGAAAAGATCCAGAAAGAGCGCGGAACGTTCAAGCGTGCGCTGAATCTGGCGTAAGAAGCTAGCATCTCTTGGCTTTTAACTCTTAGCTGTGTATCGAATGCCGATACCCCTTCGTCGATCATATTGACTTACTCAGTACGATCCTTTGCCGAAAGCCTGAAATGAATCGGCGGACTAAGGCATAAAAATCCGCAATCGCTCGATGGTTGGGGCGATAATGGGCCGAGCAGAAAGATTGAAAAGATTGAAAATGACTAGATATCGATTGATTCCGTTACTTATATTGGCTTTTGCTTTATCTCTCGCCGCACAAACCAATTCCACCGATGACGTATTCACGATTTCGGTCGCTCCGCCTACTTCGACCAAAGACGTGCAGGTGCGCTACTTCCTTAATGGCGATTCGGCGGTGCAGCAATCTTCCAGCATTGCCAAGCCCGATGAACAGAAAATTCTGGTGAAGACAAGCGCTGAAGGCAAGCCGGCAAAGAGTTTCAGGGCAATCGTCTTCGCGCCGGGCTGTCAATTTGTCACCATCCGTGAGGATGACTTGGCGGCAAGCAAACGGCAGGCGGAATTTCAATGCCAGAAACTCATGACCATGCCGCTCACGGGAAAGGCTGACGTCTCAAAATTTGGCGGCCGTGACTTGCAGGTGGAAGCGCTGTACGTGTGCGGCTGGGCAGGACAATTCTTTGGCATGCCCGGTCTTGCCATCTCGCCGTTTAATGTGGGCAAAGGGAAGATAGCAAGCGACGGCAGCTTCTCGATCGAATTACCCGATTTCAGCGGCGATCCGCTGTGGAACAATCTGGGGCGCAACGCCACGCTGATGTTTTTCCTGGTGGACGGCTCGACCGGCGAACATCTGGCCCGTCTTGCCGCTCCGCGCGACTTGTCCCGTAAGGGCTCGTTGAAAGTGGCTTCCAGCTATCCTGAGGGTATTCAATTCACGGTCCGCTAGTTCACAACAGGGATTTTTGGGGGCCATGTAAGCATTTTTAGGCCGTAAAATCTACGAAATAGCCCCTGTTCGCCGATAGCATCTAATTCTTCGTGGCTATAGGGCTCCCTCGCTCCGCTCGGGATTTTCACCATAAGCCTCAGGCAGCAGGAGACCAGCTACTTGCATCCAATCGTCTTTACGGTAGGTCCCTGTCCCTTATGCGTAACATCAAGTTTGTTCTCCTGGTATTGATTACGAGCTGTTCAATGTACGGCCTGGAAGCCAAGTTGCGCCAGGTGGCGCTGATTGATCTTCCCGGAGGCCCGGGGTTCAGCCAGGTAACGATGGCCAATGGCCAGGTTGTGATTACCCGCCCAGGGACCAATACTATCGAAGTTTTCAGCCCGGTAAAGCGGCGCATTGTCGCCCGCATATCGCAGATCAGCGACCCTCGCGGCATCACCGTGGACAATGATTCCGGCACCATGTACGTTGCGCTGGCCGGCAATCACGGCATCGCCGTGGTGGACACGCGAAACTGGAGCGTGGAGAAAGTCGTGCCGGTGCAGCATCGTCCGGAAAAACTGCTGTGGGTCGCGCAGACCAAGACGCTGTATGCCACAAGCGTGCTGGACCGCACGCTCAGCGTCATCGATCTTCGTCTGGGCGCGGAATCGTCCGTCATAGAACTGAATGCATTGCCGCAGGACATGCTCTATGACAATGCGCGCCAGGTTTTGCTGTTGACGTTGCAGGACATCGCGCAGATCGTCTCCATTGATCGCAGCAACAAGATTATCGGGCGCTACAAAGTTGTGGCTTCCGAGCCCACCGGACTTGCCCTGGATGAACAGCGCCGCCGCCTTTATGTTGCCGTACGTTACGCCGTGCTGGCCCTGAATGCCGATACCGGCGCCGAACTGGCACGCATTCCCGCTCCGGGTGGAACGGACGCCCTGGTGCTAGATCCCGGCGGAAATCTGCTCTACGCTTCGGCAGGCGACGGCTCAGTATTGGCGATCGACCTGAACCGCAACGTTGTCGATCACGAACTGCCCACGGACGTGAAAGGTTTCAGCATCGCCTACGATCCGGCGCACAAAATGCTCTTTCTTCCCGGCGGGCGTGAAGGCCGCTCCAAGATGGTAATCCTGAGCCCTTCGGGTGTAACCGAAACCAACCGTCTGCAGAACGCCGCCAGCCCGATAGAGTCCACTCCGCAGAGCGCGGCGCAGACGGCAATGAAGAAATAAAGTCTCAGCGCGCGCAATCGGAATTTCCGGACGACATTTCCAGGTTCCGACGTGCCTGTCCTGCCCGGCACTTTCGTTCTGTCTTCGCTGGCCTGCGGATACTCTCTCTATACAAAATCTCCTTTGGATTGGCCTTGGCATCGGATAAATTCTTGCATGAGCCCGGAGATTGACTGACCGGAGCGTTGTTCCTCCCCTAAATGTACTTGAAATTTCTGCATGCTGTGGCGCTGTATTTTAAGGGCGTCAAGAGACTACCGATCATCCATGGGAATTTCGCGAGCGAGGGGACTATGAAGAACTGGGCAATCATCAGCACTATTTTTCTGGCAGGCATGGTATTCAGCGCGGCAGCGCAACAACCGGCAACACCTCCATCGCCCATGATCAATCCCGGGCAACCGATCGGCATTGCATCGGAAAACATTGGATCGGAAAACCAGGTATTGCAATCGCTGCCAGGCAAGATGAATAGCGATCAGCCGCAACCTCACGCCGACCTGAAAAGGCTGGCGGAGGAATTGAACGAACACCAATTCAGCGTGATAGAGCAGCACAACCAGGAACTGAAAGAGCGTTTTACCAGTTTGCAGCAGGCTGGTGGCTGGCAGAGGGTCTTTCTCTCCCAACTTAAGCTGCAGCGGCTAAGAGATCCCGGCGCAACGCCGCAACTGAACGCGGCGCAGCAGTTCATCACGAACTTCGTATTCTGTGACCGCCCGCTCATCGCGGGGCAGACCTCTGAATTCCAGACTTTTACGAATGACTTCCGGGGCACAGTTAGCAAGCAATTAGCAGTGGAACCGCTCGCGTCGATCATTATCAATGGCTGCAGCTTTGGGCCGGACGCCGGCGAGGTCAGGCTGATCCTGAACCAGGATACCGGCAGCTTCGTATCATTGCAGGTCAGCGACTGGAGTGACAGCAGCATCTTTGCAACGCTGGGAGCCAATCCCGGAATTCCTGACAAGGAAGCTCAGTTGGTTGTGATCCGCAAAGATGGAACGCAGTCCAATCCCATGGCTGTTCAGTTTCTTCAGCGTCGGATGTTCCACGTCACCGGCTTGGATACGGCGGCGGACAGGCCAGTGCTGGTCTTTTAGAGATTCGATGGTGAAGATGGAATAACTGATTGCCTTGGCGGGGAATCCGAGATCCACAAATCCCACATTCTTCCCTGATGTTCAAACCGAATTGAACATCTCATGGGAGGCCGTGCGCACTGCAGCGGTCTGGTGTATTTCATGCAGGTTGTGATCTGGAGCGCGGCGGCGTTCCTTTTGAATAGTTGAACGTTAGGATCTCCTGAGTGTGCTCGGTCGACAGCACAGCGGGAGAGCGATTTTGATTTTGGCGCTTCCGTCACCCTGCGCTTCCGTCACCCTTCAGCACTGCCTTTTCTTGGTGGCCGCGAAGGCCGTTCCAAGATGGTGATCCTGAGCACCCGACCCGCGTGCTGCGGGATAAGGCGGGAATGAACAAACGCCGAGATCTGGTTATGATGGAGGCGCCGAGGGATCGGGAAAGAGGCCGCCTTCGCATTGGTGCTGGAAAGCCCGTTCCTTGAGCATGGT
>DASXCL010000073.1:0-6574 GCA_036491195.1 Candidatus Angelobacter sp.
GTATTCACAGAATTAAAATAGAGCTCTGCCCTTGAGCCAAAGCCCGCCCCACCAGGATGTTGCCAAATGAAAACAGCACTGATAACCGGGATTACTGGCCAGGATGGATCGTTTCTCGCCGAGCTACTATTGTCCAAGGGCTACGAGGTGCATGGTATCGTCCGCCGGGCGTCCACTTTCAACACCGAGCGTCTGGATGCGGTGTACGCAGATCCTCATGAACACGAAGCCCGGATGTACTTGCATTACGGCGATCTGAGTGACGGGACTGGTCTGCGGCGAATACTTGAAAGAGTTCAGCCCGACGAAATCTATAACCTTGCTGCGCAATCACACGTGCGGGTCAGCTTCGACCAATCCGAATACACAGCTGATGTGGTAGCCACCGGCACACTGCGCCTGCTGGAAGCGGTACGTGATTCTACGAAATACACCTGCAAGGGTGTTCGCATCTATCAGGCAGGGTCGTCGGAGATGTTCGGAGCTGCGCCTCCGCCTCAGAACGAATGTACCCCGTTCCATCCCCGAAGCCCCTACGGCGTCAGTAAGGTGGCTGCGCACTGGTATGGAGTGAATTATCGCGAGGCGTATGGTTTATTCATCGCCAATGGGATCCTATTCAATCACGAGTCTCCCCGGCGCGGCGAGACATTCGTCACTCGCAAAATTACTCGTGCGCTTACGCGAATCTCGCTGGGGCTGCAGGAAAAGCTTTATCTAGGCAACCTCGATGCGCGTCGGGACTGGGGATACGCGGGCGACTACGTCGAGGCCATGTGGATGATGCTGCAAGCGCCGCAAGCCGGCGATTACGTCATTGCCACCGGGGAATCGCATTCAATTCGTGATTTTCTCGACCTGGCAGCTCGATATTGCGGGCTCGATTGGCACCACAGAGTCGAGCCGGATCTGCGGTATTTCAGGCCGAGCGAGGTAGATCATCTTTTAGGCGACGCCAGTAAGGCACGTGCGGAATTGGGTTGGACTCCGAGCATGTCTTTCGATGAATTAGTAAAATTGATGGTCGAAAGTGATATGGAGCTTGCGCGGCAGGAACTCACTCTGACTAATGCGGGGCACCGCGTGGTCATGCGCGGCCGTGCGGATGCTTAGCGGCAGCAGAATTTTTGTCGCCGGGCATCGTGGGTTGGCTGGGTCGGCAATTGTGCGCTCGCTACAGCGGCAAGGCTTCAACAATTTGCTGCTTTGCCCCCGTACCCAGCTTGATCTTACGAGTCAGATTTCTGTCAATACATTCTTCGAACAGGAAAGACCTGAATATGTATTCATAGCAGCAGCGCGAGTTGGAGGCATTCTGGCCAACTCCACATTTCCTGCTGATTTCATTCGCGATAACCTGGCCATTGAGCTCAACCTGATTGATGCCGCCTATCGCTTTGGCGCCAAAAAACTGCAATTCCTGGGCTCATCCTGCATCTATCCGAAGTATGCCCCGCAACCGATGCGAGAGGAGTCTCTGTTGTCCGGTGAGTTGGAGCCAACCAATCAATGGTATGCGGTCGCGAAAATTGCGGGAATCAAAATGGCGCAGGCTTATCGCCTGCAGTATGGTTTTCATGCAATCAGCCTGATGCCGACTAACCTCTATGGCCCCGGCGACAATTTCGATCTGCAGACGTCGCACGTGTTGCCCGCCCTGATCCGGAAATTCCATGAGGCGAAAGTGGGCGCTGCGCCGGAGGTGGTGATCTGGGGTTCGGGCGAGCCGCGCAGGGAATTTCTGCATGCTGACGATCTCGCAGACGCTGCGGTGTTTCTGATGCTGATTTACGAGGAGCCCGAGATCATTAACGTCGGCAGCGGCGAAGATCAGACCATTCGTGAATTGGCTCTGGCCGTGGCAGAAGCCGTCGGATATCGCGGATCTCTCCGTTTTGACGTCAGCATGCCGGACGGCTCACCGCGAAAGTTTTTAGACGTGAGCCGACTGCGAAAGCTTGGTTGGCATCCTCGAATTTCGCTGCGTGAAGGGATTCTGATGACGTACGAGTGGTACTTGAGCAATTCTGCCAGCGCCAGTCAGCTTCAGTCGATCTAGCAACCTGCCACAGATTATCCCTCCGCCGGTTTGCCCCAACAACTCAGCCGTAAACGCTCCGGTCGCTGGCGGGCTTCAACTCCCATGCGCGAGGACGGTGCTACTTACCTTGACGTCAGGCTGCCTGCCGCTTTGATTCGAGTGGAAGTCCCGCGTCCTGCCAGGCCTGAAATCCGCCTTGGAGCGCGTAAGCCTGATACCCGTGCTGCTGAAGTTTCTGCGCCAAACTGGCGCTAGAGCCTTCGTTCGGTCAAGTACAGTAAGCGACGACGGGCTTGTCTTTAGGGATGTTGGGGAGATTTTGTTCAAGATCATTGATGGGGATTCGCAGCGCTTCCGGTATCTTGGTGTCCGCTTCGGCCCAAGCCTGAGGATTGCGCACATCAATGATTGTGAAGTCCTCACCAGCCTCCATTCGTCTTTTCAGTTCTTCAACCGTGATTCGCGGGGCATCAGCCATGGATATCTCCCTAATGGATCCGAACAATAGATGCGAAAGAATCGGGAGGGGCTGTGCGGCGTGGCAGAAAGCTGTTCAATCTTGATGGGGCTGCCTGGCGGCTAGTTCCACGTTCGTGAGTATCTGATCGAGAGCTGGACGATCAAACAGCCGTCCATTCGCAACAACAGTGCTGATCTTCCGTGTATTCCGGATGTCTTGCAATGGGTTCTCCCTGAGCAGCACAAGGTCGGCGGTCTTGCCGGGTTCGACCGAACCCAAGGTGTTTTCCATCCCTAGAAATTTCGCCGGGTTGCTAGTTGCGGTCTGCAGCGATTCCATGGGCGTGAGGCCGGCTTCAACAAAATTTGCCAGCTCATCGTGCAGGCTGAATCCGGGCATGATGTAAACACCGGGAGCGGTGTCGGTGCCGGCCATGAAGGACACTCCTGCTCGATGCATTGCGCCGACCATCGTTAGATTGCGGGCGAAATAATCCTGGCGCAGGGCCAGCGGATCGCGCAGGAGATCAGGCATCATTTCATCGGTGAAGCGACGCCAGGTCACATCGCGCCAGTATGCGGGAACGTATTTGTCGAGCGGATCGTGCTTCAGGTCGCGTTGATCCAGGAATGTTCCGCCGCGTTGCCAGGCCAGGGTTGGGACCTGCCAGGTCTGACTGCGCGCGAGTAGTTTTATCAGCGAGTCACATCGTTGCGGGTCCTGAGTTGTGAGCAGGAGTTTTAAATTGCCCTCGCCCTTGATGAACTTGTCTTCCTCGGTGGAACATCCTTCGAAGATTCCCATCAGATGCTCAACGCTATTTTGTCCAGCCTCAATGACTTCTCGCAATCGGACCTTGTCCGGAACGTGGCCCACGATCGGCAAGCCCTTTTTGTGGGCTTCCGCAGCCGCGGCCAGATAAGCATCGTGCGAAATGACGGACTGCACTTTGATGAAGTCCACCCCCTGAGTTTTCAGAGAATCCACGGCGGCCACGGCGCTTGCCGGAGTAGTGACGGGAATCGAACTCGGAAATCGGAGCTTGCCGTCGGGCAAGTATCCATCAAGCATGGGGCCGGAGAAAACCATGCGCGGTCCGATGATCTGGCGGTTCGAAATCTGGTTGCGCCATTCCTGAAGAACGGGGATGTCGCCGCCCATGTCGCGTACGCCGGTTACGCCATTGGCGATGAACAGGGGCAGAATGATGTCGCGTCCGCCGGGAAACCAATCACCGAAGGCGGAGTGCACGTGCATGTCCCAGAAACCGGGCAGGAGATATTGGCCGGTCGCATCGATGACGCGAGCGTTTCTCGGCGGCTGGAATTTGTCGCTATCGGAAACAGAGGTGATGCGATCTCCGCTAATGACAACCGCGCGATCTGCCTCAACCGATGACGTGCCTGGATTGATAACGGTCGCATGCAAGATGACAATCTGCGGCGGGGCGGCTGTCTGTTGCGAAAGGCACATCTGCGCCAGCAGGATAGAAAACAGGGTCGCCCACACAAGCCTGACGGTAGCAACGATTCGCATGGCCCAGAGATTACTACGAACCGACACAGGCTGCGACAAGCGTTAAGTCGAATTCATTGCGCCAGGGCTGCCGCCAATTCCGATACCGTCTTTTCTGTAGTTACGAGCTGTTCGTATTCACGTCCTGCGGTCGAGCCCATCGATAACCGCTCATTCCGATACTGCATTCGGCTGGAGATTTTAACGCGCGCGGTGGTGTGAATCTCGCGAACGCCGGTGCGGTCGAGGATGTCACGCAGGTTGGCGAGATTGATCCCCGCACCTGCCATGACGGCGATTCTGCCCGCGGCCCGCTTCACCAGCGCCGCGATGTTAGAAATACCGGACTGCGCGCACTGTTCGCCGCCGGAGGTGAGAATGCGGTCCGCGCCGGTCGCGATCACGTCTTCAAGCGCGCCACCGAGGTCACTCGACATATCGAAGGCGCGATGAAACGTCACTTGCATCGGCCGAGCGATTTCGATCAGGGTGCGCGTCCTATCGGTATCGATCGTTCCGTTTTCGCGGAGGATGCCGAGGACGACACCATCAGCACCGAGTTGTCTGGCAGTGATCACGTCGTGCCGCATGATTTCGAACTCGTCCGAGGAGTACAGAAAGTCGCCGCCGCGCGGACGAATAATAACGCAAAGGGGAAGGCCCAGTCGGCTGCGCACCGCGGCCATCAGCCCGGAACTTGGGGTGACGCCACCTTCGGCCAAAGCGCTGCACAGCTCGATGCGATCTGCGCCTCCGCGCTCCGCAGCAATTGCGGACTCGATGGAGTCGGCGCAGATTTCAAGCATGATCGTTTTATTCATAGGATTGCTATTAGACCATTGGCCTGACCCTCAGCGAAATCGAGGTCGAATCCACCGATGAGCGGAGTTGGTCCTGAATCTTAAGCGGTCATGAAATTTATGATGATGGAAGAAACTACGCTCGCGAGGGCTCAAATAACATGCTCGCTCAAATGATTAGACTCAGAAAAGGGAAGTGAGTGCATGCTCACTTTATGCGAACTGTCATTTCCTCCGAAATGATGCTACCCGGTTGAGAACAGCCCGCCCACATTCTCGACCAATGGCAAGCAAAACAGCCGGGCGTTTTTGGAGGACGGCCTTGAAGGATCCATGGCAGCGGTAACCCGGCCGCTAACGTTTACCGAAGCCGCTTGTCTAATAGTCAGAATGCGCCATGTTTCCATTCCTGCGATAACAGCGCTGTTGATTTTGAGTCTGGCTGCGTCCGCATCGGCGTGTTTGGCGGGGTTGACGAACGTGGCACCGCAGACCTGCCATCGCCATAGCGCGCCGCACGTGTGTTCCCCTACAACGCGGTACGGCGCTTTGGCGGGGAATCAACACGGTTGCAACGAACTGAAAACGCAGGCTGCCAGGTGCGGTGTGCGTGGTCTCGATCAAATTCAGTTCGCTGGATTTAGTCCGCCCGCGGTTTCCCCGCCTTCGTTGGTTGCCATCCACGTTATGGTGCAACGCTCTCTTGCGCCTGCCAGTTCCTCGGTCGGATTTCCCGAGACCGACCGTGGCCCTCCTCGATCCTGAAAACCGAGCTCTTCAATACTCCGAGCTGGTCCGCTCGTGTGTCTGTTCCCAACGCTCGAAGCTCGCTTTCAAGGAGAATTTATGAAGAATGTGGTGTTGATGTTTGCAACTCTATTCTTACTGATCAACGGTGTTTTCGGTCAGGCGCAATCAACTGACGCGGCTGCAGGCCGAACCAATACTGAGATACTCAACTTTATCCTCGACTTTCAGGAGCAACGGATTCTCGGCATCGCTGAAATCATGCCCGCGGAGAAATTTTCATTTGCTCCGACGAAGGGCGCGTTCAAAGGGGTCCGCACTTTTGGCGGAGAACTCAAGCACATCGCGGCGGACAATTTCATCCTGGGCGCTGGCATTCTGGGTGAGCGACCTTCCGTAGACGTCGGCGTGAGGGAGAGCGGCCCTGACAATCTGCGTACCAAGACTGAGATCATCGCGTACGTCAAGGCCTCGTTCGCCTACATGCATCGGGCGGCAGCCTCGATTGATGATGCTAACCGTCCCATACAGACGAATGAAATCTCTCCATGGCCGGATGGCACGGCCACGCGACTGGGTGTCGCCATCGAGGATTGCGTTCATACCTGGGACCACTACGGCCAGTTAGTTGAATATCTGAGGATGAATAGCATCATCCCTCCGGGCAGCAAATAAAGCCCGAAAAGGTGTTGAGGGGCCCCTTGAAGATGTCTTGCGGAAAGGGGCCTCTCGCGCATCGCGTGCTGAGTCTGTGGTGAGTATCGCTATTCAAACTCCAGCATCACGATCTCTGGATTTGATCCCAGCCGAAGTGGCGGTCCCCACGTTCCCGCTCCGCTAGATGTGAAAATCTGCATGTTGCCAATGCGGCTCAGGCCGTACACAAATTGACGATACATCCGGCGCGCAAACCAGGTCCAGGGGATGAACTGACCAAGGTGCGTATGTCCGGACAATTGCAAAGAAATTCCGGCTGCCTCGGCGATCTCGGGATAGTCGGGAGCATGAGTC
>DASXCL010000074.1:0-47803 GCA_036491195.1 Candidatus Angelobacter sp.
CGCGTACGCTCAGCCGCCCGTCCACTGCCTTTTCAATCACTCGCATTCTCTGCAATTCCTTCTGACTCAAGGTCACCATCCTTTGAGGGTGACATTTTTTCGTTGCAGTTAAGGGGTGACATTATTTTGGAGCATCTTCACCCATTCCAGACACCTTGACCCCCTCCCAGTGGCTCAAAGCTCGAATTCACCGCTACTACTTTTGGGCTTTCGTAATGCTTTGTTTTGTCGTTATAGTTCTCTTCGCGATTGCTTCATTTGTCGGCCCAAACGCTGCAGGCGCGCTACGATCCTCCGCAGAAGAGATCCACGCCGCATCGCAATCGATTTTAAGAGCGACCGATCCTTTAGAAACGGAGCATCGAGCGTTGAAACAACTGGGGCTTGGAGTGCGCCACAGCGGAATGGGATAAGTCGCTAAAGTCCTCGAAAAGCCAAAACCCTTCTCCGCAGTATTTGATACGCTCGCGAACGCGTTCCATTACGGGGGTTGGTAAAAAAACCTTGACAGTAGCGCTTCGAGGCTTTGCGTCATTTAGTGGTTTCTCATGTTTATTTGCAACTCTATTTGACACGCCCCAAAAACCAACGGCCTAGTAAAGCTCCTAGTTTCAATCGGATACAAAGACTTTTGGCGCACGGACGCATTTCTACGCACTTTATTATTTTACCATTTCGGCCCCCACCCGCATAAACATTGGCCGGAAGCGTTGGGGCCAGGGAGTTATGAGGGGTTTGCCCCCTTTTTATAGAGCCCCTCAAAACCCCCTCCGGGAAGCTACCAGTTTCCCGTTCGCCAAGAGGAGAATCGGAGGCGCCATAAACACCCAAATAGCGCTCGAGGATCGCCGGTCCTTCGCCGATCCAAGGAACGGTCGGACGAACCCAGGCCGGCTTCGGGCTTACCCGGGCTGGTGGCTGGGCGTCAGGGCACTGACAGATCAGCAGTTCCCTGGGAAAGCAGCCCGGAGCAACGGATGGTGGAGTTAATGCAAGAACGACGAATCAATTGCGTCGCGGAGAAAGAGGTCCAAAAAAGGGAAAGGCCCTAGGGACTTACTGATAGATTCTGACTTGATTGAAGGGGAGACATGGCCGAAAGGCGGGCTGTCGGGAGGGCATCAGAGAACCATTCTCGGGCTGCAGACTGTCTGGCGGAGAGGGGGGGATTCGAACCCCCGATAGAAGTGTTAGCCCCTATAACGGTTTAGCAAACCGCCGCCTTCAGCCACTCGGCCACCTCTCCGGAGTATTGCGGCTTCCAGTATTGTATCAGCGTACGGGCATTTACAGCACTGGAGTACTCGCGTCCTTTCGCATTCACGTTCTTTACCGCGTTCCCGCCCGGCTCTTGTCTTCCAGCTTTTCCATTTTCGCCATGTTCGATGCCGGCGGCAAACTCTGCATGCTTTCCTCATCTCCGGGCAAAATCTCTTGCAGCGCCCACTGAATCCTATTGACCGACTCCTGGACCAGCAGAATCTGTTTTGCCTGGTCGGCGTACGGGAGATACGAGATGGTTTGCAGCGCATTGCGGACGTGGTGGTTCATGGCGGAAATCACCGCCAGCTTCCGCCGCAGGTCCCGCGACCGCCGCTGTTCATAGGCAAACACCATCAGGCCGGCCAGCACTCCCAGCACCAGGTCGTCCACATAGATGCTTACGCCGGAAACGCCACGATGCTCCAGCACTCCTTGCAGCACCGCGCCCAGCACAAACAGGCCGGACCCCAGCAGAAAGCTGAAGCCAATACGTCGCAGCAACGACGGCACTTTCGGAATTCTCGACATTCCCGGATTATTCATGCACTCTTATTTCCTGAACCTTTTTGCGTCGTTCTCTGGGACCACGAAACCTGGAGGCGGGAGGCTGCATGATAGCAAAATCCGCGGTCCTGGCACCCTTATTGTACTTCTGTCTTTGCGTGACCGTGGCGCAAACGCCGTCCACGCCGTCTATGCCGGCTTCGGCCAGTGGGGCCATCCAAACGCCGTCAGCCAGTCCCACGACTTCCGCCGCTACGTCAGCCAGTCCCACGACCTCCGCATTGCCGGTGTACGAAGTTTTTGCCATCCGTTATGCCTCCATTCCTGGCTTTCCCGTAAACGCGCTCATCGCCGGCGCTGACCCGCAACGCAAACTATCGATTGCCATGACCGTCTGGCTCATCCGCGGCAACGGCCGCAACATCCTGGTCGATTCCGGCTTCTATCGTCCGCAGTTCTTCAAGCAGTTCAAGGTTGAAGGCTTCATCAAACCCTCGGACGCCGTCTCCCAACCCGGCATCACTCCCGCCGGCCAGCCCGCGCTTACCGCCGATGACATTACCGACGTGGTGATCACGCACATGCACTGGGACCACGCCGACGGTATGGACCTTTTTTCCCGCGCGCGCATCTGGCTGCAAAAAGATGAATACACTTATTACACCGGCGAAGCCTGGCAGCAGCCCCGCACCCATGGCGGCATCGATCCGGACGACGTGCTTGCCGCCGTGAAACTCAACCTGGCCGGCCGCGTCACGCTCGTCAATGGCGACTCCCAGGAAATCCTTCCCGGCATCACCTGTTATACCGGCGGCAAACATACCTTCCAGTCGCAGTATGTCGGCGTGAATACCAAAGCCGGCGCGGTCATTCTGGCCAGTGACAACATGTATCTCTATGAAAACCTTGAAAAGCATGTGCCCATCGCCCAGACCTTGGATGCGGCGTCCAATTTGCGCGCCCAGGACCGTATGAAACAGCTCGCTTCTTCGCTCCGCCTGATTGTCCCCGGCCATGACCCCGCGGTGTTCGACAAATTCCCCAAGGTCAGCGGGAACGTGGTCAGGATCGAGTAGGAGCGATCCCGGGTTGGAACTGCGAAACTCGTGTGGCACAGCCGCCCTCGGCTGTCGCTTTCCCTCCGATCAGTGTCATCTGTGTTGATCAGTGGTAAGGTTTTGCCTTTCCGGTCACCCAATGACGCGCGATCAACAGATCACCCGATAGGCGCGCGTTGCGCGCCCTCCCCCCTCCCCCGGTCATCCCAAGTTGGCGTAGACTTCAGCGAGGGTCATCCCAAGTTATCCCAGATTGGCGTGCACTTCAGAATTTACGCCTCGATTGGCGTAGACCTCACCGCCCGCCGGCTGCGGCAGCATCTTCCCCAATCCTTCATCCGGATCAGTGTTCTCAGTGTTAATCACAGGTGCGTTCGAGTTTCCCGATGCCCCGATTTCCCGATGTCCCGATTTCCCGATTCCCAATCCGTCCATCCGTGGTAACTTTTCTTCCGCATTTTTTCGATCCGTGTCATCAGTGTTGATCAGTGGTAAGGTCGTGCCTTTCCGTATCTCCTCCAGCTGCTTCTGCTTCTCCACTTGCTGCCGCTGTGCCTGGACGTACTCTTCGTCTTCCATTATTCCTTCCGAAAGATCTTCATCCTTGGCCTTCCCAAACGTCGTTCTGTCCACGTTTGACGCCGCTAACTGCAACGAATACAACAACAGCCCCGCTTTCTTCTCCGATATCTCGTCGTCAATCAGCCACTTTTGCACCTGCATGATCGCTATCTGGATCGCGTTCGCGTCCGCCACCGCCGCCAATGGCAGCTTCTGGGCCTGCGCTTCTCTCATCCGGTAGTGGGCATAGCAGTGGGCGCTACCCTTTAACTTCGGTGACCGGCACCATGTCCCGTCTTCTCTCACTGTTCCACAACGCGGGGCCTCGTTCGCCCGCTCCAGGTTCTGCCGCAGCGTCCGATAAATAGTCTGGTCCTGCGCCCCATCGTCGGTCACCTGCTGCCCGGCCTCCGCGTTCCTTCGCAGATGCTCCTTCAACGCCGCATAGGCCGCGCCCAGCTCCCGACTCAGCCGGTTCGATTCTTCCTGCACCTTCTGCTTTTCCAGCCGTTTCTGTCTCTGTAACTCCTGGTATTGTTCGTCCGTTAGCTGTTGTCCATCCACCATCCAGTAGCCCATGTCTGATAACTCTCTTTCTCCAGCCGAAGCTGGTTAAATGCGCAAGATTATGCAGTCGTAGCGTTCTCGAACCATCTCCGATCCGTGTAAATCAGCCTTATCCGTGCGATCAGAGGTAAGGTTTTTCGTTCGCTGTATTCCTCTGTGTCCTCTTTGGTGAAGGCCTTTTCCTTCCATCCGGTTCCGATCCGTGTAAATCAGTGTCATCCGTGTCATCAGTGGTGAGGTTTTTGGTGTTAGAAATCACTCTTTTTCCTGACTGGAACGAAATGGCCCACTGTAGCGCACTTTTATTTGCCGAATCAATAGCGAATCAGTACATCGGACAAATGGGAATCCGGCCATCTTGACAAAAACATGCCGCGGACAACATTTGTTTTTTCCCGCAGCGTCCGATAACGATCGGTTTTCGTGTCGCTGCCGGGGCAGCGCGATTCGTTGCCCCCCGTTTGTCATGTTGAGCGCCCGTCCGAGGGAGCGTAAGCGACTGAGGACAAGTCGAAACACCTATGCATTTTCCGTTCCTCGCCACATCGCCCAACACCAGCAGAATTGTGTGGCACAGCCCGGGGTCCCCGCCCCGAGCTTCGCGTGGCGGGGTGGAGGTGGCCTCGGTTGCGGCGGTTCCGATCGCACGCGCATTCCGCGCTTCCTGCTGGACGATGCCTCGACGCCCACAAGACCGGCGACTTCCCACCTATATCGCGCACGATGTCGGCCTGAATGAGACACCTTCAGCGCGAGTGGTGATGTTCTTTTCGGCACACCATCGCGGCTATTACAGCGAACTGGAAGACGCGATCGGCCGCATGAGCGAGCAGGTGTGGGAATATTTTAATTATCGAGAGAAGGAAAGTGAGTTTACTTTGGAACATTCCTTCTAGCGCACGTCGCTTCTCCCCGTCGACTCAATGTGCTAAATCGACCAATTCGATTTCATCGAATGCTCGGATGACCACATCAGCATTATTTAGTCGAACAGGTTCGAATGTTGTAGCTATTCCAATACAGAACATGTCGGCGCGTTTTGCCGCTTCTATTCCGTTGGGAGAATCTTCGATAACGATGCACTGCTGCGGGGAGGACTGCAATTGTTTTGCAGCGTACAGAAACAAATCCGGCGCAGGTTTTCCTCGCAACAGTCCCTGGCCGGGACAATAGATATGGGAGCCGAATAAGGTTCGCAGATCAAGTCGTTCGATTACTACATCAAGTAATTCTTGGGGCATCATAGTAGCGATGCAAGTTTTGAAGGCGGCCTGAATGCGGCTATAGAATTCTTTGAAGCCCGGCACAAATTCAACCTCATGCGCAAACAGATCTTTCACGATGGCAATTCTTTCTTGGGCTAGAGTTTTCGGGTCACCGGAAAAATTATAAGTGGACTGCAGAATACGGGCGCCATCTTCTAGCGAGCGCCCCGCCAAGAGGGGCTTAATTTTTTCGCGATCATAAATGATGCCGCGCCGCTGAAGGAATTCCTCCTGACCACGATCCCATATCCTTTCGCTGTCGATTACAACGCCTTCACCATCAAAAAGAATCGAATCTCGCATGGGCACTAATTCTGTGACTCTTTCTTTGGCCCAAGCAAGCCCGCCACCAACTGGCCAAACGTTTTTTCTCCGATTTTTCCGTATGCTAGTAAAGAGGCTAAGACAAGCAAACCAAACACGGATGCTTGGAGAGCGGAGAATACTCCCGATTTACTGAGATATACGACTGCCGCCACGAGTACAAAGACCACAAGTAAAATCGCATTCCCAATTTTAAGTCCGCTTGGATCTTCGCCAGGGGATGGCGGAATCGGCGCGAGATACTGTTCGCTTAATTTTATGGCGTGGAGCCCCACAGCGGTGGACCAAGAAAAGACACGTCGGCCGTAAAGGCCACCGGTCATTTCATCAAAATTACCATAGAGAAATCTCTGAATTTTGAGCCAGAGATCGGTTTGTCGGTGAGACGCAACCGACGAGTAACTGAGTACACGCAATAGAAGCGCTTCCATTGAAAATGTAAAAGCGTAATTTGCCTCGCCGTTTGGGTACGGATCAATCGCAACGGTTTCTTCAACGGGGGACAGGGCATCATCCTGATTGTTCAGCAGCCACTCGATGGCGCGTTGTTCCGCAGTCGGATTGATGTTAAATCCGCACGAGCGGGCCGACTGCAGGACTAAACATACAAAGATTGTATGCGCTGCGGTGAGCGTACCTGTACCGAACGATCCATTGCCATTGCGAAATCGGTCATTGATGTGCTTTAGCCCGTTTTCGACCGGACTCCTCCAATGATTGGTTTCCGCTGAGGCGGAAGTACGCATAACCGTTAGAAGAGCAAAACAACTCGGAAGGATCTGGCTCTTCTGGTTCCCTTGATAGGCCCAACCGGAATCATTGACAGCTTTGTTCTGGCGCGAAACCAGCCACTCAATTGATGGCAGAACGTTCGGATCGTTAACACCCTTCCCCGCCAGAATCAATGCGCTCACAATCACCGACGTTCGGATGACGTCAGGAACAAGACGCGTGTTTGTGCCATGGCCAGCCTTACGGGGCCAAGCACCATAATCAGGCGGATCCATCGCAACCCATTCCTTGAGCAAAAATCTCACGGCATTCTGAATGTTTGAATCTCCGGGCGCAATGCCCGCTGCCGAAAGCGCTATTACCACCTCTGCAGTGTTGAGAGCACTTAGCCGCCCACCTGGGTGCTCTCCCCAGCCACCCGTCGCAACATCCTGCATTTTCAACAAGCAATCTCGGAGCTGGCTTTCCAGAGAAGTCAAGCTAGGTTTTTGCTGAGCCAAGGTAGTATCCTCCTCTACGTGCGATAGCAGATCGCACACACTTTAAGGGGGTGTAAAGATTGTACCTCAAAATGCTGGACTGCTATTACTTGTCCAGAAAGATTTGTAAGTGAACAGGAATCAAAAGGCTAATAAAACTCGATTCCTTTCTTCTTTACTAACTCCATCGCTTCTTCCTTCGTCCTGATCGTTCCATCCAACTGCGCGTCTTCCACGGCGGTCAGTAATTCCTTGAATGCCGGCCCTGGCTTATATCCGGCAGCGATGAGGTCCTCGCCGGTGATCAGAGGCGCGGGGCGAATCTGTTCCGCGGGCAGCGCGTGAAACTTTTCCCGCGCAAAGTCATACAGGCTCAGGTCGCGATGGCTGCTCATGCAGTCCAGTCGATGCAGTTCAAGATGCTGTTCAAAGCCGGGCAGGCGAAAGAAGCGCTTGAGCGTGGAATCTTTCATCTGCGCCACCTGGCCGAAGCGCATGTGATTTGCGACCAGCGAGAGCACCTGTTCGGTGTCGTCATTGGAGAGGCGGAAACGGCGGCAGATTTCTTCCGCCATCTTCGTGCCGATTTCAGCGTGACCGTCAAAGCGGATGCGGTCGGGCGCCACGCGAAACGTGGGCGGCTTGCCTACGTCATGCAGCAGCGCGCCGAGTGCAAGGGTCTTGGAACAGCCCGCAGGCAGGCCGTCCAGCAGCATGAGCGTGTGGACCCACACATCGCCTTCAGGATGGTATTGCGGCGGCTGCTGCACGCCCTGCATCTTCTTGATTTCCGGCAAAACCTGCTGGAGCAGAGTTGTCTGGTCCAGCAGCTCAAAGGCGCGGCGCGCGTGGCCTTCAGTAAGCATTTTCAGGATCTCGTCACGGACGCGCTCATGGCTCACCTGGTGGATCTGCGGCGTCAGTTCGCGGATCGCCGCGAGAGTCTGTTCGTCGATGGTGTAGCCGAAGCGGGCGGCAAAACGGACGGCGCGGAGCATGCGCAGCTTATCCTCACCGAAGCGCTGGTGGGCCTCGCCGATCGTACGGATCGTGCCGCGCTGTAAATCGTCGCGGCCACCCACGTAGTCCAGAACTTCAGCTGTATCGGGATCGAGCAGCAGACCGTTGATGGTAAAGTCGCGGCGCTGGACGTCAAGGCGTGCGTCTTTCGAAAACTGAACTTCGTCAGGATGGCGGCCGTCAGAATACGCTCCGTCACTGCGATAGGTTGCGACTTCAATGGCGTAGTTGGCGCGCTCGCCGTCCGCGGTGTCACGAAGCACGGGGACAAGCACCACGCCGAACTGCGCGCCCACGGCAAAAGTTTGCGGAAAAATACGGATGACTTCATGCGGCGCGGCGGAGGTGGCAACGTCATAGTCGGCGGGTTCGCGGTTGAGCAGCAGATCACGCACGCAGCCCCCGACCAGATAGGCGGAGTATCCGTATTCACGCAGAGTGCGCGCGATGCGGGTGGCTGCCTGCGCTTTTTCGGAAGAGAGGTTCATGGGGTCCGGGGCTAAAGCCCCGATTTCTAATCCCTTTACGCGGCCCTGAAGGTGTAAAGTAAAGGGCCGCTCTTCCACCTTAAATCCAATAATATTAGATGTATGTCTGAGAATTACATCCTGGGGATTGAAACCTCGTGCGACGAGACGGCCGCGGCGGTGGTGTGCGATGGCGAGCGCGTCCTTTCGAACGTGGTGTCGTCACAGATCGCCACCCATCAGCCGTACGGCGGTGTTGTTCCGGAACTGGCGTCACGTGAACATCTGCGCGCAATCGTTCCGGTGGTCCGTCAGGCGCTGGCGGAAGCGGGCAAGAGCTATGAATCGATCGATGCCATTGCGGTAACCCAGGGCCCTGGGCTGGCTGGCGCGTTGCTGGTAGGCATCAGCTATGCCAAGGCGCTGGCGTTTGCCCTGGAGAAGCCTCTGATTACGGTGAACCATCTTGAAGGTCACATCCACGCGGTGCTGTTGGAGGAAAAGCAGAAAGGGAATTTTCATATCGACTTCCCCTTGCTGGCGCTGGTGGTTTCCGGTGGGCATACGCATCTGTTCCTGGCCGAACAACAGGAGCATGGCTGGACCTACAAAAATATCGGTCGCACTCGCGACGATGCTGCGGGCGAAGCCTATGACAAAGTAGCCAAGCTGCTGGGGCTGGGCTATCCGGGAGGGCCGGTGATTGACGCACTGGCGCGCAATGGCAATCCCCGGGCCGTGAAATTTGTGCCGTCGCAGATCAAGCATGGCAACCGTGGCACGCCAAAAGCGGAACAGACGCCCTATGACTTTTCCTTCAGCGGCATCAAGACGGCGGTGCTGCGCTACGTGGAACTGGAAGGTATGCGCGAGTCGATTATGGCCCGGCAGCAGGCGCTTAGAGGGATCGCGAAACCGACCGTGGACGACATGCTGGCGCATTGCGACAAGAAGACTCTCGATCTTGCAGCATCCTTCCAGCGGTCAGTGGTGGAAGATCTGGTTGGCAAGACGTTGCAGGCGGCAGAGGAAAGAGAAGTGCGCACACTGTTTGTGACCGGCGGCGTAGCCGCCAACCGTGAACTGCGAGAGACGTTTGCATTGCGGGCCGCAAAGGCGGGAATGCCGGTGTTTTTTCCTTCGCGCCGGCTTTCCACGGATAATGCAGCCATGATCGCCGCCGCGGCCTTTCCCAAACTGCGGGAAGGAGATTTTGCTGCGGCCGGCTTTTCCGCCGAGGCATCACTCGCGCTGCGGTAAAAGATTCAGAGCGTGGTGCCGGAAGGAAAGAGACGGTCGAGAGAGCGGCTGAGTTGCTGCTCCACATTTAAGTCTTTGTAGATGATCGAGTGGATCCCACTGGTCGAGAGATCTCCGGAGGGAGGCCTTGCCGCCAATACGACGATGGGTATGTCGGCGGTTTCCGGGTTTGCCTTGAGCGCGTCGATCAGACCATAGCCGCTGAGCCTGGGCATTTGCAGATCGGTGAAGATGACGTCCGGGCGGATGGCCTTGAGGGTATCCAGGGCGGCGAGGCCGTCGGTCGCGGTTTCCACTGCAAATCCGCGGTTCTCCAGAAAGCGGGCCACCGTGTGCCGGATTAGCATGGAATCGTCGATGAGGAGTGCAAGCAGGGGCATGAAATGTTCCGGACCAACCAGATTTTGTAAATGACTCTTGAAGACATCGGGGCGATCGGGCCCCTTGAAGCATTGAGACAGCAAAAAGGCAGGAAATCGCCCGTACGGATACAACGTCCATTGAGCCGCCAGAGCTCCGAAAAAATCAAGCCTCGTCAGGCTCGATGTTTTCTTCTATGGCCATGTCTTTGAACTCGCTGGATTCAAAAACGTCGCCACATTCCTGGCATTCAACAAATTCAGCGTCTTCTTCGCGTGCAACAACGCGCACACGGGGATGCTTGCAGGGTTTCTCCATAGGTATGGGGTCGGGAGGCCGTCTCGGGATAGGTGAATTCTGACTCGGATTCATATTCGGATCAAGGCGTACTTTTGCCGATGCCTGTTCACGAATTGCGGGTATTTTAAGCCTGTCTGGGCGGATGTCAAGTGTTTCTGCTCGTTGCGGAAGTGCCATATAGCACTGAATGGATGAGGAAAACACCGGCGAGGTTGCTGAAAAATCACGGCATTGGATAGATGCCGGAGGACCGTGCTTTTTCCACCATGACCTGCGTAATCGCACTGGGAACGTGACTGGCCATGCCGTTTTGGGCCGAAGCCACGGCTGCCTCAAAAGCGCTGCGGCCGGTAAGCGCCACGTCGATCAGCAGGAACCTGGCCGAGCCCTCGGCAACTCTCACGCCGGCATAAGCGTGGCCAGGAACGATCACGATGCTGGCATCCATCCCCAGATTTTCGAAGAGCGAAGCGTACATCACCGCGGCATCAATGCAGTTTGCGCTGCTTTGGGCCAGACTTACACGAGGCATGCGGACCCGCTCACTTACGCCTTTGTGGTCGCCCAGCGTGGCTGAGCTCTTTACATAAGAGAGCCCCATATGCTGAAGGGCCATAAAAATGGCCCTGGCTTCGCGATAGGTTTCCTGCTCCTGCTGGGCAGCCGTCTTCCAGTTTTCGTATCCCGGCAAGCGATGGTCCGCTGTAAAGGATTTGGCTCGTGCCAGCACGCTTTCCACCTGGCGGTCATGCGGCGTTACCCAGGACGCTATGAAAGAAGCGTACTTGAAGCCGTTGCCCCAGAACATGTCTTCCGCTGATCGAAGCCTGACCGGAACGGTGGTTTCATACGAACTGGCGGAAGCCGTATCGGAAATAGTCACATCCGCCGTGGCCGCGGTGATTTCGTGGTTCTGGTACAGCCGAGGCAGAAACGTAGGAGCAAAAACCAGCGTGCGGGTGGTTTCAGGAGCAAGTTCAACCGTCTGAATCTCGTTGTCGCTCCAGCCCGGGATCCTGACGGTAACGCGGCGAAGAATCGCTTCAGCCGAATTGTTCGAAAGCGTTACGGAGACCACGCCAAACGTGCGATCGGTCTGGCGCTGCAAGGAAGCGTAATTGGCGAAAACCGGGTAGATCTCGCCATCGATGCCGGCCTGGATTTTATACGTAGGAGAAAGCTGCCGAATTGGCGCTGGAGGGCGAACGTCGCCATGATCTGCGGATGCGTCCCCGGCAAAGGCACGGGCGGTCAGAAGCAGACTTGCCAAACACACCGCAAGGACAGCCGATTTCCCCCAAGAGAGCATGTGCTCCCGAGCATAAGCGGCCAGTTCTAAAAAACAATCCAGCTAATGCCTTATGAAACTCACTAAAGTGGGACGCGATGCGCTTAAGGCGCGTCGAGTTGCATAGATCGGGCAAAAATATTCCAAATCTAGGATTCACCCAAGGTTGAAAATCCGTAATTAGGTATCTAATCCGGATTAAATTTACGTATCTTATTGATTCTTTACGTGTTTTTTTGTGGAACTCTGATTGCGCTCTGAACGAACAGGGACAGCGGTGGGGGCACTGTGATCTGTATAGGGACGTTTCGCGTGCGCCTTCGTATTTTTTACCAACCAAAAGGTTGTCCCTCACACTTTCCCTATTCACGACCAAAACTCTTGGAGAGAAGAGGTACAAATGAAGAAGAAAAACTTTCGAAAGATACTTGCAGGCATATTTATTGCCTGCCTGTTCACTCTTCCGACGTTCGCGGCTTCTACCGGCGACATAAGCGGAACGGCAACGGACACAACTGGTGCTGTTGTTGTCGGCGCAAAGGTCACCATTAAAAGCCTGAGCAACGGAATGATTCGGCAAACCACAACCAACGGAGAAGGGCAGTTTTCCGTGCCTCAGGTCGAAATCGGCAACTATGAGGTTTCGATAGAAAAAAGCGGTTTCAAGATCTATAAGGGAACGACACTGGTTAGGAGCGGTGAGAACTCGCGTATTACCGCAAAACTGGACGTTGGAACGGCTGATTCCGTAGTCACGGTGGAAGCGACGGTCGCTACTTTGGACGCGGCTACCGCGCAGATGAGCGACTCGCTTGAAGCGGCAGAAGTGCAGTCCCTTCCTAACCAGGGCCGTGATCCGGTCGCCTATGCCACGCTTTCTCCCGGTACTGTTCCCGTGTCTAAGGACAACCCTTTCTTGGGAACCGGCAGCTTTAACTCTAACGGTTCGCGTGGACGCGCCAACAACATTACCGTTGACGGCATTATCAGCAGTGACCTTTCCACAACGGGTGAAGCGGGAACCGGCACGTTCAGCTACGATGGCGTACAGGAATTTAAGCTGATCACCAACAATTTTGACGCTGAGTTCGGACGGAACTCGGGTTCACAGGTACAGATTATCACCAAGGGCGGTGGCAACCAATTCCATGGCAGCGCTTATTGGTTCCATCAGAACGCTTTTTTTAATGCCCGCGATTTCTTTAACAACGTTAAACCGGATGGCTCGAACGGCCCTGGCTTGCCTACCCCATTTGTACAGAATCAAGGCGGCTTCACCTTTGGCGGCCCTATTTACAAAGACCACACTTTCTTCTTCGGTCACTGGGAACTCGATAAAACGCGCGGCGGCGGCTCCACGGCTGTTGGTCACGTCTTGACACCGGCACAGGCTGCTGGCATCGTTGATCCTACGTCTTTGGACCTGTTCAAAAATGTTGGAGCGCCCCAGTCGGCAGCCGGCTCCGTTTCGAACTCCGGACCGAACCAGGACAACGGACATTCTTATTCAGTCCGTGTGGATCAAAACCTGCACGGTGGAAGAGACAACGTTTTTGTTCGCTACGGTGAAAATCCTGACGTGGCGATCAGCCCCGGCATTTCGTTCGTAAACAGCAACCTGCCGGGATTTGGAGCCCAGTTCGGTGGCACATCAAGAAATCTTGTGGTAGGTCACACCTGGGCCCCCACCAGTGCGATCGTAAACCAGTTCAGGTTTGGTTTTGGGCGCAGTCAGGCACAGTTTACGCCGAACACGCCATTCCCGCTGGGACCGGAATTCAACGTTACCGGCATCAGTTCCCTTGGTGAATCAAACATCATCCCCCAGGGACGCACCCAGAACACGTTCCAGTACGGCGACACAGTCTCTTGGGTACGGGGACGCCATACCTTCAAGTTTGGCGCCGATGTCATCCGGTACCAATCGCCGAGCGTGTTTGACGCAAATTTCCGCGGGACCTTTACCTTTGCTACCATCTCTGACTTCCAGAATGGCATCCCTTCAGGGTTCAGCGAGCGTGTTGGAACCTCAGCGCGTCACAATTTTGCCCTGGATGCATTCTCTTTTGTCCAGGATGATTTCCGCCTTACCAATACGATTACGCTGAATCTTGGATTCCGTCTTGAGTCCTCGGGCGGCGTTACCGAAGGGAGCAACCTGCTTTCAAACCTCGATCCGAATAACCAGACCCCAATTGGCGCACTTGGCACCGGCCCGCTTGGCGGCATCGATCTGGGTGGTGAAGCATTCCATCGCAACTGGAACCCAGCTCCTCGCTTGGGCGTGGCCTGGAATCCTGGACGCGGTAAGCTGGTGGTTCGTGCCGGCTATGGTATTGCCTATGATTATATTTTCCTGAACCCAATCACCAACTTGCGTTTTGCGGCGCCGTTCATTCCTTCTCTAAGTCTGGGTGCTGGTCAGTTCACGGGCGGCAACACGTACGCCGCGCTGGTAGCTGGCACAGCCCCGATCCAGGCGCAAAACATCGCCGCGATCGGCACTTTCAGTCCAACCTCGATCAACTTCGGTTCGATTTCGGCCGTCGATCAGAACCTGCAGAACCCCCGCAACCAGCAATGGAATATGGGGGTGGAATATCAAGTGCTGAAGTCACTAACTCTCAAGACGAGCTACGTAGGGACCAGGAATGATCGTCTACAGGTAACTGTGCCGCTCGATTTCACCAATCCTGCCTTGCGGCCCGCGGCTGCAACCAGCCTTGCTGACGAAGAAGCACGGATAAATCAGTTCCGCACTTTCATCGCTGGTGAAAACGGTGGTGCAACGGCAGGGGACAATCGCATTGATCCGCGGTTCAACACAGTAACTCAGGTGCAGAGCATTGGCACGTCGAACTACAATGCCCTGGAAGTTGAAGCACTGGGCAAATTCGGTGCATGGCTGACCTTTAACGCCAACTATACCTGGAGCCACAGTATTGACGATATCTCCGACGTTCTCGGCGTGCTGACGAACGATTCGGCGACCGTCGCCAATCCCAACCTGCCGCTTTCGGCAAACCGCGCTAACTCACAATTCGATCTGCGTCACCGCATGAATCTGAGCTACACATGGCGTGTGCCGTTCGCTCGTAACATGAGCAACGGGCTTATGAAGCGGGTTTTTGACGGCTGGAGCATGAGTGGCATCTTCTCCACTCAAAGCGGCTTCCCAACTACCCTCTTCTCAGGTTCAACACTGGTGCCGGACCTCGCAAACCCAGGTAAATTCTTGGCAGTCACCGATCCCCTCCTCCTCGGAGCCGGAACCACTTGGCTGAACGGCGACGCAACGCAGGTGCAGCCCAGTGCATTTGCCAGCGGCGTTAACACCAGTGCGGTCTCGCAACCCCTCGTCGGTGTTCAGGGAACCAGCGGACGTAATCACCTGCGCCTGGATGGGCTCACGGACTATGATGCAGCAATTACCAAGCTGATTCGAGTTACTGAAGGCCAGAACTTCCAGATTCGCTGGGAAGTCTTCAACGCCTTAAATCACCCGAACCTCTCCGGATTTGGGAACACGTTTTCTCCGACACCCGGTTCCGGATTTGGACAATACAGCAGCACTGCCACAAACATGCGGCAGATGCAGATTGCGCTTCGGTACCAGTTCTAGGCCCATCGCAAAATAACTCAGGGCCAGCCTATCCAGGCTGGCCCTTTTTTAATGCTATAGTGCAGCGTTGTTGTTGCCGTTAGGCAGGGCATTGGAAGCTGCGGCCGTGTCGCTCCTGGCAAACATATATCTTAAAAAAACGCGCGACAAATCATGAGAAGTGGACTCGGTTTTATCTAAAACGTCTTTTTAAGAGTCCATAACCGCGTCCGCGGCAGTTATTATTTGTGCGAAGGATCCGTCACTTGCAATACCATCTGCGTTTCAAATACGAGTTTTACATCGCCCTTGGCAGAAACAATAACTGTCATCCCCGAAGCGGTATTTTCCAGCGCCAGCCCTTTGATTCCAATCACACCCCGGTTTGAGGCGCCGATAGCTCCCGACCCTGGGAGACGCATGTTCGCCCCTGCCAGGTTCGCATTTGCGCCTACTGCATCAATCGCCGCGCCCCCGGTTGTACGGCCCTTTTCCATCTGAACCGGTAAGTCATTCATTTGCGTGGTGGGACCTGTGGTTCTTTTTATCGGAGCGGCCACCGCCGTTATCACCGCAGGATACTGAAATGGCAGTTCTCGCTTGTCCTTGAGAACGATCCGCTCAAAAACGAGCCCAAGACGCGATTGCGGTTGTTCTTTGGTTGAGCGCGTAGCCTCACTAACGTGTCCAAGCACTTTTGCGCCGTGGGGAATAATGACGCTTCCCTTGTAAACGAGGTCCTGAACGACCTCACATTTGACCTGATCGCCCACCTTTGCTTTCCTGGCATCCAGCGAATCGGAGAGTTCCGCAACGATGACCGTTCCGGATCCAGGGCGGAAAGATCCTGCACTGTTTGTCTCCGTCTTTGCCACAGGTCCCCGCGTTTCTTCCCGCTCCGGTCTGGACATGGCATCTTCGTCCATCTGCCCATAGATGCGTGCTGTCGTGACCGCCAAAAACACAACTATTACATAGGCTTTCATCGGCTCCTCCTGGCTTGGGCCACCGTAGCTCTTGCAATAGGGTGGATCTGCCAACGCCCCACCAATCATGCAACATTTGACTACATCTGCTAAGAAATGCAATTGGAATCTTGCGATCAAGCCTGTGCAATTGAAAATTCCGGTTGGCAAAACGGAAAGGACGCAGCAGAGGCTAACTGCCAGTTGCTATTTGCTCTTCTTGCCGAAATCGGCCAAAAACTTCCTGTCTTCCTCGCTCAGCGTCCGCCGTTCCAACAGGTCTGGACGATTCCGCTGGTCTTTTCCAGCGCCTTGCTGCGGCGCCACTTGCGAATCTGCTCATGGTTGCCTCCCATCAGCAATTCCGGAAACCGCCATCCCGCGAAATTCCGCCGGCCTGGTGTAATACGGATAATCCAGCAGCACTAGTCGCCAATCGAAATCCCCTGGTCGCCAGACCTCCCGCCACGCGCTCGTCCACCCCTCCATAGCGTCCGCAGATCAAAACAATCCGCTCCGGCCAGGGCCAGCACCACGGGAAAGCATTCCAGCATGTAGCGTGGCTCGGGATTCTCGATCGAGCTGAGAAAGACGGATCGCAGCACGAGAAAGCCGATCACCACCACTCCCGCCGCTCCCAGACGCGACAGTGCCCATCCGCGCAAGGCCATCGCGATATAAAAGAGATTCAGTCCTGCCCACAGCAGGGCAAACCAGCTCTCCGCCTGATGCCGTGAAAATTCCCACCAGCGGGTCTCAACATTCAGAAGTTCGGTGCGCGGGCGCAGCCACATGTCCGCGCTCCGCAAAAACGGCAGCCAGATCGTATAACGCAGGGGATTATGTTCCTGGCGCACTCGGGCAATCTTCTCGAACTCGGCGTCCATCTGCGGATCGATATAGAGTTGCTGGTTATAGCGCGACAGAACATTTAGCGTCTTTTCGTATTCAGGGCGGGTATCAAACGCGCGTTCAGGAAGAATTGTGGGGTCAACCGGCTCGCCCTCCACCTTCCAATAGACCTCTTCTACGGAAACGTAATCCACCATCCAGGTCTTTACCCAGTGGTTGAAGCCTCGCGGCACAAATTCACCCGGATCATTCGCGTACCGGGAAGCCAGAGGCTGCCATACGTGGAAGACCCGCCAGTTGCGGACGGTCCAAGGCACAAGAGGCCCCAGGCTGGTTACCGACAGCAGCACGGCGGCAATCACAACTTGCTTTTTATCGGCTTTACGTAAGAAGACTACGAGTAGGCCCAGGCCAAACGCCGGCAAAATCAGTCCGTTGTCGGGACGCATGAAGATCCCGGCGGCGCTCCACAATCCCGCAATGGCCCAAAGGTCCCCTGCGGGCGATCTCTGCTCCAGCGCCTTTAACCCGCGGACGCCGTAGTAGAGCGCATGCGCGACGCAGCAGATAGCCAGCGTCTCAGAAAGCGGAGCGGCAACATAACTGGCCGTGAAAGGACATAGCGCCGCCAGCAAATAAGCGACTCTTGCCCCGCGGGCATTCACTAATTCCATGGCCAGCGCGGCGATCACCAGGCATGTGTTGGTATCGATCAAGGCTTGCACAATCATCACCGCGGTGTAGTGCTCGCGGCCAAAGATAGAGAACATCGCGGCCAGGAATCCAGGATAGCCGGGCAGCCGGATCAGCGTTGGCCGGACGGCGCCGTTGTCTGTAAGCCCAAAAATTCCATGGTCGAGCCAGTTTTTAGCGATGTCGCCATATACCCATGTATCACCGGCGAGGTGAGGAAAGCGGAAAACAAAGAACAGCCGCAATACCAGGCCGGCGATGGTTACCAGCAGAAAAAACAGCCAGTTGCGCCGCACCAGTTCAATGAGTTTTGTCATGAAGAAGAATGCCTAGTGTAAAGGCGCATTCTCTCTCATACAACTGCGGCCGCCTCAAGCCAATGCCTGATTGACCTGTCTGGCCCTGCCGCTTACGATGGTTGGTACCAATTCCTGCAATGGCAAAATCCATCTTTTATGATCCCGACCGGAAGCGATGGGGGCGCTTGCGCATACTGTTGAGTGTGATGGGCGCGATCATCAGCAGCCTGGTGCTCTTTTTTATCGTAACCGTCTTCGTGCAGGCGGACCCGCTTCCGCGCGTGTTGATGCCGGAACAGAAGCGCAACCTGCGGGCGCTGAAAGAGCGCGAGCACCGGCGCCGGCCCAGCGCCAAAAACACCCATCGCAAGACCAAGTCTTCTCCCTCGGCGGTTGTCCTGAACACGGATGAAGGAATCCGCGCGGCTTATTACGTCACCTGGGACGCGGCCAGCTTTGTCTCACTGAAGGAATATTATCCGCAGATTGACATCCTTTTTCCTGAATGGCTCCACGTGCTCACGCCCGATGGGCACTTGCAGGGATTTGATAGCGTCAACCATGCATTTCCGGTGGTCGAAAACGGGGTGGTACATTCCACTGACGATAAGGTAATGCCCTTTCTGCGGGCAGAGAAAGCAGAAGTTGAAGTCTTTCCGCTGATCAACAATTTCGAGCCGGTAACCAAGCAATGGCTCTCCAACATCGGCGATTTTCTGATGGACCCTGCGGCGCGCCAGACCTTCCGCACGCAGCTCGTGCTTTATCTGAGCAGTGACCGTTTTAAGGGCGTGGCCATCGATTTTGAGGAAATCCCGCTGAGGGCGCAGCCCGGTTTTCTCGCCTTGATCCAGGAGCTGGGTCAGGACCTGCATGCGCGCGGACTCAGGCTTTACGTCAACGTGCCGGTGGCGGATAAGGATTACGATTACCCGCGGCTCGCCGCCGGCTCCGATGGCCTGGTCATCATGAACTATGACCAGCACCAGGTGACCAGCGCTCCCGGCCCGGTGGCCGCACAGGATTGGTTTACTTCCAATCTGAGGCAGGCGGTCAAAGACATTCCCAAAACCAAGATCATTTGCGCTATTGGCAGCTATGGCTATGACTGGAAGCTTTCTGCCGGAAGCAAGCGCGTGGTCAATGTCGATACCAATAACGTTCAGGAATCATGGCTGCACGCGCGGGAATCCAGCGCGGAGATCGAACTTGATCCTGACACGCTCAATCCGCACTTTGCCTACATGGAAGACAAGCAGGTGCATCAGGTCTGGTTTCTGGATGCCGTCACCGCCCTGAACCAGATGCGCGCGGCGCGTGACTTTGGCATTCGGACCTTCGCTCTTTGGCGTCTGGGATCGGAAGACCGCTCTTTGTGGAAGATCTGGGACAACCCAACCGAAGCGGGCGCCGAGCAAAAGTTTGCAGTTGTCCCCGCGGGTGAAGATGTTGACCGTGAAGGTGACGGTGAAATCCTGTATATCGAGCAGCAGCCTAAGCCGGGACAGCGCGAGGTCAAGCTAGATTCGGACCAGAAGTTGGTCGCTTCCGAAAAGATGACGGTACTGCCTGAGCCTTATCAGGTCCGGGCGTTTGGCTGGAAAGAAAAACAGGTCGCCATCACTTTTGACGATGGTCCCGACCCGGAATACACGCCGAAGATCCTCGATATTCTGAAGCGGGAAAATGCCACGGCCACGTTCTTTCTGATCGGCTTGCAAACGCAAAAGTTTCCCGGGCTGGCGCAGCGCATTTATGAAGAGGGCAATGCCATCGGCAATCACACGTTCACCCATCCCGATATCAGTGACGTGTCGGCATGGTACATAAAGCGGGTGGAGTTGCAGCTGACGGAAAAACTGTTTGCCAGCAAGATTGGCGTGAAACCCTTGTATTTCCGCCCGCCGTATTCCATTGACCAGGACCCTGACATCGCCGACCAGGTGCGGCCGTTGGAACTTGTCCAGAGCGAAGGCTATATCACGGTCGGATCCAAGATCGATCCCAACGACTGGAAAAAAGGGCAGAGCGCAAAGGAGATTGTTGCTGAAGTTCTGGACCAGGCGCAGAGCTCGGCAACCAAAGGCTGCCAGACACGTGGGCCGATTTACTGTGGAAATATCATTCTGCTGCATGACGGCGGCGGCGACCGTACTGCAACCGTGCAGGCACTGCCCGCGATGATTGAAGGGCTAAGGGCGCACGGCTTCAAGATAGTGAGCGTAGAGGAGCTGCTGGGCAAGACGCGGGCAGACGTAATGCCACGCCTGTCCCCCAATGAGGTGATGAGCGCGCGCCTGGATGGCTTCGTCTTTCTGCTGGGACAGTGGCTGGCGCAGTTCATCGTATTCGTCTTCTTCATTGGTGACGTTCTTATGAGCGCGCGATTGCTGGGCATTGGCGCGCTGGCAACGTTTGATCGCCTGCGGAAACCGGCAGCCGTGGGAGGCCCGGATTACAAACCTAACGTCACCGTCATTATTCCGGCATTTAATGAAGAGAAAGTCATCGAGAATACTGTCCGTTCGGCTCTGGCGTCGGACTACCCGAATTTGCGTACGATTGTGGTGGACGACGGCTCCAAAGACGCGACCTCCGCCGTGGTCCGGGAAAAATTTGCCAAAGAGATTGCCGATGGCCGCGTTCTGCTGCTGACCAAGCCAAACGCAGGAAAAGCGGAGGCGCTTAACTACGCCCTGAAATACACCAAAGATGAAATCTACGTGGGCATTGACGCCGATACCGTGATTGCGCCCAACGCTATCTCGATCCTGGTCCCGCATTTTGCCGATTCGAAAGTGGCCGCGGTTGCCGGCAACGCCAAAGTGGGGAATCGCGTGAACCTTTGGACCCGCTGGCAGGCGCTGGAATACATCACCAGCCAGAATTTTGAGCGCCGCGCGCTCAACGTGTTCGGCGCCGTAAGCGTTGTCCCGGGAGCGATTGGCGCGTGGCGCGGCTCTGCTGTCCGCCAGGCCGGCGGCTATCATACTGATACCGTGGCGGAAGACGCGGACTTGACCATGTCATTGCTGGAAAATGGCTGGCGCGTGGTGAATGAAGACCGCGCCCTGGCCTTCACAGAAGCGCCGACAAACGCGCGCGGCTTGATGCGGCAGCGTTTCCGCTGGTCCTTCGGCATACTGCAGGCCGTCTGGAAGCACGGCGCAGCCATTCGCCGGCGCAGCCGCCTGGGCTGGATCGCCCTGCCGAATATCATCATTTTTCAAATCATGCTGCCGCTGGTCTCGCCTTTTATTGACATCATGTTTTTGTTCGGCATGCTGGAATATCTGGCGGCCCGGTATTTCCATCCTGAGAGCACTGACCCCAGCAGCTTTGAGCGCCTGGCATTCTACTTCGTGATCTTTCTGGCCATCGACTTCATCGCCTCCGCGCTTGCATTCCTTTTGGAACGGCGCGTGGAAGGCACGGGCGAAGACGCGCAGCTGCTGCTCCATCTCTGGCTGCAGCGGTTTTCTTACCGCCAGCTTTTCTCGGCTGTGCTGGCCAAGACGGTCAAGCGTGCCATTGACGGCAAGCCTTTTGCCTGGGACAAGCTCGAGCGCACCGCGGCAGTTACAAAAAGCCGCGTTCCGCGCAATGCCTAGGCTTATTGTCCTACGGCCAGAGGCTTAATGATTTCATCCAGGATATCCGGCTGGCCTTCCGCGCGGACCAGGTGCGGATAGCGCTCGCCTTCGTGATAATTGACCTGGTAAGTGTTGTAGTATTCGCCGTTCTCCGCCAGCAATGATATCGGTTGCTGATTGTTCACTCCGGCGCGCAGCGCCGCGCGCACCACGTCTTTCGACCACTTGCGGCCATTCACGGCGATGAGTTTCATCCCCGGGCCAACCCCGGCGGCATACGCAGGCGATCCCGGAATCACGTCGCGCACTTCACCTTGCTTGGTAGCGATCAGGCCCAGTGAAAAGCTCAGATCAATGCTCTCGCTGCTCTTCTCGCGGGCATCCATGGTCGTATTCTTCTGCGCGTTGTAGACGAGTGTCCAACCGCCGTTGGTGATGCCTCCCGTCGGCGCATGAGGCGATTTCGAATCCAGCCTGTCGCGCAGCAGCTTGGCCCAATCGTTCGGAACAACCTGGTTCAAAGCCGAGACTACGTCTTCAAATTTATACGGAACCACGGTTGGCGGTCCGCTCTGGCCGCCGTAAAAGGCGCGGCAAAAATCGTTCAGCGACTTCTGCCCGTTGCTCTTCTGCCGGATGATGGAGTCAACTTCAAGCCAGATCAGATAGCCTTCAGGATAGTAGTCGGCGGTGCGGCGCCAATTGGTCCATTCCGGTGGTGCGGCAAAAAGACTCTGCACGCTGGTTGCCGTATCCTGCAGCGGGCGCCACGTCCGTCCGGCGCGATGGTCGAGCATGGCGGCGGTATACGCCAGATTTTCCCGGAACTGCACCGGTGAGCGCAGGCCGGTGCGCGCGGCCAGAATGTTGCCGAAGTAATCCGTGAGTCCTTCGTAAACCCAGAGAAGGTCGCCGTGCATCGGCTGCTGGTAGTTTGGTGTAGCCAAACCTGCGGGCCGCCTGTATTTGCCGTTCCACGAATGAAAGAATTCGTGGGGCAGAAGATCGGCTTCCAGGTCATGCGCGCCGGGATCGCTGAACATATCTTCCGCTGCGCCGTTGTCGCTGGACTCGTGGTGTTCCAGTCCATGATGCGCGGTCTGGTCGCCCAGCGTGAGAAGGAACGTGTACTTTGTGTAATGCCGTGCTCCAAAAAGCTTGCCGGTTTCTGCCACCAACTGCTTCAGGCTGGCAATGTCTTTTTCGGTAATCTGGATCGCCTCGTCACTCTCGCCCACCATGTCAATGACGTGCGTAAGGGGTTCTCCCGCAGGATTGATCTGTACCTGCCGGTAGATTGCGCCGGCGATTAGGGGTGAATCCACTAATCGAGTGAGAGAGACCGTCTGAAATTCAACCGTATTGCCGCCATGCTGCGTGGGGGTGAGCGCAGTGCCAAACTTCCAGCCTTCCGGCAGACGTACGGAGGCCGTTACATGGACAGCGTCTGTGGCAGCTCCTTGGGGATAAAGCACGACCTGGTTCCACAAAAGGTCCAGAACTTTACTCGACGCGAGTGAGCTTTTGCCGTTGTACGTGATCGTGTCATACGCCGCCTGAAGTTCATTCACGCCGGCGGGAACTTGCAGGTGGAACGCATACATGTCTTCCAGATCGCGCTGCCATTCCAGTTCCTTGCCGGCCGCCTTGAAGTGCAGGCCGGTAAAATTCTGGATCGGGCCGGTGGGCCGGTGGTTTCCGGGAATCCATTTGGGATAGACAATCGTAATCGGCCCGGGCGTGACAGGAATCGTAAGCGTGGCATGCAGGATGTTGCGCGGCGCGTCCGTGGCATCCACGTTAAGCCGTTCTGCCACGTTCGACTGAGCGGATGCCATAAAGCCGAAGAGAAGGAATGCCAAAGCCAGGGTGAATGTCTTATTGGTCATGATTGCTCCCAGATAGAAGAATATTGGAGTACTGGAATAGAAAACCCGATATGGTACCTTTTTGCAGACGCGATTGGCGAGGCAATTTCGAACGCACAAGCGCCGTCAGCCTGAAATGGACCGCCGCAAGGAGACCAACTTTGCCTACGCACATTGAGCGCCCCACTCGCATCCAGTCGGCGGGAAACATGCCCAAGATGATTGATGAATTCATTGGCCGCGTGAACACGAAAAGTGAGGGCGTCAGCATCGCGCACATGCGCAGTCCCGCGGGATGGCAGGAGCCAGGGCAAACGCCCGATTTTGAGGAGTACACCATCGTGATTCGAGGGAAGCTGCGCGTGCGCCATCAGGGAGGGGCATTCGATGTCACTCCGGGCCAGGCGGTAATAGCCCGTCCCGGGGAATGGATTCAGTACTCGACGCCGGATGAAGCCACGGAATACGTCGCCATTTGCCTTCCGGCCTTTTCTCCGCACACGGTCCATCGCGACGATACTCCATAAAGACGATGGCCCATAAAAAAGAAGATCCTCTCAAACCGTGGGGGGCCGCAAAAAAAGGCGGCCCCTTTTAGGACCGCCTCGCTTCGCTCTAAGGTACATTGCACCCTGGAGTTCCAATTTGTTATTTAGGGTTGCTCATGGTGTCGGGCTTTGACTTGTCCGGCGTGGCGGCGGAAGCGACCTTCAGGTGGTTCTTTACTTTCAGGCCACCGGAGTTTTCCTTCGCAATGCGCTCGGCTGCGTCTTTCGCGTCCTTGGTGGGAACCGTTCCGCTCAGGTCAACCGACTTGCCGGCTTTTACGTCAACGGTCACGTTAGCGTTTGCCAGGCTCGGGTCCTTCTGGATTGCAGACTGGATGGTACCCTGGACGTCGCCATTGGCAGCGGCAGGAGCAGCATCACTCTGCGGCATCTTGTTCTGATCAGGAGCCTGCGTATCGGGCTTCTTCTGGTCCGTGTTTTGGTCCGTGTTTGGCAGCTGGCTCGGTGAAGTCGCAGGGCTGGTGCTCTGAGGAGCCGTTGAAGGCTGTTGTTGGTCTGATGGCTGTGACGTCGAACTCGGCGCTGTGCTGGGAGCGGTGCTCGGCGACGACGGCGTGCTCTGTGCAATTGCGAAACCGCTGCCCAGTACCACGATCAATGCAAGCTTATTGAAATTTCTCACTATTTCCTCCGTTTTCCGTTTTCTAGGTTCGGGCCCCTCGGCAACAGATACGCGTATACCAAGGATGAGCGACGAAGCTCGCGTAATCGGGGCCAGTTATGGCGTTCCAGTGAATTTAGATGCCCCTCTCAATGGGGAGTTGGCCCATCAGAGCAGGATTCGAGAGCTGCTGAATTGACCGCAGAGTGTCCTTGATGTGAAGCGCTTTTCCGTGCTCCAAGGATGGTTTCGCCCGATGGGGCGAGGTGAATTGCTGCTCAGTGGCCTCTCCGCCTGATATATTTATCGCCCGTGAATCCTCTGCGTTCAGCGGTCGACCGCCAATCAAGCGGATACAAGACGAATTATGCCGCCATGCATTCCGCGGTGGAGCGGCTGCGCGCCGAATTGAAGCGCTCCACCGAAGGCGGCGGCGAAAAATACGTGAAACGGCATATGGAACGCGGCAAGCTGCTGCCGCGCGACCGCGTGGAGACGCTGCTGGATGAGGGCTCGTTTTTTCTGGAAATTGCGCCACTGGCCGGCCATGGAATGGAAAACGAATCTCCCGGTGCGGGCGTTGTGGGCGGCGTGGGGCTGGTGTGCGGGCGCGAGTGCCTGGTCACCGCCAATGAAGCCACGGTAAAAGGCGGCGCCACCGGCGAAGCCGGCCTGTGGAAGAACGGAAGGCTGGCGGACATCGCGCGCGAAAACCATCTCCCCAGCATTCTGCTGGTGGAGTCGGCAGGCGCCGATCTGCCTCAGCAAAGCAAGATCTTTGTCGCCGGAGGGCGCGGCTTTCGCGAGATCACGCGCCGTTCCAAAGAACGCATTCCGACGATCTCCGTTGTGTTCGGTAGTTCCACCGCAGGCGGGGCGTATCTTCCAGGCATGTCTGATTACGTGGTGATGGTAAAAAAGCAGGCCCAGGTTTTTCTTGCTGGGCCGCCGCTGGTCAAGATGGCGACTGGCGAGATCAGCGATGAAGAATCTCTGGGCGGCGCGGAGATGCACTCACGGATATCGGGGCTCTCCGATTATCTGGCAGAAAATGAGCTGGATGCGATTCGCATCGCGCGCGAAATTGTGAGCCATTTCAACCTGAAGAAGCCAAGCCTGCCGCAGATGGCGGAGGTAAAAGAGCCGGTGCTTGATCCCGATGAGCTGCTGGGCATAGCGTCGGCTGATGTGCGCGTGCCCTTTGAAATCCGCGACGTGATTGCGCGACTCGTCGATGGCAGCGAGTTTGCCGAGTTCAAACCGGAATATGGTCCCACGCTGGTAACAGGCTTCGCGCACATTCACGGATTTCCTGTGGGAATCCTGGGCAATAACGGCGTATTGATGTCGGAGTCGGCGGGGAAGGGCGCGCAGTTTATCCAACTGTGCAACCAGCAGGACATCCCTCTGCTGTTCCTGCAGAACATTCCCGGCTTTATGGTGGGCCGCAGCTATGAAGAAGATGGCATTATCCGCAACGGCGCCAAGCTGATCAATGCGGTTTCAAACTCTACGGTGCCAGCCATCACGATTATGGTAGGCGGATCGTATGGCGCGGGAAATTATGCCATGTGCGGACGCGCTTACGCTCCGCGCTTCCTTTTTACCTGGCCCAACCACCGCATCGCCGTAATGGGAGAGAAGCAGCTATCCGGCGTGATGGACATTATTAAGCGTGACGCCGCGGCCAAAACCGGCCAGCCGATCGACGAAGCACGAATGGCCATGGGACGGAAGATACTGGAAGACCAGATCGCGAAAGAATCCGATTGCTATTTCGCCACAGCGCGCTTGTGGGATGACGGCATCATTGATCCGCGCGATACGCGGACGGTAGTGGCGATCGCACTCTCTGCGGCTTATAACGCGCCTGTGCGCGGCACCATGGAGTGGGGAGTGTTCAGGCATTGAGGTTCTTTTTCTGTAATCCCGAACGAAGCGAGGGAACCCTGTAGCTGTAGGGATCTCTCGCTGCGCTCGAGATTTCAAAAAAAGCTAGCTGCTTACAGACTATGAAGAGATTTTCCAAAATACTGATCGCTAATCGTGGCGAGATCGCCGTGCGCATCCTGCGTACCTGCGGCGAGATGGGTATTGGAACTGTGGCGGTGTATTCGGATTTCGATCGCAAAGCGCTGCACGTCCAGCTGGCGGACCAGGCGGTGCCGATTGGCGGTGCGGCGGCAAAAGAGTCGTACCTCACTGTTGAAAAGCTCATTGCAGCGGCGCGGCTGACCGGCGCTGACGCAATCCATCCTGGCTACGGATTCATGGCAGAGAATGCTGCCTTCGCTGCAGCTTGTGAAGATGAAGGTATTGCGTTCATTGGGCCGCGCGCTGAAGTCATCCAGGCGCTGGGATCAAAGAACGAAGCGCGCAAGCTGGCGCAAGGGGCGGGAGTCCCGATCGTGCCCGCGTCAAAAGAAGATGAATTTCCCAGGCTGATCAAAGCTTCGCTCGGCGGAGGCGGCCGCGGCATGCGCATTGTGCGCAACGCCGGTGAATTTCAGAAAACTTTCGCGGCTGCGCGAGGTGAAGCGGAACGCGCGTTTGGTGACGGTGCACTACTGGTAGAGAAATACATTGAAGGCGCACGTCATGTTGAGATCCAGATATTCGGCGATCACCATGGCACTGTAGTGCACATTTTTGAACGTGATTGCTCGGTGCAGCGCCGCCATCAGAAGGTCATCGAGGAGAGTCCTTCACCTGCGGTAACACCGGAAATCCGTCGGCGCATGACGGATGCTGCCGTGGCGCTGGCGCGCAAGGTCGGCTATACAAATGCCGGTACGGTTGAGTTTCTGCTGGCGCCTTCTGGCGATTTCTATCTTATTGAGGTCAATACGCGCATCCAGGTAGAGCATCCGGTCACGGAGATGGTGACCGGGCTAGACCTGATACGGTTGCAGATTGAGATTGCGCAGGGCGGAAAGCTTCCAGAGGCGCAGCCGCAGCAGATTGGCCATGCGATTGAAGCGCGGCTTTACGCTGAGGATCCTGCGAACGACTTTCTGCCTTCGACGGGCACGCTGCACGTGTGGCGGCCGCCGGAATCCTCCGCCGGCTTGCGGATCGACAGCGGCGTGGAAGAAGGCAGCGAGATCGGCATTTACTACGATCCGCTGCTGGCCAAGATCATTGCCCATGCCGATGACCGCTCGTCGGCCATCAGAAAGCTGGCGCACGCTTTGCGGAACTTCGGCGCGCAAGGACTGCAGACAAACCGCGAGTTTCTGATCGACCTGCTGGAGTCCGAGGAATTTCAGAGCGGACGCGTTCACGCCGGTTTTCAACTGCCGGTCTCCTCCAAGACCGATGAGGCCTTGGACTGCATCATTTGCTCGGTCACAAGCGCCTACATCGAGCGTACGGAACACTCACGCCGGCAGATTCTTCCTTCGATACCGACCAGGTTTCGCAACAACCCTACTCCGCCGCAGACCATGAAGTTCGCGATCGGCAGCCGCGAATATCAGATCGGGCCCCCACAAGAAGCGGATGTTCTTGGATGGAATCCGGAATACATTGATGCGCTGGTAAAAGGCGTACGTCATCGCTTCCATATCAAGCAACATGGCGCGGACTACTATGTGCGTTCAGTTCTGGGGCAGCGGAAAATTACGCGGCTGCCGAGATTTCCGGAAAAGACTGCCAGCCAGCACCAGAGTGCCAATTCGCCCATGCCGGGGCAGGTGCTGCGGATACTGGTGGCGGAAGGCCAGCAGGTAAAGCCAGGGGATGCATTAGTCGTGCTGGAAGCCATGAAAACGGAGCAAACTGTTAAAGCCACAATTCAGGGCGTGGTGCGGGCGGTGCTGGTAAAGCCCGCGGAAGTTGTGGCTCCGGGCCAGAAGCTGGTGGAGATTGAGTCCGAGGAGGACGCCAATGAGCACGCAAGCAGTTCAGCAGCAAAGCGCTGAGTTTCCGTATTTCACTGAAGAGCATGAGCTCATCCGGCAGACCGTCGCGCGCTTCTGTAAGGAAGAGATCGCGCCCTACGCGGCGGAGTGGGACGAGGAAGGCATTTTTCCCCGCGAGCTGTTCGACAAGGCCGGCGCGCTGGGAATGTTTGGCATCCGCATTGATCCCAAGTGGGGAGGCAGCGGGCAGGATTGGTGGGCCACGGCAGCCTATGTTGAAGCCATGGCGCACTCTGACAGCGGCAGCATCAACATGGCGTTCCTGGTGCAGTCTGATATGGCATTGCCAGTGATCCAGGAGCTGGGCACGGCGGAACAAAAAGATGAATTCATTCCGCGGGCGGTGACCGGGGAATGGATCGGAGCTCTGGGCATCAGCGAGCCGGGCGGCGGGTCTGACGTGGCGGCGATCAAAACGCGCGCGCGCATCGAAGGCGGTGACCTGATCATCTCCGGACAGAAGCTTTGGATCACCAACGGCACGCGGGCTGACTACATTGTTCTGGCCGTACGCACAGGCGGCGAAGGTCACAAAGGAATTTCGCTGGTGCTGTTCCCGACGAAAACAAAAGGTTTTTCCGTCGGCAAGAAGCTGAAGAAGATCGGCAACCTGGCTTCCGATACGGCGGAGCTGTTTTTTGATGAATGCCGCCTGCCGCTGCGTTACCTCCTGGGTGAACGCGACAAGGGCTTCTATTACATCATGGAGAATTTCCAGGGCGAGCGGCTGGTAGCGTCCCTGGGCGCGCTGGCGGCAATGGACAAAGCGCTGCGCTGGGCCATTGAATACGGCCATGAACGTAACGCCTTTGGCCAGCCGATTGGAAAATTCCAGATCTGGCGGCATCGCTTTGCTGAGCACCTGACCGCCGTGGAAGCAGGCCGCTGGCTGACGTATCGCGCGCTGGACCTGGTGAATCACGGCAAGCGCGCCGTGCGCGAAATCACCATGGCCAAGCTTTACACCACGGAGCTGTCACAGAAGATTGCGTATGACTGCATGCAGATCTTCGGCGGGTTCGCTTACACCACGGAATATCCCATCGGGCGCATGTGGCGCGACCTGCGATTGAATACGATTGGCGCGGGCGCTTCGGAAATCATGAAAGAGATTATTGCGAAGGAAGAGAAGTTGTAGAAAAACAGCCATTGGCTCTTAGCTATTAGCCGTTAGCTTTTACTTGTTGAGGACTAGCAGGTAGTTGGCTAAAGGCTAAGAACTAAAGGCTCAAGCTAAACAATGATAACCGACCTCGAATTCAACCTGATTCATCGCTTTAACGTAGGTGACGCGTTGCGGCGCAGCGCTGCACGCACGCCGCAGCAGCGCGCTATCCACTTTATTGGGCGCGAACTCACGTATGCCGAGCTGGACGCGCTGGCCAACCGCATGGCGCGCAAGCTCATGGCCGCAGGCGTGGAGCGTGGAGATTCCGTCGCGATCTTCGCAACGAACTCGCCGGAATACGTGGCTGCCTTCTTCGGCTGCGCACGCATCGGCGCGGCGCTTGTGCCGATCAACCTGATGTTTACCGCGGAAGACGTGGCGTATGTCTTCGAGAAAACTCGCGTCAAGACGCTGCTAGTCGAGCCGGTGTTTCAGCCCAAGGTCCTTGCACCGCCCCCGAACTGTTTTGTGCTGGATGACACGTTTCGCGAGTCGCTGAACGAGCTTGATGCCGCGCCGGTCGAGCAGCTGGTGGAAAGTGAAGCGACGCACCTGATCATCTTTACCAGCGGGACCACGGCGAAGCCGAAGGGCGTGGTGCTGACGCACCTGAATTTTTATGCCTACCTGCTGGCCAGCTACGCAGACTATGGCCGTGACCGGAGCATCAAGTATCTGCTGGCGCTGCCCATGTTTCACGTGGCCGGGCTGGTGATGACGTTTGGATGCTTTGCGTCCGGCTGCGAGAGCGTGATCATTCCGCTGCCCAAGCCGGAGCAGATCATTCACGCCATCGCCGTGCAAAAGGTGAATTCGCTTTCTCTGCCAGCGACAGTCTGGGTAGGACTGATCAGCATGCCGCTGATCGAAGCCGTGGACCTTTCCAGCCTGAAGCGGCTGTTTGTATTTCAATACCTGCCGACGCCAGTGTTCCAGCGCTGGCGCCGCATTGCGCCGCAGGCGGAATGGATCAACTGCTGGGGACAGACAGAAACCACGGCGCTGGGATCGACCACACCGCCGGCAGAACTGGGACGCATGCTCGCCGCGCCGGACCCTATCGGCGTGCAGCATATCCCGCTGGAACTGCGCATCGTGGATGAAGAGATGAACGACGTGGAACCGGGCAAACCGGGAGAGATCGTTCTGCGCGGGCCATGTATTTCGCCGGGATACTTTGAAGATCCGGCGGCGAATGACGCGCTGTTTCGCGGCGGCTGGCACCACACCGGCGACGTTGCGCGCGTGGACGAGCATGGCTGGCTGTACTTTCTCGACCGCAAGAAAGACATGATCAAAAGCGGTGGAGAAAATGTTTCCAGCCAGGAAGTGGAAGAGGCTATTGCGGCGCACCCCGGCGTTGCCGAGGTGGCGGTGGTGGGTCTGCATGATCCTTACTGGATTGAAAAAGTTGTGGCCTGCGTGGTGCCGATGCCAGGGCACAAAGTTGACGAAGAAGAGCTGATGGCGCACGCGCGGGCGCGGCTGGCCAGTTTCAAGGTGCCAAAAGAAATTCACGTGATGGCCGAGTTTCCCAAAAACCCCACCGGCAAAGTGCTGAAGCGGGTGCTGCGCGAACGGCTGAACGGTGACGCCGCCGGGGCGGGACGATGATAAGGATAGCCAACGGCTCGGCTTTCTGGGGCGACTCGCAGGAAGCGCCTCTGGAGCTTCTGCGCGGCGGGCCACTCGATTACCTCACGCTCGACTACCTGGCCGAGATCACCATGTCGATCCTGCAGAAGCTGAAGGCGCGCGATCCACGCGCCGGCTACGCGCATGACTTTGTCGGGGTGATCAAGCGCGGCGCACGTGAGATTGTGGAGCGCGGCGTAAAGGTTGTGACCAACGCCGGCGGCATGAATCCGGTAGGCTGCAAGGATGCCGTGGCTGCGGTGCTGCAAGCCGCGGGCTATGGCGGAAGAATTAAGATCGGCGTGGTCACGGGCGACGACATCATGCCGCAGCTCGATCAGATGCTGGATCACGGAATCGCTTTCACCAACATGGATACCGGCGAGCCGCTCAGCGCGATACGATCGCGGGTGCAAAGCGCGAATGTTTACTTCGGGGCATTTCCCATCGCCGAGGCGCTGTGCCGTGGCGCGGGGATTGTAATCACCGGACGCTGCAATGATGCCGCGCTGGCGCTAGGGCCCATGGTGCGCGAGTTCGGCTGGAAAGCGGATGACTGGGACCGCATTGCGGCGGGAACGATTGCGGGACATGTGATCGAATGCGGCGCGCAGTGCACGGGCGGCAACTGCCAGGCGGACTGGGAGTCGATTCCTGAGTTAGCCGGCATTGGGTACCCGATTATCGAAGCCGAGAGCGACGGCACGTTCGTCGTCACCAAGCATGCAGGGACCGGCGGCCGCGTGAACGTGGCCGGGGTAGCGGAGCAGTTGCTGTATGAGATCGGCGATCCAAAGAATTACATCACGCCGGACGGCATTGCCGATTTCACGACAATCCGGCTGGAACAACAAGGAGCTGATCGCGTGCGGGCTTCCGGCATCAAAGGCCGCGCGGCGACGGATTCCTATAAGGTTTCCATTAGTTATTCCGCGGGCTTCAAGGCTGTTGGCACGCTGGCGTATTCGTGGCCGGATGCGCATAAGAAGGCGCTCGCGGCAAACAAAATATTACGCCAGCGTATGGAGCGGCTGGGCCTGAAGCTGGATGCGATTCATTCAGAGTTTGTGGGCGTGAATGCATGCCACGGAGAGATGTCGGGCGAGCCGGATTTAGAGATCGCCGAAGTGGTGCTGCGGATCGGCGCGCGCGCCATGGAGAAAGCGCCGGTGGAACGCTTCCTGAAAGAAATTATTCCGATCGCGTTGAATGGCCCGCCATCGGTAACCGGGCTGAGCGCAGGGCGCAGCAAGGTGGATGAAATTATCGCGTATTGGCCGGCGCTGATTCCCAAAACGGCGGTGGCGCCGCAGGTGGAAGTGGTGTGATAGAAGTGCAAAACCTTACCACTGATGAACACGGATGACACTGATTTGCACGGATAGAAGGGCGATCATGAGGATATTGCTATTGCTACTTGTTTTGTGCGCAAAACCCGTTCTGGCACAGAAAGCGCCGGAAGGCATATGGGAAGGTTACGACGGCGAATGGAAACATGTGACCAGCCAGTTGATCACGCTGGCCGAGGCGACGCCGGAGGATAAATTCGCCTGGCGGCCGGCCAAGGGAGTGCGCTCCACCAGCGAAGTGTACATGCATATTGCGCTGGCGAATTTCTATCTGCTAAGCATTACGGGGCCGAAGATGCCTGCCGATCTGAAGGAAGATGCAGAGAAAACTGTTACCGCGAAAACCGATGTGATCAAGTGGTTGAAGCGTTCATTGGAGGCAGTGAGGGCGGCGCACGCTTCGGTAACGCCCGCGGATTTGCAGCGCAAAGTACATATCGCCGACCGGGATGCGACTGTCGACGGAATGTATCTGCGCATCATTATTCATGCGAATGAGCATATGGGACAGCTTGTGGCGTACGCGCGCATGACCGGCGTGGTGCCGCCGTGGTCGCAATGAAAGTCCAGCTTCAACAGATCGCGCATGCGCGCTCGGGCGACAAGGGCGATGATGCCAACATCGGCCTGATTGCGCTTAAGCCGAAGGACTATCCGACGCTGGTCCGCGAGGTCACGGCAGAGCGCGTGAAGAAGCACTTCGCGGGAATCTGCCGCGGCAATGTTGAGCGCTATGAACTGCCCAACCTGCATGCGCTGAACTTTGTGCTTCATCATGCACTGGATGGCGGCGGGCTGGTGTCGTTGCGCATGGACAATCAGGGCAAGACGTACGGTGCGGCGCTGCTGCGAATGGAGATCGATGTACCGTAAGATTCTTTACGAACTGCGCGACGGAATTGCGCGAGTTACGCTGAACCGTCCGGACAAGCGCAACGCGCTCGATGGCGAGATTGTCGCGGAACTGAAGGCGGCGTTCACCGCGTCGGCTTCCGATGAAGCATGCCGCATGGTACTGCTGACCGGAGCAGGAACCGATTTCTGTTCCGGCGCCGACCTGGCGAATCTGGAGAAGACCGCGCAAAACAGCGTGCTGGACAACATGGCAAACGCGCGGTCGACCGCCGATTTGTTCCTGATGATGCGGAACCATTCGCGGCCTGTGATTGCCGCGGTGCAAGGAAGAGCGCTGGCTGGTGGCTGCGGCATTGCCACGGCATGCGACATTATCCTTGCCGCACAGTCGGCGCAGTTCGGCTATCCCGAGGTCAATATCGGCTTTGTTCCGGCAATGGTCATGGCGATCCTGCGGCGCTCCGTCTCAGAGAAGGCCGCGTTTGAGCTGGTAGTCACGGGCGAAACCGTTTCCGCCAGTCGCGCACACGAGCTTGGGCTGGTGCATCGCGTGTTTGCCGACGATCAGTTTTCGTCGGAAGTCGAGAGTTACGTGGCGAAGCTGGCGGCGAAGTCGGCTTCGGCGGTGATGCTATCCAAACGGCTTTTGTACAACATGGATTCAATGTCGTTCGAGGCGGCGTTGCAGGCGGGCGTTGAGATCAACGCGATTGCGCGGCAGACGGAAGATTGCAGAAAGGGAGTGGAAAAGTTTCTCAGGAAGAAGACGTAGGAATCGCGAGATCGGGCATCTGAAAAATCAAACCCAGCCACTGATAACACTGATCGCACTGATTTACACGGATAGACAAATTAAATTTGGCAGTTCCGGCTCGGAAGCCTTGGCGGTTAGGAGTTAGATAGTGTAAGTTCCAAAACACAAGGTCCCTCACCCCTACTCGCGCGCTGATGACTGCGCGCGCTCGTTGACGGGGTTCGGGATGACGAGTGTAAAACAGGTATAGCCGTTCCCGGCACGTCTTTGATCCGTTGCATCCGTTGCATCCATTGACCCGATGGCCCGATCTCCCGATGACCCGATTACTTCGGCGCCATGCGGATTGCGCCGTCGAGACGGATAGTCTCGCCATTGAGCATGTTGTTCTCAATGATGTGCTGGACTAGTGCGGCGAACTCCGGCGGCCTGCCCAACCTTTGCGGGAACGGAACCTGCTGGCTGAGAGAGGCCTGCGCGGCTTCCGGCAATGCGCCCAATAGAGGCGTGTGAAAGATGCCAGGGGCGATGGTGCACACGCGAATTCCTGAGCGCGCCAGCTCACGCGCCAAAGGTAACGTCATGCCGACAATTGCTCCCTTGGAAGCCGAATACGCCACCTGGCCAATCTGCCCTTCATAGGCCGCCACGGAAGCGGTGGTGATGATGACACCACGGCCGTTGTCTTCGTCGGGTTGGTTGGCGCTCATGGCGTTCGCGCCGTGGCGGATGGCGTCAAAGGTTCCGATCAGGTTGACCTGAATCGTGCGGACAAATTTTTGCAGGTCATGCATGCCGTTTTTGCCCAGCAGCCTTTCGGCAATGCCAATTCCGGCAGTGGCAACGAGGATGTGAAGACCTCCATGCTGCTTGACGGCGGTTTCAACAGCAGCGGCGACCTGGGGGTCATCGGTTACATCTGTCTTGATGAACTTGACGCTGTTCGATGACCCGAGTTCCTGGGCCAGTTCATTGCCGCCTTTTTCATTGACATCAGCAATCACAACCTTTGCACCGTTTGCCGCCAGCATGCGGACTGTCGCTGCGCCCAGACCTGATGCACCGCCGGTAACCAGCGCGCTTGAACCTTTGATCTTCATTGCATCTCCGTTTTAGGTACCGAAAAGATTTGGCCGCGAATTGCCGAAATGAACACGAATTTCCAACAAATATTTCAAGTATGATTCGCGTGCTTCACGTTCATTCGCAACGAAATGATTTTTTCCTGCGGCTAATTCAACCGTTCGATGATCGTTGCGTTTGCCATGCCGCCGCCTTCACACATGGTCTGCATTCCGTAGCGACCGCCGGTGCGTTCAAGCTCGTGCACCAGCGTGGTCATGAGTCGAGCGCCGCTGGCCCCCAGCGGATGGCCGAGAGCGATAGCGCCACCGTTGACGTTGACCTGAGCGAGATCGGCTTTGGTTTCACGCTGCCAGGCCAGCACCACGCTGGCGAACGCCTCATTGATCTCTACGCAATCAATCTCCTCCAGCTTAAGGCCTGAGCGTTCAAGGATCTTGCGCGTTGCGGGAATCGGAGCGCCCAGCATGAGCACCGGGTCTTCCGCGGCGAGAGCAAATTCAACAAAGCGCGCCATCGGACGGCAGCCAAGCTTTTCCGCGACGCCGCGTTCCATGATCAGGACGGCAGCCGCGCCGTCGGTAATCTGAGATGAATTTGCGGCGGTAATGACGCCATCGGCCTTGAAGACGGTTTTGAGCGTGGCCATTTTTTCCAGCGAACTGTCAGGGCGGATGCCTTCGTCTCGTGAGACGATGACCGCGCCCTGTTCGGTTTCAATCGAGAGCGGCAGAATCTCACGGCAGAACCAGCCTTGCTGCGTGGCGCGCGCCGCGCGATGATGGCTCTCCAGGCTGTACTGGTCCAGACATTCGCGGGTGAGCTTGTAACGCGCCGCCAGCATCTCCGCGCTGATGCCCTGGTTGAAATGGACATTGTTATAGCGGTTCATCATCGCCGGGCCAAATGGCTTGCCGGGACCATTCGAGGCGGAAGCCCCCATGGGAACGCGCGTCATACTTTCAACGCCGCAGCCGATGGCGATGTCATAGCTTCCGGCAATCACGCCCTGCGCCGCAAAATGAATGGCCTGCTGGCTCGATCCGCACTGGCGATCGACCGTGGTGCCGGGCACGGATTCAGGGAAGCCGGCGGCGAGAACCGCGCTGCGTCCGACGTTGAATGCCTGCTCGCCAACCTGCCCTACGCAGCCGGCAATCACGTCGTCGATGCGCGCGGGATCAAGCTTGTTGCGGGCTACCAGGCTATTGAGCGTAAAGCCCAGCAGATCGACCGGGTGCCAGCCTTTCAGCATGCCATCGCGCCGGCCCAGCGGCGTGCGTACGGCATCAACAATCACCGCTTCGCGTGTCATATATTCTCCGTTACGCGGCGGCGCGGGTTTCTTTATTGAAGTCAGCAAAACCTTTGCCTTCTTCCGCCAGCCGTTTGAGCAGCGACGCGGGCTCCCAGAGTTCGCCATGCTGTTTGTGAAATTCGCAGACGCGGTCATAGACTTTTTTCAAACCGACGGTGTCCGCATACCACATCGGCCCGCCGCGGTATGCGGGGAAGCCGTAACCGTTGAGGTAGATGATGTCGATATCGACGGCGCGCAGCGCGTAGCCTTCTTCCAGAATGCGCGCGCCTTCATTCACCAGCGCGTAGATGAGGCGGTCGACGATTTCTTCTTTGGAAATCTGCCGTTGCTTGATGCCTGCCTCCGCTGCCCGCTTGCTCACCAGTTGCGCCACTTCAGGATCAGGAATGGCGCGGCGGTTTTCGTCATATTTGTACCAGCCTGCGCCCGTCTTCTGGCCGTAACGGCCCATCTCGCACAGGCGATCTTCCGCCAGCGGCTGCCGAACTCCGGGTTTTTCCAGGTGCTTAAATTCCTTGCGGATGCGCCAACCGACGTCCAAACCGGCCAGATCGCCGACGGCTAAAGGACCCATCGCGAGACCGAAATCGTACATCGCACGGTCTACAGCTTCGATTCCAGCGCCTTCTTCCACCAGGAACTGCGCTTCACGGCGGTACGGGCCAAACATGCGGTTGCCGACGAATCCTCTGCAATTCCCCACCAGCACGCCCACCTTGCCCAGCTTCTTCGAAAGCTGCATGCACGTGGCGATCACTTCTTTGCTCGTCGCCTTGCCACGCACGATTTCCAGCAGCCGCATCACGTTCGCGGGACTAAAGAAATGTGTCCCAATCACTGACTCTGCCCTCGTCGTCGCCGACGCAATCTCATCAATGCTCAGCGTCGACGTATTACTCGCCAGAATCGCGCCCTTTTTGCAGATCTTGTCCAGATCGCCGAAGACTTGCTTCTTCAGCGCCATGCCTTCAAACACAGCTTCCACCACCATGTCGACGGATTCAAACCCGTCATACGTCAGCGTGGGCTTGATCAGCTTCATGCGATCGTCCATTTGTTGCTGCGTAAAGCGGCCTTTTTTCACTGAGTTGTCGTAATTTTTCCGAATCGTGTTCATGCCGCGATCCAGCGCAGCCTGGTCAGTCTCTTTCAGCAGCACCGGGATACCGGCATTGGCAAAGTTCATGGCAATGCCGCCGCCCATCGTGCCTGCGCCGATCACCGCCGCCGTATTCACCGGAATCGTCGGCGTATCTTTCGGGACATCGGGAATCTTCGCCACTTCGCGCTCGCCAAAGAAGACATGAATCATCGCCTTCGACTGGTCAGAGAACAGGCACTCGGTAAACAGCTTGCGCTCGGCTTCCACGCCCTGGTCGAATGGCAACTTTGTGGCGGCTTCCACCGCGTCAATGGCGGCCAGCGGAGCCATCAGCCCACGAGCTTTTTTGCGCGCTGCATCGCGCGCCGCGGCAAAGATCGCGGCATTCTGCTCCGCCGAGCCCAGCTTTTCATTGCGCTCACGCGTTTTGCGTGCTGGCTTGCCGGCAATCTCGCGGGCAAATACCACCGCGCCCGTAAGAAGATCGCCATCAATCAGCTTGTCCACAATGCCCAGTTGCAGCGCTTCTTTCGCTTTTATCGGATTGCCGTCCGCGCACATTTCAACGGCTTTGGCCACCCCGGCCAGCCGCGGCAAACGCTGCGTTCCCGCCGCGCCAGGAATAATGCCAAGCTTCACTTCCGGCTGTCCCACCTGCGCGCTCGAAGCCGCCACGCGATAATGTCCCGCCATTGCCAGCTCCAGCCCGCCGCCAAACGCCGTGCCATGGATCGCCATCACCACCGGCTTGCTGCAATCTTCAATGCGGTTGAGCAACGGCAAAAAAGGAATTCCGCCGCGCGTCTTGCCCGACGTCATCTTGCCGAACTCCTTGATGTCCGCGCCGGCCACAAACGTTTTGCCTCCGCCAATCAGCACCACCGCTTTCACCGTGGCGTCTTTATCGATCTGCTCAATCGCTTCAGAAATGCCTTCCGGCACTCCCGGGCTCAATGCGTTGACCGGAGGATTGTTGACCGTAATGATGGCAATGTCGTTGTCTTTTGTCACTTGGACCAGATCGCTCATGGGATTCTCTCTTTGTGGTTTTAATTCGGGCTTTCGATTCCAGTGTTTCGATTCTGAGTTTCAATTCCTGTGTTTCTGATTTCTGGGCTTTCGATGAATCTTTCTATCGAGCGACTGAAGCTGCGCCCACAGGTTCAACGCGCCGATTTCAGCGGATTGAAGATCGGGTAAAGTTTAGTGAATGGCCATTCATTCGGTCAAATCACATTGCTCGTGTGACGCCGCCCGCCTCCGGCTGCGTTTTTGTCCCTCCTAATGTTTCTTCGTGTCCTTTTGTGGTTAGGTCTTGATTTATTTAGATTTTTGATTTCTGGTGACATGGGTCTGATCCAATCCAGAAACAGCCCTCGCAGGCTTATTCTGTAACCGTTGCCGCTGCGCTCCAGCTCACGGCCAGCGCAGCCGTATACGGCCAGAAATTGCGTCGCACGGCATGCTTGGAAACCTTGCCGGTGCTTACTAATTCATTGAGCAGTGCGGTCCCATTGAAGCGCTCTTCACCGATCCCACTCTGGGCACGCCGCTGGCCTTTCCGCGACAGATCAGTCGCGGCCCCTATTGGCTGCATTCCGCTGTGGACTTCCTGAATCAGACCGAATCCCCTGAGGAAATCGCGAGTCGCAAATCATTGTCTCCGCCCACTCATCGGATCATCGTTGGAACTTCAGCAACGCGATTGGAACGGCGCGCGCCATTGTGCGTCCGGCATTTCGCAGAGGCGCAAGAACTTTTCCTGAGTTGCGGCAGCAATCGGCCTAGAGGCTTCCCCAAGTCATAGCATTTGGCCGCGTACTTTCAGACACTCGCCTTTTGTCGAGCAACCCCGGATAAGGTCGTTACATCTTCCTGACTATCGCTCGTAGTAGCACTACTGGGTGCTCCTCACCAGCGGTTCACTTCCTTCCTGAGGGGCACTTATGAAACTCGAAAAGTGGGTTGGATTCACTTTTGTGGCGCTGATGCTTGTCGTATCCTCCGCAGTCGCCGCAACACCTTCCAGCGCAACACTCAATGCGCCGACAGCAGGACAAACCAACTCGGTAGCGTGGTCGGGCGGACCATTTACGGGGGCAACGGCTGATCCCGCCGCCTGCACCAGCATTACATGCGACACTTTCGCGCTCACTATCAATGTCCCGGCCACGTTTTACTCTTCGAATCCAAATTACGCGGTTCACGTCAGGATCAACTGGGCCAGCAACACAAACGATTTTGACCTGAATGTGAATGACGCGTCCGGCAACACAGTCTGCTCTTCTGCACAGGGGCAGACCAACTTCGAAGATGCCGACTGCGGCCCGCTGCCCGCTGGGTCCTATACGGTGCAGGTGGTTGGATTCACCGTGGTGAACGCCACCTATACGGGATCGGCAACGGTTGCTCCTGAGCCGTCGCTGGCTACCGGCACCGCGCGTTACAAGAAAAGCAACATGACTTTTATCGCTCCTCAGGAATTGAAGCGGCCCGACAACTTTGTAAACTCCAGCGGCAACGTGCTTACGGCAGATCAGGATGTGGAGCCGCGCATCGTACACGATACCTTGGGCAACTTCTATGTGGCCGCGATTGAAGGCGTGCCGGGCGGTATCGATGTATGGAAGTCATCCGATGGCGGGGCCAGCTTCAGCTACCTTGGCCAGCCTGACGGAATTCAGATCGGCTCTGCTCTTGCAAGCGTGGATGGAGTGGGCCTGGGCGGCGGCGATGAAGATCTGGCGGTAAGTCCTGCGGGCGCTGTATACGCAAGTTCGCTATGGCTGGGTTCGGCCACACAGAGCACGTCATTCAATGGAGGGACGGTCTGGGTATCGAACCCCATCTCCAGCGATTTGCCATTGGTTGACCGGCAGTGGATTGCGGCGCACGGCAACCAAGAACTGTATCTCACCACAAAACAGCTCGGCGCTGATCTCAACGGCACGGTCACTCTCTTCGTGGCCAAATCGCTTGATAACGGCCTGACCTTTACTCAAGTATCTCCGGTGACGACCCCTGAGGCCGGCGTTCAACCCGGAGACCAGGGCAACATCATCGTGGACCAGAACAATGGCAACGTGTACACGGTGTTCATTGACTCGCAAGGAAATATCGTGTGGCTGGCCCGCTCCACTGACGGCGGAGTTACCTGGATACTTAAGCAGGTTTTCGCCGCTCCAGGCGGTACGAACCTGGCCAACATTTTCCCGATCGTGGCAATTGACAGCGCAAGCAATGTCTATGTGACGTTCTCGAACGGCACAAACGTCTTTATGGCTGCTTCGAAGGACCAAGGTGCGACCTGGACTACTCCGGTGCGCGTCAACAACGGTGCGGGAACCAAGACTGCGATTGGAGCATGGATCGCCGGAGGCGGTGCAGGAGGCGTGAACATCGCCTGGTGGGGCACCAGTGCCGGTAACGCCAATGATCCCAATGCGCAGTGGAACGTCTTTTCCGCACAATCCCGCAACGCCACCTCTGCCGTTCCAACCTTCAACCAGACGACAGCAACTCCCGTTATTCACCTGGGGCCGATCTGCAATCAGGGACTGGCTTGTGCCAGCGGTACCCGCAACCTGGCTGAATACTTTGCCACGGATGTAGGACTGAACGGCGAATCGCTGATTGTGTATCCGGATGATAAGAACAGCTCCAGTCCGTCCGGCGCGGCGCGCACCTTCTTTGTGAAGCAGACGGGAGGGAGCACCATCAAGTGATCGAAGGTCTTGCTATTTGGGGGCGTGAGAATTCGCCCCCTTGTTTGCTCACATCAACGACGGAGATCATTGCGGCAGTTCCCCACGCATTACATACTGGTGCAGTGGCATCCGTCTAGCGCGTGGTTGGTCGTGATGGTATGCGGGCCGCCTTAGTGCAAGAAGACTCGTATTTCTTGGATTCGCCGACCTGCCGACGTATTTCTTTCATATGAATTGAAGTGGAGATCTTGCACTCCCCCCTCCGCACTTACTTAACACCAAATGGGACCGAATGGTTGGCCGCGTCTCCCCCGGCCGAAAAGTTCAGACTGTATGTGCCTGATCCCAGGCCAGTGGTCTTGAGGTTGAAGATGTAGCCCCCGCTTGGACCCAGGGTCGGATCGTAGCGGAAGTCCAGATCAGGATTTGAATTCCCTGCATCTTCCGGAGGCCCGCTCCAGCCGGAGAGCATGCTCGCCGAGATGGCGTGAATGACGATGCCTGAAGCTGAAACATCCCGGTTGTTTATATCGCACAGATAGACTTTGATCGGATAGGTAGCGCCGCTCTTGACCGACTTCGTGACGTCGTACAGCAGGCAGACGTTGTATTGCACACTCGCGCTCACGCCCGCAGTTGAAGAGCTGCCGGTGAAGTTTGCGCCGATCGTGGGCGGATTGAACGTCGCCTGGACGGTGTAACTACCCACGGGTAGAGCACTGACTGCCAGGTTCGCGCCGGCGCCGCCGCCGGAAACCGTAGCTGAAGTCGCGCTAGCCACGATAGTGCTTCCTTGCAGCAACGTGAACGTCACGGAGCCTTCACCCACTAAAGCCGTGGAAGGAAGCACAGCATGTACGGTTGCCGAAACCGGCAGAGTCGCCTGCCCGAGAGTTATCGTTGCCGCTGGATTCAGCGTGATGGTTGTCGCCGCGGGCGTGATGGTGAAGCTGGAACCGAGGAAGCTCAGCATGTAGTTGCTGCTCAGCGCCAGCGTGCCCTGGCTGATGGCATAGCTTCCCACGGTCGATCCGGCTGCGCGCACCAGATTGCCGGTGAAACTGTCACCCGAAACGAGCGAGCCGCTCGTGATCTGATAAGTAAGCGCCGGATCCGGAGTGCCAAAGATCCTGGTCTTCGAATCCGCAGTAACTGTAATGGGCCGCTGCAATATGCTGGCCGTTGCCGTGGCGGTAGTGTTCGGGGTGTAGTTGCCTCCATCCGGTCCGCTGAGACTGATGCCGCTGACCGTTACGATCTTGCCGAGGCCGGCATTTTGGTCGGCGAAATTCGCGCCGGCAAAGTTGATGTTGAAAGAGTCGCCGGACAGGCGGTTGTCAGTGAGAGACACGCTTGCAGTGGTTGTGCCGTCATACACCTTGTCCGATGCGGATGCACTCACGGCAAGTCCACGAGGCGTGATGACGCCAGTGTTGTTGTTGACCAGGCTCACAGCATAATTATTGCCGCCATTGCCGTCCGTGATAGCGGCGGCTGGAACCAGCAACTTGCTGTTCCCGGCATTCTTATTGTTAAACGTCTGACTGAAAATTCCGCTGTCTCCACTTACCAGAGCCGGTGTGACGTGTGGAATTCCCGTCGATGTAATTGTGCCGTCGTAGATTTTGCTGTCGGTCACGGCTGCGACGGTTAGGCCGAGCGGACTAATGTCGGCACTGGCCGTGGCTGTTACATTTGCCAGCGAGTAATTGCCGGCGTCCGGCCCAGAGATCGAGATGCCGCTCACTGCGATTGGCTTGCTGGTGCCGGCGTTCCTGTCACTGAACAAAGCTGTGGCGTAACTGTCGGTAAAGGTATCGCCCGCTATGCGGTTGTCGGAGAGAGTTACGCTGCCGGTGGTCGTGCCGTCATAGATCTTGCCGATGCCGGCCGCGCTCACAGTCAGGCTGCGCGCATTGATGGCAGCGGTGGTTGTGGCGCTGGTGCTGGCCAGCGCATAGTTTGCGGCGTCTGCGCCACTGATTGAAATGCCGCTGACCGCAACCGGCTTGCCGACGCCAACATTTTTATCAGCGAAGCTTGCCGTGGTGTAGCTGTCAGTAATCAGGTCGCCGCTCACATGATCGTCCGATAGTGTTACGGTCGCGGCGGTTCCTCCATCGTATGGCTTGTCTATGCCGTGGGCGCTTACGGTGAGAGTTCTCGCCGTAATGTCCGCCGTGGTGGAAGCTGTCGTGCTGGTCAGGCTGTAATTGCCCGAATCGGCGCCAGAAAGGCTGATTCCGGTGACCGAAACCAACTTGCCGGTCCCGACGTTCTTGTCGCTGAAGGCCGCGCTGGCATAGGTGTCGCTCACCGAATCGCCGCCGAGGTGATTGTCACTCAGCGTGACACTCGCCGTCGTCGTTCCGTCGTAGATCTTGCCCGTTGCAGTCGCGGTGACCGTAAGCGGGCGTTGCGTGATGGAACCGGCAGCCGTGGCAAAACTGATGCTGTAGTTGTTGCCGCCGTTGCCGTCATTCACCGAACCGCCGGCTATCAGTGTGCGAGCACCGGCGTTCTTGCTGTCAAAGGCCTGGGTGAAGGCGGCTGAATCGCCGGCCGCCACGCTCCCGGCGGTAATGGCAGGCGTATGGCTTGATGAAGTGGTTGCGTCATAGACCTTGGTGTCGCTTGTGGCCGAGACGGTGATTGGCCGTGCAGTGATGTCAGCGATTGTGGAGGCGCTGTTGTTCGCGCTGTAATTTCCAGCATCAGGCCCGGAAATGGCAATCCCAATGACCGAAATCGGCTTGGCATTGGCTGCATTTTTGTCGGCAAAGCTGGCGCTGGTATAGCTATCTGAGAATACATCACCGCTCACGCGATCATCCGACAGAGCCACAGTCGCCACAGTTGTGCCGTCATACACTCTGCTCACTCCCGTCGCGCTAATATGCAGTGGCCGCGGCGTGATATTTGCAAACGTGCTCGCTGTGCTGTTGAAGGTGTAATTGCCGGCATCAGCGCCGGAGATCGAGATCCCGCTCACCGAGACAGGCTTACCATTGGCAACGTTTTTGTCAGTAAAGCTGGCGCTGGCGTAGCTATCGGTTACCAGATCGCCGGCGATCCGGTCGTCGGCAAGCGTTACCGTTGCCGCGGTAGTCCCATCATAGACCTTGCTCACACCCGTTGCGCTTACGGTCAAGCTGCGTGGACTGATGTTGGCGGTGGTAGAGGCCGAAGTGCTGTTCAGGCTGTAGTTGCCGGCGTCAAGGCCAGAGATGGCAATTCCGCTGACCGAGACAGGCTTGTTGTTGCCCACGTTTTTGTTGGCGAAGCTTGCTGTGGCGTAGCTTTCCGTCAGTATGTCGCCGGCGATGCGATCGTCACTGAGCGTGACACTCGCGCCCGCCGTGCCGTCATAGATGCGGTCCACCCCGGTGGCGGTAACGTTGAGCGGACGCGGCGTTATGTCAGCCGTCGTAGTGGCGCTGTTGACGCCATTCAGACTGTAGTTGCCCGCATCAGGGCCGTTCAACGACAGCCCGGTCGCGGTAACTGTTTTTCCGCTGCCCGCATTCTTTGTATCGAAAGCCACGGCAGTCACCGTCAAACCCACAACATCCGGGGGAATGAATCCGCTTACGGACTGGCTGCTCAGTGTCGCAGTGGTCAGGCGATCATAAACTTTGTTGTTTGCGGCGATGACCGGCGTCACGGTCCTGGCTGTAATGTTCGCCAGCGCGCTGGCCACGGCATTGGTCAGATTGTAGTTGCCCGCATCGAGGCCGCTGATCGAAATGCCGCTTACTGTCACCGTCTTGCCGTTGCCGACATTTTTATCGGCGAACGCGGCGGTGGTATAGCTCGCGGTCAGGATGTCGCCGCTGATCCGGTTGTCGGCCAGGTGCGCGACGGCGTTCGTAGTGCGGTCATAAATCTTGTTGTCCGCAGTGGCTGTCACAGTCAGATCGCGAGGCGTGATGTTGGCCGTTGCGGTGGCGCTGGAATTGAAGGTGTAATTGCCGGAATCGGCGCCGGTAACGTTGATCCCGGTGACATTTACCGTCTTGGCGTTGCCCACGTTTTTGTCGATGAACGCGGCCGTGCCATAGGCGACCGTCAAGGCGTCGCCGGTCACTCGATCGTCGGTCAAATGCGCTGTGGCATTCGTGGTTCCGTCATAAATCTTGTTGTCGGCAGTGGCGCTTACCGTGAGCGAACGCTTGTTCACAATGCCCGTACTCACAGCCGCAAAGGTAACGTTATAGTTATTCCCGTCGCTCACCGTGCCGGACGGAGTCAGCGTTTTGGCCGTGCCCACGTTCTTGGTGTCGTAAGTTTCAGTGAAGCTTGCAGTATCCGAACCTTGCAGCGCTCCTGTAGTGATGGCCGGCAATGCCACCGCTGTAATACCGCCGTCGTAGATCTTGGTGTTCGTTGTCGCAGTCACGGTCAGCGGACGGGCCGTGATGTTGGCGCTGGCGCTCGCAGTAGTAGAACTAAGCTGGTAATTGGCAGCTGCCGTGCCGCTGAGCGAAATCCCGCTCACGCTCACCACCTTCGCCGTGCCCACATTTTTATCGGCAAAGGTCAACGTGCCGGCGGAGCAAGTCACATTCGCGCTGTCCGCAGGCAGAACTCCACTCAGCGTGCAGGCGTTCTGGGTCGCCGTGGTCGTAGCGTCATAGATCTTGTTGTTCGCAGTCACCGTGGCAGTGATTGACTTCTGCGCCACCGTAAAGCTCTGGTCAACATTTGGTGCGGCGAAGTGGTTGGAATCGCCTGCCTGCGAGGCGCGAATGGTGCAGCCGCCAGCTGCGACAATGTGAACCGTTGAAGCGCTGACCGTACAGACTCCCGTGGTCTGCGAGCTGAAGGAAACAGCCAGGCCGGAAGATGCGGTGGCGCTCACGGTAAAGTCAGCATCGCCATAGATTTTGCCTGCGAGCGCGCCGAAGGTGATGGTCTGGCTGACCTTGTTGATGGTCAGCGTTACTGTCGTGGCTTGGTTCCCCATTTGCAGGTTGCACGTGGTGCTCCCGCTAGTGCAGCCCGAAGTCACGGTTGCGTCACCTGCTGTCACGACCCATCCGCCGATGGAACCGCCGGTCACCGCGGTCAAATTGATTGGGTTCTTGTTGTTGAAACCTCCAACGTCGCAGATGCCTGTAGCCACGCCCGCAGTGTCGGTGCAGTTAAACCCGCTGCCGGTGACAGTGCCGCTGCCGTTTCCTGCAAACAAGATGACGACGTGTTGCGCATCGGTGAAAACGGTTTGCGCCTGAAATCCTGAAGTCTGTCCAACCGCTGTCAGGTGGAAATGTGTGCCGACATCACCCGGGTCCGGCGCGAAGCCATGATAGGAAATGTTTCCCGCAGCGTCCGCCTGCACGGATACGTTGATGTCCGCATCGCCATCGTCCTGCTTCAGGTTTAAACCGACAACTTCGTTCGGCTGGTAACCGGTGCCGCTCATTAATACCGGTGTTCCGGGAGCATAGTCGTCCTTATTAGTCTTGATGGTGGCAAAACGGAAAAATTCTGTGGTCTTGCTGTCGCTGCCTCCCGCGGCCAGATACAGGCCTTCGGCGCCAAATGACAATCCTGTCCCGAACACACGGGCTGCATTCATATTTCCGGCGCTGACTACTGTGCCGGTCCACGGCTGGAATATCTCGGCGCTCTGCAAGGCCGTTCCGTTGGAAGAGCCGCCGCTGATCAGGACGCTGTTGTTCTTTGCCAGAAGCGTGGCAACATGGCCGTTGCGCGCCGTTGACAACGTGGCCGCCGAAACCGCCCACGCATCCGTGCCCGGCGTATAGATTTCAATCGAATTCAGGTCGGCCTGTCCGTTTGATCCTCCTGCCACTACGACGAAGCCATCCAGCACCACAGTGGCGCTGTGCCGCCCGCGGGCGGTATTCAGATTGGCTGCCGCGGAAACCGCGTTCGTTACAGGATCAAAGATCTCGACTGAACTGAGCGCGAGCTGATTGTTTTGTGCGTCCGCTCCAAATCCGCCGGCCACAAGAACACGGCCATCGGCAAGCAGGGCAGCCGCATGGTCTTTGCGGGCAACGTTGAGGGCTGCCGACTGCGTAAACAAACCGGTATTAGGATCGAACACCTCAATCCCAGCGACTGGTGCCCCATTGCTCTCGCCGCCGATGATCGCGACCCGTCCGTCCGCCAGAAGCGTGGCGCTATGCCCGAACCGCGCTGAAACCAAGGGCCCCACGGAGTTCCACGTATCTGACCCGGGATCATAAATCTCCGCCGAATTGGTCGCGGTCCCGGCGCCTGAATCGCCTCCGGCAACCAGAACCCGCCCGTCCTGCAATAACGTGGCGGTATGTCTGGAACGCGCCGTGGCCATGGTGGCCGCTGCCGTCAGGCTTCCGTCAATTTGGTAGATGTCCGCAGTCTGCAAGGTTCCGGCCGAATTGCTGCCACCCACAATCAACGTGT
>DASXCL010000075.1:0-65118 GCA_036491195.1 Candidatus Angelobacter sp.
ATGGCACGCGATGCCCGCGCGGTGAGCGCAGTGAAGCACATGCCGTCCATGACCCGGGGCTCGGCAATTGATGGCGTTGCCGGCACAACCGGCGCCGGCCGCAATGATTTTTCTTTGTCCGTGATGGGAAAGGAAATTCGCGTCAATTTTCCGCTTGCAGGCCGCCACCAGCTGCGCAATCTGGCGCTGGCCATCACTGCGGCGGAAGAACTCAACCACTTTGGTTTTCACATTTCGCCGTCTGATGTTGAGCAGGGCATACCATCAACGCAGTGGCCAGCCCGATTTCAGGTGATCCCGGCAGAGGGTGGACATCCCGAGGTCGTTCTCGATGTTGCGCACAACCCCGCGGGCGCATGGGCGCTTCGGTCTACTCTTTCCACTTTTTATGAAGACCGGTCGCTCACATTTATTTTTGGCGCCATGCGCGACAAGTCCATCCGCGAGATTGCCCATATCCTTTTCCCGCTGGCCGATCGCATCATTGCCACGCGGGCAAAGAACCCGCGCGCCGCTGCTCCGGAAGAGATTGCAGAGCTGGGATCGAATGCGCAGACAGAGATTTTACAGGCGGAGTCGGTACAGGCTGCGCTGGAGATGGCACGCACGCTGTCGGGAAGCAAAGGCGTGATTGTGATCACCGGGTCCATCTATATAGTGGGCGAAGCCCTGGGCATTCTCGCACGCAAAACAGTTCGGCAGGGTGCTTGATCGGTGCCAGAAACAGCACAAACAGAGGTCAAGACACAGGAAGTAACGAGTGGCATCCGCCACTTTGCATCGCGTCTACGATCTTACCTTTTATTTGATCCGCTAATCTGGCTCTACACCATCGTCCTTGGCTGCATTTCTCTTCTGTGCTCGCTGTTCGACCTTTCCGGCAGGATTCAACACGGCTTTGCGCGCCTGTGGTCGAGAATGATTCTTGGCACTATTGGCGCCTCAGTACAGGTGGAGGGTCTGGACAAGATCGATACGTCGAAACCCCAGGTTTACGTCGTGAACCACCTGTCAGCGCTGGATATTCCAGTGCTGTACCTCTATCTTCCGTTTCAATTCAGGATACTGGCCAAGAAAGAACTCTTCCGCTATCCATTTATGGGTTGGCACCTGCGCCGGTCGGGCCAGATTCCCGTTGTGCTGGAGAGCCCAAAAGCCTCTGTTCGAAGCTTGAATCTGGCGGTGGCGGCGATAAGGAACGGTAATTCTCTGGTCATTTTCCCTGAAGGCGGCCGCTCACCTGATGGCCAGCTGCATTCGTTTATGGGCGGTGCGTTTTATGCCGCGGTGAAAGCCCAGGTGGATGTTGTTCCGGTTGCTCTGATCGGGACTTACGAAATTTTGAAGATGAATACCTGGCACATCAAACCCGGGCCCGTCCATATGATAGTGGGCGAGCCGATTCATACGACCGGCATGTCCACGCGGGACATCGTAAAAATTACTGAGCAGGCCAAGGAAATCATTTCCAGAATGTACTACTCCCGCAGTGTGGTCCCTGATTTGCGTCGAGAGCAACCGATATTGAACGAACCAGGAAAGTAATAGTGGGACGAAAAGAGTATCCAGAGACGAAGATTGTGACAGATTTCCCAATAAAGTCGGGCACTGAGGGTGCAAGACCCAGGATTGCGATTCCAGAGCCATGCTCATATGACCTGGAATACAGCGGCCGGGCATTGCCGGCGTACGTTCGCGCGGTGCGAGCCGCCGGTGGAGAAGCCATCGTGATTCCTCTCACGAGTTCGCCGGAAGACATTGCAAGGATCGTTACCTCGTGTGCCGCGGTGCTGTTGCCGGGAAGCAAAGCGGACGTCGATCCCCAGAAATACAATGCTGAGACTCATGCGAAAACCGCGCCTGCGGATCAGTTGCGCGACGCCGCTGACGAGCTTCTGCTGCAAGACGCCTACAACTTGCGGAAGCCGGTCTTCGGCATTTGTTACGGCTTACAGTCCTTGAACGTGTGGCGCACAGGAACGCTGATTCAACACATCGAATCGGGCGTCAACCACAGCGCCGGAGCGAAGGTCGAGGTTGCACACAAAGTTGCGGTTGCCGGGAATTCCCTGCTCGGGAATGAGATCCTGCGTGGGCAAAAGACCGCCGACGTCCAGGTAAATTCCAGCCATCATCAATCAGCAGATGTTGTAGGAGACGGCCTTCGCGCAGTCGCAACGTGTCCGGAGGACGGTGTGATTGAAGCGATTGAAGGCACCGTGCCCGGACATTACGTTCTGGCAGTGCAGTGGCATCCGGAGCGCACGTTCGAGCAGGACGAAGTTTCAAGCATGTTATTCCGCAAATTTGTGGAATCGGCACGGCAGTGGGGTGAAGGGAAACCCTGAAGGGCGGGGCTGCAAGCTTGCGCGCCTGGCGTATTGTTCCGTATCGTACTTGCCATGTCTCAAAAGGGCGTTGTTTTATCGCTGGAAGGCCGCGTCGCAGTCGTCACTGGGGGATCGCGTGGAATTGGCGCGGCGATTGTAAGAATGTTTGCCCAGGCCGGCGCGCGGGTGGTTTTCAATTATCAGAACGCCAGTAAAGCGGCAGAAGATCTCTGCTGGGAGTGCGGCGGCGCCAAGCAATGCATTGCCGTGAAGGCCAACCTCTCATCGAGCAATGCAGCAAAGCCCTTGATTGACGAAGCGGTTCGGCAGTTCGGTAAAGTGGAAATCCTGGTGGGGAATCACGGAGTGTGGCCGCCGCACGATGCGCCAATCGATCAGATGTCGGAAGAGCAGTGGCGATCCACTTTGGCCATCAATGTTGACAGTCTTTTTGGCTTGGTAAAGCACGGGGTGGCGCAGATGAAAAGACAGCGCTCCGGCGGGCATGTAGTATTGATCAGTTCCACAGCCGGGCAGCGCGGAGAAGCTTTTCACTGCGATTACGCGGCCAGCAAGGGCGCGATTATCAGTATGGTGAAGGGGCTTTCCACGGAGCTGGCCCGGGACGGTATCTACGTGAATTGTGTGGCCCCGGGCTGGGTGGAAACTGACATGGCTGCGCCTGCGCTGCATGATGCTGAGATCAGCAAGCGCGTGTTCAATACGATTCCGCTGGGCAGGGCCGGCAAGCCGGAAGAGATCGCCGCAGCGGTGTTGTTTTTGTGCACCAGCCATGCGGGTTTTATCACCGGCGAGATTCTCAACGTGAACGGCGGCGCGGTGCTGGTGGGCTGATTTCGAAGCAGCAACTCGGTTTTTTTCTGCATCTAAGAAAGCATTGATCCCATGAGAATTGTTGCTCTTATCTGCATGTGCGTCGCCAGTTTGTATGGCCAGCAAACACCTTCGGCAGCGCGCGCAGGTGAAGCCCAAAGCAACCAGCAAAAAGCCCGTGCCCTGATCGATCAGATGATTCAGGCGCTGGGCGGCCAAGCCTACCTGAATGCACAGGACTTCTACGCGGAAGGCCGGTCTGGCAGCTTTCACAACGAAACACTTGTAGGCTCAGGTTTGTACTACCGCTTCTGGAAGTGGCCGGACAAAGACCGCATCGAGCTGACCAAACAGCGCGATATCGTCCAGCTATTTATCGGGGATCAGGCATACGAAATTACTTACCGTGGCATTCGTCCGATAAGTTTGGAGAAGGAAGAGAAAGTGCGGCAAGCAGTGATTCGTCGCCATTATTCGCTGGAGAATGTTCTTCGCGCATGGCTGAATGAGCCCGGCGTTTTGCTGCTGGACGAAGGGCCGGGTATTTCCGAGGGGCATCTTGGGGAAAAGATCACCATCATCAACTCAAAGAATGAGTCGGAGACTTTGATGGTTGACCCGACGACCCATTTGCCGCTGGAAAAGCGGTTTGCCACGCGCGATCCGCGTTATCGGGACAAGGACGAGGAAATCACGATTTACGGTAACTGGAAAGTGATCCAGGGGATCAATACTCCGCGAACGACGGTCATTAAGCGAAACGGCGAGACCCTTTCGCAGCAGATCATTTTGAATATCAGCTACAACGTGCATCCTGCCGAATCTCTGTTTGACCCGGCTGTGGCGAAAATCAATCCGGTAAAGGCACAGTAGTCAATCTGGCCACGATCTGTGGCTTTGTCCAATAACTAAGCATATCGGCTAGGTTCTTGGGCAAGCGGCAATTCTGCCCAAGAACCATGTGGACGCTCGGAGTTCGAAAGCGAATAAGAATCGTGAGCGATTTCATTGGCTTTTTGTATCGACCTTTCTTACTATTAAACCGGATGACATATATGACGCATTCAAACGTGGAGCTTTTGGCCAATCTTCCTAAAGAAATCGGCTCACATATTCAGATTCGGACATGGGATAACGAACTACGCCGTGAGGTTGAAGCACGGGGTTTCTTCATCGAGGCAGGTACTCTACAAACCTATGTAATGCGTCGTGATTTTCATGACGGCTACCTGAAAACGGTCTAGCCATGCTTGCCGCTGCCCGTTTCTCCTGCTGGCGAGTTTTTGGGCAGGCTGGGGTTATTAGGCAAAGCCACAATCTGTTGTAAAAAAACAACACAAAGCAAAGCAGTCGCCGGTGTAATCTGTTTGGTTGGAATAACTTGCCATTTGAACAGACAGTTCGGACTCCGAGCGAGTGCAAGGGTATAGGGCTGCATAGCGGAGAGCCTGTGGCCCTCAAAATCCTTCCCGCGCCTGCGGGAACAGGGATAGTCTTCAGACGCAGTGATCTCGATGGCTTTGAAGTGGAAGCAATCGGCCGGAACGTGGCCAAAGTAAGCTACGCCACAAGCTTGCAAAAGAAGGGCGTCTTCATCTCCACCACAGAGCATTTGCTTTCAGCATTCATTGGCATTGGCCTGGATAATGCGATCGTGGAATTGGACAACCTGGAAGTGCCGATTCTGGACGGCAGCGCGAAGCCTTTCGTTGACATGGTCCTACAAGCGGGTCTGCGGCAGCAAAGAAAAAAGCGCACGTATATGCGAATCATGCGCGAAATTGAAGTGCGTGAAGGCAATAAGTTCATCGGAGCATATCCGGCCTCTGGCTATGCCATCGAATACCGGATCAATTTTGCCAATCCCATCGGCGCACAGACATTTGAAATTGATCTGTCGCAGGACCTTTACCGCAAAGAGTTAGCCGCGGCGCGGACGTTTGGTTTCCTGAGCGAAGAGAAGGCCATGAAAAACATGGGACTGATTCGCGGCGCTTCAGAAGATAACGTAATTGTCCTGACAGAAAATGGAGTCAAGAACGGTCCATTGCGGTTTGAAGATGAATTTGTGCGTCACAAAGTGCTGGATCTGATAGGCGACCTGGCATTGCTGGGAAAACAGATCATCGGCCGCATCGTGGCCGACCGCGCCGGACACGCCATGCATACCGCCCTGGTGTCACGTTTACTGAAAGATCGGTCTTTGTGGGAAGAGACAACAGAAGTGAGTCACTCCCAGGATTTGACGGAAGACGCGATGATGGCCACCCATAACACGCGCGAAGCCTAAAGGGTAGAGGCGTTGATGAACATGGCGCCGCCCAGCGGCAAGGCCTTTTTTTCCAGCCACGCGTCGAGATCTTTTTTGGCTTCTGCCGAAAGCACCTGAAAGCGTATCCCAGCGCGCCCTTCGGGAGTAGACCAGACAACTTCGCCTTTGATATCCAGCGCACGCTTGGTGCCTGGCAGGTGCAACCGGATCCGGGCAGCACCGCCTTCATCCAGCTTGCGCGAACACTCAATTGAAAGTCCGCCATGGCTGATGTTGGTGATATTAAATGCCAGCTCCGCGCCTTGATCCACCAAAATGGCGCCCGTCGCCTTGATCAGATGCCGGTGATAGCGCCGGCGCTCTCGCATGATCAAGCCCTGGGCGGCGCGAACACTCCTTGTGGCCCGTTCGAGGGAAATCGGTTTATCCAGAACAAAGTTTGCGCCCATTTCAAAAGCCTGTTGAATGGTCGTCTTGCCGTTGACCAGCGCAAAGGCGATGCAGCTCTTGTTGGATTTCCCTAGCCGCAGCTCGCGGAGGACAAGAGGGCCATTTGGCATCTCATCACAATCCACCAGCAGCGCGTCATACTTGCGCCGCAGCAGAATGTGACGGGCCTGGTCTGCATCGTTGGAAAGGTCGAGGTCAATATTGGCGGCATCGAGCACGCGGCGTATCGTACGATGTACTTCGGGGTCGCGGCTGAGGAGGAGTGCTTGTAAAGCCATACCTGGGAAGCGTATCTAAATAGGCACATCCCGGCCAAGTAACCAACGTAACGGGTCTGTCCTCACTCGGGTGCAACACTTTCGATCTAAGGTTTTTGAGGTTCCTTTTTGTATGAAGAAGCTGGTTTACCTTTCGCTGGGATCGAATTTAGGAGACAGGGAAACCCTTCTCCGCAAAGCACTTCGCGGGCTGGAAGAATCGGGCCAGGTTACGGCGGTTTCTGGATTCTATGAAACTGAGCCCGTAGAGGTGGAGCGGCCACAGCCCTGTTTCTTGAATTGCGCGGCGGCGGTGGAAACCGAGCTGACACCACTGCAGTTCCTGGGCAGCATACTCAAGATCGAGCAAGCCATGGGCAGGACCCGCACCGAGCCCAAAGGCGCACGAACCATTGACATCGATATAGTTCTTTGGGGCGATGATGTGCTGAACACGCCGGAGTTGACCGTCCCGCATCCAGCCATGCAACAGCGACGATTCGTATTGGAGCCATTGGCGGAGATAGCCCCCAACGCAATGCATCCTGTGCTCAAGCGGACTGTGCGTGACTTGCTGTATTCCCTCCCAACGGACTCTGGTTCAGTGAGCAGGGTCCGGCAGAACTGATTTACGATGGATTCGTGGATACGAACGCCATCGGCCATTTGCTTCAACCCTTCATTCACCTTGATGAAATGCGGCTCCGCGCTATATCGACGTACGTCGATTTATTGCTGAAATGGAATGCTCGCATCAACTTGACCGCGGTCCGCCAGCCTGAAGAAATCATCCAACGCCATTTCGGCGAATCGCTTTTTGCCGCCAACTACGTGTTGGCGCAGAAGCCGGTTGCCAAAGCAATTGACCTTGGATCCGGCGCAGGATTCCCCGGCGTCCCTTTTGCCCTGCTGGCGCCAGAAGCCAAGGTCACGCTTATTGAAGCCAGCCAGAAAAAAGCGACATTTTTGAGGGAATTGATCTATGCGCTGGGCTTGAAGAACGTGAAAGTCTACGGCGATCGTGGAGAGAGCTACCCGGGAAGGGCTGATTTGGTCATGCTTCGGGCGGTTGAAAAGTTCGAAAAGGCCCTTCTCGTTGCTGAGAGTTTGGTTGAACCTGGGGAAAGAATTGCTCTTATGGTCGGTCAGTCGCAGGTCGAGGTGGCAGTAAAATCGGATCCGCGGGTACAATGGCACGAGCCGATTGCGATCCCAAGCGGCAATTCGAGGGTATTGCTATTGGGAACCACGCTTGTAAAAGTGGAGTAAGGAGTGTAATTTTGAGCTCCTCAGCGTGGCTGTTTCACACTTATTGCCTTAGACTTGGTGCCAGAGTGGCTTTTTTGGATCCGCCGGTAACCTAGTTAGTTAACGGAAGGATGATTTTACTTGTCAAAATTGTGTCTAAGCACGTTGTACCTAGTATCAAACTAGTAAAAGTGGGAAATAAATCGAATAATTGCATTCATTTGAATCACAATATACCTACTTCTGTCTAATCTACAGGGCACAAGTGGGAATAATTGAGATGTCATCTAAGTGTGAAGCAGTGTTCCACATGGAACATCCCTGAATGCCGCAGCTCGTGCACTTTGAGAGGTCTGAGTGAAGTGTTCCACGTGGAACAAACTGCACCATTTTCCGGCCTTGCGCATTCGTTGCTCCTTCGCTAAAGTCAAAAGAACTTTATCTCCACGACAAAATCCCATGGGACATGTAATCGCTGTCGCGAACCAGAAAGGCGGGGTGGGCAAGACAACCACCGCTATTAATCTGGCAGCTTCCTTTGCTGCCGCGGAAGTCAAATCTTTGCTGGTTGACTGTGATCCACAAGCGAATTCCACAGGCGGGTTGGGATTTGCTCGTGATCCAGAGCGTATTAGTACATACCATTTGCTCATGGCGGATGCTGCCGCCGACCAAGCTGTTATTAAGACTGAGCTGGAGGGTTTCAGCCTTATTCCATCCCACAAGAACCTTATCGGCGCCAACATCGAGCTGGTCGGGGCAGAGCACAGGGAGTTTCGTCTGCGCAATGCGCTCCAGTCAGTTCGGGATCAATTCGATTTCATTGTTCTTGATTGTCCGCCCGCGCTTGATCTTCTGACGCTCAATGCATTGGTGGCGGCTGATTCTGTTCTGGTTCCCATGCAGGCGGAGTATTTTGCTCTGGAGGGCGTGAGCGAGTTGCTGGATACGATTGAGCGGTTGCGCCAGAGCTTCAACCCTGACTTGCAGATTGAAGGCGTGGTCCTGACTATGTATGACGACCGCACCAATCTGGCCCAGCAGGTCACGCAGGAGTTAAAAAGACACTTCGGCGACAAATTGCTGGAAACCATCATTCCACGCAATATCCGCCTGGCTGAAGCGCCAAGTTACGGCAAGCCGGCCTTGCTCTATGATGTGCGGTCCCGCGGCGCAGAAAGCTATATAAAGCTGGCCAAGGAAATCATGCACCGACGGATGCACCCGGCAGCCACTAATCCCGCTGAAGCTGCGGCTGAGGCAGGAGCTGAAGATATATCGATCAGCAACGAATTGAAGAGGGTCAACGAATCATGATCAATGATAAGCGCAAAGCTCTGGGAAGGGGCCTGGACTCCTTGCTTCCAGGCAGACCTGCAACCACGCCTATCACCATGCCGATGCAGGGGAGTAGCAATCCGCAAGAAGTTCTCATTGATAGCATCGACGTAAATCCTTACCAGACACGTCGACGGATCAACGAAGCTGCGTTGGAGGAACTAACAGAATCAATACGAGCCAGCGGAGTCGTTCAGCCGGTGGTGTTACGGCCCGGGGCGAACGGCCGATTCCAACTGGTAGCGGGTGAAAGACGTTGGCTCGCATCGAAGCGGGCGGGCAAAAACACTATCCCGGCTGTGGTTCGCCAGATCTCCAATGAACAGGCAATGGAGATCACGATCATTGAAAACCTTCAGCGCGAAGACTTGAACCCGATGGAGCAGGCGCGTGCCTTTGAAAGATTGAGCCGGGAATTCGGCCTTACCCAGGAACAGATTGCCGGCCGCACCGGCAAAGATCGGGCAAGCATTGCTAACTTCATCAGACTGTTAAAGCTCCCGGAAGCAGTGCAGAACGCGATGGAAAGCGGGGAACTCAGCTTTGGCCACGGAAAAGTTCTGTTGTCCCTCGCAGGCTTTCCAGAGCATCTGGAAAGAGCGTCCCGAGAAATAATCGAGAAGCAACTCTCCGTAAGGCAGACTGAAGAACTGATTGCCCGGCTCAATCCGCAAACTTCCGAGCAGAAACAAGAAAAGCCCGTTCGCTTGCTCGATCCCAATGTTCGTGAAGCTCAGCGGAGCCTGGAAAGCTCGCTCGGGGTCAAAGTAGAAATCCAGGATCGAAAAGGCAAAGGCAAAATCATTCTGAAATACGGCTCGCTGGAAGACTTTGATCGCATCGTGGAAGCGCTGGCGGCGAAATAAACTATATAGACATCAATCGATATATAGGCTGAATTATGCAGAGTCGTCACGCGGATTACCATAAGGCGTATGAGCGCTTAGTTGCGCAGGCCGGTCCAGTTTTCTGAGATTACGATGGAATTGCCGGGATTGCCGGGATCGTATTTGATTGAGGTCATCAATCCAGCGCGGCAGGAATGCAGGTCCACCATGTGGCGGAGGCAGCTGACATCCTGCGATGCCTCATAGCTGACGCCGGCCACATCATAGTGATAGATCAGGAGCTGCAGCTCTCCCGAGCCATTGGTCTGCATTTCATTTACGTCAATGACGGTGCCGTCGGTAATGCGGCCCATCTCACTGATGCGCATTCTGCGCTCGTGCTCGCGCTGATCAGGGGTTTTACGCCGGCTGCGCGCCCAGGCATTCGCGCCAAACAAGAAGCCGGCGCCGGCTATCGCGATAAGAGAATATAGACGAAGTTCGTTCATACATTTAACGTCCCCAACACCAGGACGCCCGGTGCATTCTGTAGATGAGTTTAATGCAAGTTCGGTTCACTGAAAATCCGAAGGAACACTTATCTCCAACCCTCGGGCCGTAGAACGATTCCGGGATGCTTGGTACAGCCCCAGAATCTCCCGTCTGGCAGAAAATCACAAGATAACCATAGTTTTTGTGGCTCCGCAACGCGGCATCCAGCCGCCTTAAGTTATTCACAACAGGGAAATTGCCAATTTTAGTTTTCCTTAATTGCCGTCGATCACTGGATTAGTAAGTGAGCCGATGCCCTCAACAGCCACGCTCACTTCGTCACCCGCCACGAGGAGACCCACGCCGGCAGGCGTACCGGTCAAAACCAGATCGCCAGGCAACAGCGTCATGACCTGTGAGATATAACGAACCACCACGTCCACTGGAAAAATGAATGCCAGCGTGGTCTCCGACTGTTTGACTTGGCCATTGACGCTGGATTCAACGCGAACACCCTTCCAGGGATCAATCTCATCGGTAATGACGGGGCCGACCGGGCAAAAGGTATCAAAGCCTTTGGCGCGGGTCCATTGGGGGTCCTTCTTTTGCAAATCACGCGCAGTCACATCATTGGCACAGGTATAGCCGAGAATGTAGGGACGAACGTCATCATCGGGCCCCAAACTGCGACATTCCTTGCCGATCACGACCGTCAGTTCTGCTTCAAACTCCACACGCTGTGAAAAACGCCTAGGACGGACAATCTTTTCCCTGGGCGAAATCAGAGAACTCGGCGGTTTGAAAAAAATCAGCGGCTCGGCTGGAACTTCATTGCCTAATTCTTTAGCGTGTTCGCTGTAATTCCGGCCGACACAAACGATTTTTGAAGGTTGCACAGGATAAAGCAGCGGGAGTGACGCAAGCGGCTGTACAGCAACTTTCCGGACCCTGGAAAAATCGGGAATCACACCATCTGGTGCTATTTGAGTGATTTCGGGATTCCCGGCAACGGTCTCAATTAATCCGAACCGAGCCCCGTCAGGGCTATGGAAGCGGCAAAACTTCATATTATGGCACTCCGAAAAAAAAGGTTTCCGGCGAACATTCTTGAGAGGGAAGACCCATCGAATGTGCCGGAAATCCCTATTTTACTTTAGCGCCGCCGCAGATCTGCAATTCGCTTACGCACCGGCCTGTTTCGCCGCGATGTCTCCGATGATCGGGATCTTATATTCCGCGTTGCTGTAGGCTTTAAACGCGAGAAAAAGCCAATATACAAATCCGCCGAGCCCAACCAAGGCATACAACGGCAATATTAATAAACCCAAAAAGGGCATAATCGAAAACACAATGTGCATGCCAAACCATAAGATCAGCCACGCAACAGCGTAGAAGACCGACTGGAACGCGTGGAATCGGACAAAACGGTTCTTGTTGTAGGGCTCAATCAGCAAGAAGACCAACCCCACAATCCAAATGTAACTAAGCGCGGCAGCGACGTTGTCCGTCATCCCGCCACTGGCCGTGCCCGTCGACGAAGCAGCCGGAGCCGCAGCCGCCCCTGATGTTGTTGTTACGCTTTGCCCCGATACAGGCGCACCACAAGCCGCACAAAAGCCCGAACCCGCATTGAGTTGAGCCCCACACTTTGCACAAAATGCCATACCCCTCATCTCCTTCCGAAAGTAGACTCTTTTAGAGTTTTGTTGCGGAACAGCTTAGTCCGTCTTGGCCCAGAATGAAAGAAAACTTATTGCTTAATTCGCTGAGTTTGCGGAATTTCTGAGGTCCTTCGGGCGCGGACACAAGTACTTACGCCTCGCCTCGGGATTCGCCCAGCACCACTTTGATATCCATACGTTTCTTGCCCCGATAAACCGTTACCGTGACGGTATCGCCGGAACGATGGTTTTGCATGACGTGGGAGAGATCCTGCTGGTCTTCCACCGGCTGCCCTTCGATTGCCACCACCAAATCACCGCCGATCATAATCGGAACATTGCCCAGGTAGGCACGTTCCGTACCCGCCCGGAGTCCCGCGCGGTCTGCGGCGCTGCCAGGCACTACGGCAACAATCAGTAAGCCTGAATCGGCAGGAAGCCCAAGCTGGCCAGCCAGTTCTGGCCCGATGGGAATGGTGCGTACACCTATTTCAGGACGGCGAACCCGTCCCAGATGTACCAGGTCGTCTAGCACGGCTTTGGCTGTATTAATGGGAATCGCAAAGCCGATGCCTGCACTCTGTTCCACGCCGCCGGTAAGAATCATGGTATTGATCCCAATTACTTGGCCGCGGGCGTTTAACAGCGGACCGCCGGAATTCCCGGGATTGATAGCGGCGTCTGTCTGAATGGCTTCGTCGATAAATCCGCGCTGGCCTTTCAGAGAGCGGATCGAACTGATGATGCCGCGCGTCATGGTGCCGCTCAGGCCAAACGGGTTCCCGATGGCATAAACTTTCTGGCCGACCACCAGGTTCTTGGAATCGCCGATCTCAGCCTGCTGGACCGCCTTGTTGGGAATCTGGATCACTGCAAGATCATGGACAGGGTCCGTACCGACGATCTGCGCCTTGTATTTCTTTTTGTCGCTGGTAGTCACTTCCACTTGGCGCGCCCCTTCCACCACATGGAAGTTGGTCAGGATGTGACCCTCAGTATCAATCACAAACCCTGATCCCATGCCTTGCTGGGGAACGGCGCCATAAAAGAAATCGAAGGCCACGGCAGTGGAGGTAATATTCACCACCGAGGGCAGGGCCTTTTTATAAACAGCAATGTTGTTTTGTTCTTCGGAATCGTAATTCGCCGGCCCGGCGGCCTGCGTCAACTCAACGTGAGTCGGCCGCGTTATCCAGGAAGAGTCAGCCGGGCCGCTTAAACGAGTGGTGACAAAATAGAAGGTAACAACCAGCAATATTGCGAGCAGAACTGGACGAAAAAGTTTCATGGATCACCTGTCAAAAAACGAGCCTATTGGCCAGGGCCTTCAGCTCGGCATAAATCCGCTGCACCTGATGCCGCGTTTCTTCCACGGAGGTGGAATTGTCGATGACGAAATCGGCGTCGCGGGCTTTTTCCTCGTCAGACATCTGCGCTTTAGTCCGGCGTTCCACTTCCGCGCGCGCATCCTCCTGAGCTCTGCCCGTTCGCTGGGTGAAGCGAGCGATTTTTTGCTCGGGCTTGCAGGTCACCACCAAGATCTTGTCAAAATTGTCCTTGACGCCGGCCTCAAAGATCAATGCCGCTTCCACAATGGCTACGGCATTGGGATCTTTTGCACCGAGTTCGCGCATCCATTGGTTTTGTTGCCGGATCACCGCCGGGTGCACGATCTTGTTTAGCTCTTCAACGCGCCCGCCGTCAAACACGGCTGTGGCCAGCCTGGCGCGGTCAATTTCGCCGTCAGGCTTCACGATCTCCTGGCCAAAATGCCTGACCAGTTCCTGGTAAACATCCTGGCCGGGACGGTAAAGTTCATGGGCGATGATGTCCGCATCAGTGATGCGTGCCCCCAGGTCGGCGAACATCTTGGCCACGGTGGATTTACCGCAGGCCACTCCGCCAGTCAGCCCGACACGTAACACGCGGCTAACTCCGTCCCTGCCGCTCTGGACCGCGACGCATCTGGCACGCCTTGACTGTGTTGGCCATCAGCATGGCGATCGTCAACGGACCCACGCCGCCTGGCACAGGCGTAATGGCGCCAGCGACGGAGGCGACATGAGGGTCAACGTCGCCAACCAGAGTCGAACCCTTTTCCGCAAAGGATTTTTCCCGTGCTGCATCCCCGGCAAAAAATTTCTCAAACTCATGGCGGTCCATGATCTTGTTGATGCCGACGTCAATCACGGTGGCCCCGGGCTTCACGAACTCCTCGGTCACAAACCCGGCTTTTCCAATGGCCGCCACCAGAATGTCAGCCTGACGCGCAATTTGCTCGATGTTCCTGGTCTTCGAATGACAGACGGTGACCGTGGCGTTGTTATTGAGCAACAACATGGCTACAGGCTTCCCCACAATGTCACTTCGCCCAATCACGACGGCATTGCGGCCTTCAATAGCAATGTTGCTGCGGCGCAGGATCTCAATGACGCCTGCCGGCGTGCACGGCACCAACCCAGGCCTCTGGGTGGAGAGATTGCCGACGTTGACAGGATGAAATCCGTCGACGTCCTTTTCCGGTGACACCGCCAAAAGAACTTTCTTGGAATCGACCTGTGGAGGCAAGGGTAGCTGGACCAGAATGCCATCAATTTCGTCACGCCGATTCAGCGCGTCAACCATTTGCAGCAATTCTCCGGTTGTAACCGAATCCGGCGGGGTGAGGTTCTCACTGAGCATACCGAGCTGCTGGCAGGATTTGACCTTATTGCGGACGTAAATCTCAGAGGCAGGATTGTGTCCCGCCAAGATGACGGCAAGCCCTGGCCGGACGCCTGCAGCACTGAGCTTTTGCACCTGATCTGCAACCTCAGTCTTTATTTGCGTCGCGATCTTATTACCGTCAAGAATGGTGGCAGCCATAGTTTTCATGGGAATGAATATCTTAACCCACAAAAAACGCCAAGGTACACTTACACCATGGAATCCGCGGTTCTCTGCTCTAACATAGTGACATGATGATCAAACAGATCCTGGATGCGCTGGCTTGCCCTGATCCCTCATGCCGCAAACCATTGAAGCTGGCTGAAGACGAATCTTCTTTGCAGTGCACGGGGTGCGGCCGCACTTATCCCGTAAAGGACGGGATCCCCATGCTGTTTATTGATTAAAAACCGACGCATTAGCGATGGCCAGTGCGTTAGGCCGTCTTGGCTGGAGCTTCTATTTTCAGCGATCGCAGGTACTCAGCGAAGTCAGGTCCAAGATCGGCACGCTTCAGAGCAAATTCCACCGTTGCTTTCAGGAAGCCGAGCTTGTCACCGGTATCATGGCGTTTTCCTTCAAACGTGTATCCGTAAATCTTCTCGCCGGCATTGAGCAGCCCGCGAAGGCCGTCAGTCAGTTGCAGTTCGCCTCCGGCGCCAAGAGGCGTACGTTCCAGGGTCTCGAAAATTGCCGGCGTGAGAATATACCGCCCAATGATCGCCAGGTTGGAAGGCGCTTCTTCCCGTTTAGGTTTTTCCACCAGGCTGCGGACATCAAAAGCCCGACCGCCGAATTTGCCGTCGATCTTTTTTGCATCAAGCACGCCGTATGAGGAAATAGCCGAGCCGTTTACCTCCTGGGTGGCGATGATCGAGCACTGCGACTCTTCAAAAACGTCCATCATCTGCCGCAGGCAGGGTTTTTCGGCGTCGATCACGTCGTCCGCGAGAAGCACAGCGAACGGCTCATTTCCCACCAATTCCCTCGCCATCAGGACCGCGTGCCCCAGCCCCATGGCTTCCTTTTGACGCACGTAGGCCACGTGGATCATGTCCGAAATCTGGCGAACGATGGAAAGCAGCTCGGTCTTGCCGCGCTCCTCCAACATTTTTTCCAACTCGTAACTCACGTCAAAGTGGTCTTCGATCGCCGTCTTGCCCCGGCCGGTGATGATGATGATCTGGTCGCAACCCGCCGCAAGCGCTTCTTCCACTCCATATTGAATGATGGGTTTATCCACCAGCGGCAGCATCTCCTTGGGCTGGGCTTTAGTAGCGGGAAGAAAGCGTGTGCCCAGACCGGCAGCGGGAAAAACGGCTTTGCGAACTCTCATTTTCATCGTGAAATCTTCACTGTGAAACCTTGGGGCGCCGCAGGGTGAGATGCAGGAATTCTAGCATCCGCTTTCTCGGGCGTGGTGATGCGCCGCCAATTCGACATCACAGAACCGGACTGCCATCGCCCAGCATTGTCTGGCGGAGCAGCTTGATTGGCGGGAAGCCCTGCTGGAGCAGCTCATTATGGAATTTCTCCAGCGAAAACGTACCGCCCATTTTCTTCTTGTAATCCTCACGCAGCTTCAGGATTTCCAGTTTGCCCAGTGTGTAATAAAGATATGTAGGATCAGAGGTGCCGCGTTTGGTTTCCCGCAAGCCATTCATGTGGGACTGATAGCCTTCTTTTTCGAAGAACTCCACGCCCTGATCAAACGTCATTTTGCCGGTGTGCATCTGAATACCTACGATGAAACGAGCGTTGCGTAACAACGCGTCTTGAAGCTGCCCAAGACGGAGTTTCAAGAAGGCCGTGTCATGGTCCGGATCAACACCAGGAGTACGGCCATATCCTTCATCCAGCATCATCTGCTCACTGTAATGGGCCCAGCCTTCGGCATTGGAGCTGCACCCCAGCAGCTTGCGCACCTTGGATGGCGCGTAGGGTACCCACAAAAACTGCGTGTAATGGCCTGGATACACCTCATGCACCGCCGTCGAAATAATTGTTCCGCGGTTGAAGCCGGCCATGTGTTCTTCTACTTCTTTCGGAGTCCAGGAAGGCTCAGGCAGCGTTACGTTGAAAAATGCTTCTTTCGCCACTTTCTCAAATGGGCCGGGCGTATCCATGGAAGCGAAGGTCAACGCCCGCGCGAAGGGCGGAGTTTCTTCCACAATCGGCAGGACTTCAGACGGCAGCTTGACGATATGGTGCTCGGACAGGAAGTCTTTCAGGCCACCAAGAGTATCGCGGAAGGTTTGCAACAGTTTGTCTGGCGCGGGGTGGTCTTTCTCCAATTCCGCCAGGATTTCCTGCGGCGTCTTATTGGGATCGAGCTTGGCTGCCGTATCTTTAAATGCCTGCTGGTTCAGGCGCAGGTTTGCCATTCCGATCTCAAGCAAACGATCCAGCGGGATATCCACATCTTCGTCGTAAAGAAGCTTCTTGGTGAAATTGTCTGCGCCAATGCGGAAATCGCCGTGGGCCTGCGGCTTCAGTTCCTTTTCCATCCATTGTTGGTAGCTTTTGAGGTCATCCATCACCTTTTGGTTGCTGGCGTGGAATTGTGCAAGTAGCGCGGGATCTTTCACGTCCTTAAACGCGTCGGGAACGTCTTTCTGAAAAAAGCTGATAAGGCCGGGGATTTGTTCCAGAGCAACATCCACATAAATCGGCGGTGGATTCTTTAGGTTCTGGCGCGCAGCCACGAAGAGCGCCGGAGCCTGCTTCTCTCGGGCTATGACTGATTTCAGGCGTTGGTCCGCAGGCGCGAACGTGCGCGCCATAATCACGAAGATCGAGTTCGTAATGCCGGAAGAATATACGTCAGGATTCTTCTCCCAAGGGCGGATCTGCTCCAGCGACAGCAAACGAGCGTTGATATCGTCCAAAACGAGAGTGTGGTCAATCATTGCTGAAACTGAATCGCCGCCCAATTGCGTATATCCTTTGGAAAACACGGCTCGGAATTTCTTCAACACTGCTATCTGCTGCTCAATGCCTCTCCGGGAGTAATCTTCCAATTGATTGTCATACTGATGGAACCCGGACGCAGTGCCCTGGCTGGGATTGAATTTGAAGTAATACTCATCAAAATAGCGATCAAATAGCGTGGCGAGATTTACCGAAGATCCCGTTGCTGTAGGAATTGCCTTGCTTTGGGCTAGCAAAAAGGATGAGGCGAACAAGAGTGCATACAAAGAGAAATATTTCACTTGAATCTCCAGAAAAAATGGACAATGAAAGTCGTCAATGCTCACACGCGCTGCTACTTCTGCACGTAGACCGTGCCGCCCTTCATTACGAATACGGGGCTCTGCAGCAGAGTCACGTCTTTGAGCGGATCGCCATTCACGGCAACCAAATCGGCAAACTTGCCTTGTTCTATTGTCCCGATCCGGTCAGACCATCCCAGCAGGTCAGCGGCGTTGACCGTGGCGGTCTGGATGGCCTGAAGCGGCGTCATTCCAATCTGTACGTACACCGCGAACTCATGAGCGTTCAGTCCGTGCGGATAGACGGCGGCATCGGTGCCAAAGGCAATCTTCACGCCGGCATTGAACGCCTTTTTGAAGTTCTGGCGGCTCACTGCTGTTACTTCTTTCATCTTTGTGGCATACATCGGCGGCAACCCGATTTTGACCGCGTTCTCGCGCATCCAATCGGCGAGATATTGCGTGGGGACAAGATATGTGCCGTTCTTCTTCAGCAGGGCGATGCCGGCATCGTCAATGTAAGAGCCGTGCTCAATGGAATCCACTCCGGCTTCCGATGCCCAGGCAATGCCTTGCGCGCCATGCGCATGCGCTGCTACTTTGCGGCCCAGACGATGCGCGTCGGCCACAATGGCCTTCATTTCCTCCAGCGTGTATTGGGAAGCGCGCGGATCGTCGCCTTTGGAAAGCACTCCGCCGGTGGCGCAAACCTTGATCACATCAGCGCCATACTTGATGATTTCGCGGACTTTATGCTGCACGCCTTCGACGCCATCCGCAGCGCCATCTGATTTAGCGTGCCATTCATAGGGCAACAGATTCTGGTCGCAGTGTCCGCCGGTGATGGAGAGCGGCGGACCGCTGGCCTGGATGCGCGGGCCGGGAACCATTCCTTCATTGATGGCGTCACGCAGGGCAATGTCGGTATAGCCGCTGGCCCCGACGTTGCGCACGGTCGTAAAACCGGCTTCAAGCGTGATGCGCGCGTTCTTGGCGCCGATCAACGCCTCTTTGGGAATGGAAACACCAAGCTCCTGGTAGCCAAAATTGGGATCGAAAGTCAGGTGCGTGTGCGCATCAATCAGCCCCGGCAGCAGCGTGGCGTTTGGTAGATTGATTACGCGCGTGCCTGGCTGGCTCTCCGCGGGCGCACTTTGGCCGGACGAAACACCAGTAACCTTGTCGCCATCAATGGAAACCGTCACATTGTCGAGCATCTTGCCGGTTTTTACATCCAGCATGTGACCGGCGTGAATCACAACATGCTGAGATTGTGCGGGCTGTTGAGCAAACATGGTGCATGAGAAAAGGAAGGCCAAGAGAAAGAGTGTTGGTGTTTTCATAAGACGCGCCGGATTATAGCAGGATAAAGTAAGTCACTGTGCGGCGTCGAAACACGAGAAGAAGCACCGCTGTAACCGTGCTCTCCCTCGAATCATATTGGCGCACGCCGAGTTTAGAGGGCCCGATCTCCAAACCACGATTCAAATTCCGCGCGAATGAAAGGCTTCACCCCTTCCATGCCGGTCAGTCGCCACCACAATTTGCCGCCTTCGCCCTCAAGACGTATTGAAATGTCAAAAAACGGGCAGCAGGCATGCTCCAACTGAGTGAGTTCCGCAAGGGCCGCATAGCTGGTCCCATCAGCAGCGAATTCAAATTCGTATCCATCTGCCAGTTCCTGCATTCCGAGCAGCGATGCCCGTAAAACTTTCCCCAGGCCGTGATGGCGCTGCCGTTGTTGCGGGGTAAGAGCCGTCATGTCACACGCAAACGGGATCATTTCTTGTCTCGTGGGATGAAGTTTACTTCGCCTGCAACCAGGTTTGGGCCACAACTTCAGGGCTCAGCTCACGGAGCAGGCCATTTAGCTGGTCGATCACGGCTTCGGGCTGCGTTGATTTCAAATTGAACTTTAGTACGCCGCCGGGAGAGAACTGCGCGCCCCGGGATTGGGCCACGAATTGCGCAAGCCGTTCGGGCTCGATCACAGCCTGTTCCGTGAACTTGATGGTCGCCGAGTCGCGTTTGCGGTCGATTGCCAGTACGCCCACGCGCTCGCAAAGCAGCTTCAGCGCGGATGCAGCCAGCAGGTAGCGAACCGGGGCCGGCGGTTCGCCATAGCGGTCCTGCAATTCTTTGCGGACATCGTCCAATGCGGCTTCACTTTCGACGCCGGCGGCGCGCTTGTACATGCGCAGACGCTGGTTCTCTTCGGCGATGTAGGTCGGCGGAATGCGGAGATCTATGCCGAGGTTGAGCTGCGTGCTGACTTTGTCGGAAAGCTCTTCGCCCTTCAGCTCACGAATGGCGCGGTCCAGCATGCCGGTATACATCTCAAAGCCCACGGCGTCGATATTGCCGCTCTGTTCGCCACCCAGAAGATTGCCGGCTCCGCGCAGCTCAAGATCAAGTGCTGCAATCTTGAATCCCGCGCCGAGGTCGGAGAATTCTTTGAGCGCCGCAAGCCGGCGGCGCGCGACAGGAGTGAGCTCCTGCTCGGCGGGAACGAGCAAATAGGCATAGGCCCTGCGGTTTGAGCGTCCCACGCGTCCACGCAGCTGATACAGCTCAGAAAGGCCATGGCGATCGGCGCGATTGATGATGATGGTGTTGCACAACGGAATGTCGAGGCCATTTTCAATGATGGTGGTGGCGACCAGAATGTCGGCTTCATGGCGAACAAAGGCGAACATCACTTTTTCCAGCTCGCCCTCGGACATCTGTCCGTGGCCTACGATCACCCTCGCATGCGGCAGCATCTCCTGCAGTTTGGCGGCAATTTCGTAAATCGACTCCACGCGGTTGTGCACAAAGTATGCCTGGCCGCCGCGCTCCAGTTCGTGTTCCAGCGCCGACTTCACCAGCTTTTCATCGTAAGCCGCAACCACGGTCTGGATGGCCATGCGGTCTTTGGGCGGCGTTTCAATTACGCTCATATCGCGCAGCCCGACCATTGACATGTGCAGCGTGCGGGGAATTGGCGTGGCTGACATGGTGAGCACGTCAACTTCTTTCTTTAGTTGCTTGAGCCGCTCTTTGTGCCGAACGCCAAAACGCTGTTCCTCGTCGACCACGACCAGTCCCAGATCCTGAAACTTGATGTCCTTGGAAAGAATTCGGTGCGTTCCGATGACGATGTCCACTTTGCCTTGTTCGATGCGCTCCGCTGTTTCTTTTTGTTGCTTGGCGTTGCGAAAGCGGCTCATCATCTCAATGGTGATGGGGAAGGCAGCAAAGCGGCGCTTGAAATTTTCAAAGTGTTGGAAGACGAGGACCGTCGTCGGCGCCAGGACCGCAACCTGTTTGTTATCCTGCACGGCTTTGAAGGCCGAACGCATGGCGACTTCAGTCTTGCCGTAGCCCACATCGCCGCAGAGCAGGCGGTCCATGGGCAGAGTGGATTCCATGTCGCGTTTGATGTCGGCCGTGGCGGTCAACTGGTCGTCGGTCTCATTGAACTCAAACGCGTCTTCAAATTCTTTTTGCCATTGCGTGTCTGTTGGATAGGCGTGGCCCTGAGCGGCTTTGCGCGCGGCATAGAGCTTGAGCAGCTCGTCCGCCATGTCTTTCATCGCGTTCTTCACGCGCGCTTTGGTCCTGGCCCAGGCCGTCCCGCCCAGCCGACTCAGCGGAGGATGCACGCCTTCACTCGACCGATACTTCTGGATCAGATCCAGACGCGTCAGAGGTACGTAGAGCTTTGCCGCCTCCGCAAACTCCAGCACCATGTATTCGCCGGTGATCTCGCTCTGCTGGATTTCCTTCAGTCCCTGGTACATGGCAATGCCGTGCTCCACGTGGACAACGAAATCGCCGACTGCCAGATCACGGAAGTCCGACATGAAGGCCGCGGTTTTCGACTTGCGGCGCAACGGCTGCTGCGGCTCGATCTCTGAATCGTCAAACAGATCGCGCCCGCCAAAGATCACCAGACGCGCGTCGGAAAGCGCCACACCCTCCGGCACGGTCGCGCGAACGATAGTAGTGGTAAGAAGATCGCCGGAGAAATACGCGGTTTCGTCGAGATAAGTTTCGCTTCCCGGCACAGGAGTGCGGGTGCCCAGCCGAAACGAAACCTGATACTCGGTGAAGATATCGGCCAGACGCTCCATTTCGCCGGTATTGGGCGCGGCAAAGATCACGCGCTGTCCCTGTGCCGTGAGTTTCTTTACTTCCTCAACCATGCCGGGCACTGATCCATGAAATCGCACCGTGGACTGCGCCGGAAACTCTATCAGGCTCGTGTCCGGGACCTGCGGATCTGCCAGACCGAGGTCTTCTTCTGCACGGGAAATGCGCAGCACGTTCAAATATTCCAGGCTGCCGCCGGGCAGGCGCGCAATCAGAGCGTTCCAGTCATCGGGCGGAAGGTAGATGTCTTCGGGAGCAGCCAGTTTGCCGACGAGGCTTTGCTCGTGGCGCTGAACGACTTTCTCCCACCAGGTGTCTTGTTCGGCTTCGATGGCCGAAGGCTCGTCAACGAAAATGACCGCGTTGGGCATCAGATCGAAGAGAGTGTTGGGGGCTCCGGCGTTGGCATAAAACTCCCAGCCCGGGAACACGGAGACGCCGGTATCGGCCAGCGCATTGCGCACCGCGTCGCCTTCACCTTCCAGGCGCGCGCCGGAAAGCCGCGCATGAATTTCCGTCAGCAGCTCTTCACGGACAGGAGTTTCCGTGAGCGGGAGCAGCACGACTTCATCCACCGCGGAGGCGGAGCGCTGACTGCCTGGATCGAACTTGCGAATGGACTCCACTTCGTCGCCGAAGAGTTCAATGCGCATCGGGCGATCAGCTTCAGGGGGATAGGCGTCAAAAAGGCTGCCGCGAACGGCGTATTGGCCGGGCATTTCGACCACGTCCACGGGGGAATAGCCAACGGTGTTCAGGTGCTGGATCAGTTCTTCAAGATCAAGCATGTCCGTGCGGCGGATGATGCGGGCGAGGCCGGAATAGTGCTCGGCCGAATGCAGGCGCATCGATGCCGCATTGAGCGGCGCAATCACGATAGAAGCAGCGTTGGTAGCAATCTTCCACAGCGCCGTCGCGCGTTCTTCCTGAATATCCGGATGCGGAGACATGTTTTCAAACGGCAACACGTCAAACGCCGGCAGTTTGATTACTGACTGGGGGCTGCATGCGCCGGTCAACTCGCAGAATGACTGGATTACGGGGCAGATGGCTTCGGCGGCGCGATTGTCCGGAACAATCAGGATGAGCGGCGCGTTGGCGGCCCGTTGTAAATAGGGAACAAGAAGGGATTTTGCCGAGGAGACCAACCCGGACAGACGGATACGCCCCGCAGGGGGCTTTGACTCCCCCCTCCGCTGCTTTAGATATGAGGCCGCCTGCTGGAACCCAGGGCTTTTTTCCACGTCCGCCAGGACTTCGCGGACGAATGGAAGAATCACATTTCTATTCTAACCACAAAGAACATAAAGGGCCACGAAGGCAAATGGCGATCCGCTCGCGTCGTAATCATTCACTCCGCGGGAGGGCTGGATTTGGACGCTGCGGGCTGCTGGTCGGGTGTTGGCGTGGCCAGCGGACCGCCGCGCAATACTTTCATCTTGTGAACAATCTCGTCGGCGACCAGCCCGTACACCGTTCCAGCCAGCGAATCGACCTTGCCGGCCATGACGATCGTCTCGGTCTCGCGATCGGTGACGGTGTAGGTAAAGTGGTTGGAAAACGGGATGCGATCGACCCGGATTACCAGATCGGCCAAATCTTTCCTGGCGGTAATTTGCAGGTCCCAGACCTTGAATTCAGCCCGGCCCAGCAATGAACTCTGAAGTGCCTCGGGCTTCATATAAAAAGTGTCAGATTCCACGTAAAAGCTGTGGGCCTTTGAGACCAGCTCTTTGTTGTCGGGCAGTTTGGCGTTTTGCTGGGCCAAGCCAGCGCTGGAAATCGCAAGAATAAAAGTGAGAAGTAGAAGCCGTTTCATGATGTCGCCTCCGTGAGTTGTAACCACGCAGTGATCGTGACATGCTTGGGGAAAGGCCGCCAGCGGCAAAGAGCGGCACACGACGACGAGCGGCGGCACGGACTCACATACCAAGTCGCCACAGATCGCGCAGATAATCGCAGATTGAAGGCACGAATTCGCGAGTGAACCGACGTGTGAGAATGAGGCCGACTTGCGCGCCGAGCCCGTTGCAACAGGGCAGGAAGGAGTCATAGAATCGATAACCCCAAAGCGGTTCGGAGCGAAGCGACAAAAAAGAAAATACGATATATTCAAATTCAATGAAGCCACGAGCGAAGTCCCAGGAGCTGCACGCACGCGCAAGCCGCGTGATTCCCGGCGGCGTCGATTCGCCGGTGCGTGCGTTCAAATCCGTCGGTGGCGAGCCGCCCTATATCGTCCGCGGCAAAGGCTCCCGCATATGGGACGCCGACGGCAACGAATACATCGACTACGTCGGCTCCTGGGGTCCGCTGATTCTTGGACACGCATTTCCCAGCGTGGTAGAGGCCGTGGAAAAGGCCAATCGTGATGGTGCCAGCTTTGGCGCATGCACGCCTGCGGAGGCCGAACTCGCGGAAGCCGTGATCGAGGCGTTTCCCTCGATGGATAAAGTCCGCTTCGTCAGCTCAGGTACGGAAGCCACCATGTCTGCCATCCGCCTGGCGCGTGCCTTTACGGGGCGCAAATACATTGTGAAGTTTGAAGGCTGCTATCACGGGCACGCTGATTCGCTGCTGGTAAAAGCCGGATCGGGCGTGGCAACGCTGGGCATTCCTGGATCGGCGGGGGTGCTGGACGAGCAGGCCAAGTTCACGTTGGCATTGCCGTTCAACAGCCCGCAGGCGGTCGAAGAGACTTTTGCGAAATTCAACGGCCAGATTGCCTGCGTCATCGTTGAGCCAGTCGTGGGCAACATGGGCTGCGTGCCACAAGCCAAAGGCTATCTGGAGTTCCTGCGGTCGATTACGACGAAGCACGGAGCAGTACTAATCTTCGACGAGGTCATGACAGGGTTTCGGGTGAGCTTCGGCGGCGCGCAAGAGCTCTACAAGATCAAGCCTGATCTCACGACTTTGGGAAAGATCATTGGCGGTGGACTGCCCGTAGGCGCTTATGGCGGTCGGGCAGAACTCATGGACATGATCGCGCCGCTGGGTCCGGTGTATCAGGCCGGGACGCTTTCCGGCAATCCGCTGGCCATGGCTGCAGGTCTGGCGACACTGCGCGAGTTGAAACGCCGTCCGGAAATTTACGAGCAACTGGAGCAGCGTAGCGCCACGCTTGTGACTCGCGTACTCGCTGCAGCGAAAAAGAAAGTGGTACCGCTTACAGCCAACCGCGTGGGTTCCATGTTCACTTGGTTTTTTCAGCCAGGCGAAGTCCATGACTGGGACACGGCCGCCAAGTCCGATACGCAGGCATTTGGGAAATTCCACCGCGCGATGCTGGAAAACGGGATATATCTGCCGCCTTCGCAATTTGAGGCCATGTTCATGAGCGCGGCGCATACCGAGGACGATATTCACCAGACGATCGCGGCGGCAGCAGAATCAATCTAATCGCGCTCCGGGCAAAAAAACAGATTCACCGCGGAGGCGCGGAGACACGGAGAAAATCCGGACCTCCTCATTCCGTTCCTCGTGCGGGGATGGCCTATCGAGATAAAAACGCAAAACAATTAGCCGCGAATCAGTGCGAATGAACACGAATCAAGATCAAACACAAAGTTTTTGATTCGCGCCCTTTTCGCGTAAATTCGCGGCGGCTATTCCTTGCAGAGCTAGATCCCAACAGCCCCATAATCTGTCCCCGTTTCAGTATCGCGTCCCCTATCTTTTTCATAGGCGCGGTAGGGATTGCGGGGCGTTCCCAGGCGACGCTTGCGCAGCTCAAAACCGGCATACAAGCCGCCGGCTAGAACGGCAGCGGTCAGGGCGGCAATCGACATTACGCGACCCGGGTTGTCGAGCAGCGGGCGGGCCAGATGGGAAGCCGTGAGAGCCACGCGAGCAGGCAGCCCGAGAGCCTGACGAAAATCGGTCATCGATTGTTTTCCCCCACGCTCCAGCGCGCGATAGGCATAAAGAGCGCCGTAAGGAACGGGCATTTCAAGATCCTGGCCTCCATTCACCACGGCATGGTTCACTCCGCGTTCCTCTTGTATTTCCAGGAGTTCCTGGATGGCCCGGCCGAGCCCGGCCGGCTTGGACCACAGTGAAAGAAAAGCCACGCGGCCGGCTTTATCGATAAGAAAAGCCGGGTTAGGGAGCCGGGAGTATTTGCGATGGATGGAACCACGCAGGTCATCCACCAGAATCGGCATGTGCATGTCTTCTTCATCACGAAGAAGGCGGGCAGCTTCAGTCTTTTCCCGCATGGAATGGTGCGCGGGAATAATCTCACCCGGGTGCGCCTCGCGTACATAGATGAAGAGGAACTCAATTTCGTCGCCACGAACGCGGTCATAAAGCTCGTTGATTTCGCCAATCGAAGCGGCGGTCATGGGGCAGGTGGCGGAGCCAAAGACGAGTAAAACATTTTTCTTACTGGAAAAATCACTTAACCGGACGGACTCGCCATCCAGGCTGGTAGCTTTGAAATCAGGCGCATGCTGGCCCGGTGCAGGACCAGAGAACGAAGTGCGGGCCAGGTCATGAAAAAGCTCGCGAGAGAAGTGACCGTAATTGTAAGAACTCAAGCCCAGCATTTGTGCTCCTCGGTTGCGGGCGGCATTTGCCCGCAGGCATCCAGTGGTTTCAGCATACTTGACGGCCAACGGGATTCGATGCCGGTCAAGCTCCCGCTGTTTTCTTTAAGCTACCCTGTCTTAAATTATTTGACCACGATAAAATTAAAACCTTGAGCCTAAGGGTTGGAGCTGAAGAGCCGAACACTACCCCGACCGGCGCGATACCCCTGGAGGAAATGAATGACAGCTTTGAAAGCTGGAGAGATGGCCCCGGAGATTGAGCTTCCCGCAGTGACGGGCAAACAGAGACATAAGTTCAAGCTCAGTGACTTCCGGGGCAAAAAGAACATGGTCGTAGCGTTTTATCCTTTGGACTGGAGTCCAACGTGAACGAACGAAATGTCGGCGTACAGCAGATACCTGCCTAAGTTCGCCGAACATGATGCCCAGGTCGTGGGCATCAGCCCGGATTCAATCTATAGCCACCTCGCCTGGCAGGAGAAATCGATAGGCTGGCTGGAGTATCCCCTTTTGAGCGACTATTGGCCCCACGCGGGAGTGGCCCAGCAGTTCGGAATCCTGCGCCTGGGCGAGCCTCTGCCTGGAATCAATGACAGGGCAATTTTCATCGTGGACAAACAGGGGAAGATCGTTTTTTCCAAGACCTATGAACTTGGCCAGGAACCAGACTACGAGGAACTGGTCGTCGAATTGGGGAAGTTCAAATAAGAGAGCAGCACGATTACGATAACCATTGGAAAATAAAGCGCCCTCCCGCGAGAGAGGGCGGTTTTTGCGCTTCGATGCAAGAGCGCCTTATTTATTTGCCGCCTTCTTGGCTGGCGCTTTCTTGGCCGCGGGCTTCTTCGTAGTCGCCGCAGGTGCTTTCTGAAGCATGTCCTCAATGATCTGATCTAACTTGGTGCGATCCTCCACCTCAACGGCGGGAGTGGCAGGGCCGCCATTGCCAATGACGAAAATTGTGGGCGTGTGCTGTAGGCCGATTTTAGTTCCCATATCGCGATCGGCGAGAATTTTGGCCTTAAGTTGCCCATCGGGATCAAGAACAAAGGGGATGGGAGCTTTATTGTCATTGGCAAATTTATCGACGTACTGGCGCAGGTTCTGCTTGTCGATCTGCGGCTGGTTCTGAAAAATGTAGCCGCGGAAATCATCACCCAGCTTCTGTGACCTGGTATCAAAGTAGCGGGCAAAGACCGCCGCATCAAATGACCAGGGATGATTGTTCAAGGGGAAGTCATGCAAAACCACGGGAATGTTGTGCTTCTTTGCCGCTTCCCAGACTACCGGATACGCGCGAGCGCAGTCGGGACACTCCAGATCCTCAAACATCACGATGGCCACGCGGGCGCCCGGCGGCGGTTTGAGTGAGGAGCCGTCCGCGCCAAATGAAACCAGTGGAGAAAGCGCAAGGGCGAGCCCAGCGAAGATGTAAGTAAAAGTCTGTATGAGTTTATTCATTACCTTGTCATCCTGCCTTCTTAGGAGTTTTGACTGAACTTTTTCTGTTAGCAGAGCCTTTCGCGGGCGGCGGCGTCTGCGCCCTGGCCAGCATGTCGTCGATCATCTGGCCCAGTTTATCCCGGTCTTTCACTTCCTCCACCAGAGGTTGCGACACTCCGCCATTACCTACAACCCAGATTGTGGGAGTATGTTCCACGCCAATTCGCTGTCCCAGCGCGAAATCTGCCTTGACCAGGTCCGCCAGTTTACCGTCGGGATCGTTAGCGTAGGGCAGTGCCACAATCTTATCTTCACCGAATTTCCGCGCCCACTGAGACAAATTGTCTCTGGTCACCTGAGCCTGGTTGGCATACACAAATTTACGAAACTCATTTCCCAGCGCGGCCGACATCTTGTCAAAATACCGGGCCCACACCGCTGCGTCAAAAGCCCAATTGTGCATGGGCAGAGGGAAATCATGGAGCACTACTGGGACGTTATGGGAATTTGCGGCCTCCCAGATCATGGGGTACGCACGCGAGCAATCCGGGCACTGAAGGTCCTCAAAGACGACGATTGCGACCTTGGCTCCGGGCGGCGGCTTTAAAGCGGACGCATCGGCGGCAAAGGCGCCTATCGTGAACGCTACAAACGCTGCAAATATAAGCATGCGCAAAGATTGCACCATGACTCTGATTTTACTAAAACTGCCCGCCCTTGCCTTATGAGTGCGGCGTTGAAGCACACTCTGTTTAAAAAGTCCTTTTTGTCGGCGTGTTTTGGTCGTGTTTTGGATCCCAGGATATTGGCTCCGTCAGACGTGATTACTAGAACGGGTAGTAAAGTCTGCGCAATAGTACACTCCAATCGGCTTTAGCTGCTTCATTACAGAATGAGCCGTTCGGTGCATCTGGCCGGTACAAGCCGATTTTTGCAGGAGCGACCCGTCGAATGAAAAGTATTTTCCTGGCTCTGGTGTGCACATTCTGCATGGTTGTGCGCGCGCAGAGTCCTGAAGGCGCACTGGTAGGCATAGTGTCAGACCCTACGGGAGCAAGAATCGCGGGAGCGGCGGTGACGGCCTCAGCCAAAAGCTATCCGCTGGTTCGAAACGTAAAAACCGGCAAACTGGGAGAATTCAGATTGGAGTCACTTCCGCCGGGCGAGTATGAAATAAAAGTTGAGGCCGCCGGCTTTGCATCCCAGACCGGCCAGGTCACGATCGCCGTAACATCCACACCCTCCATGAACATCCAGTTGCAGCCGGCAGCGGTGCAACAGACGGTGGAAGTGGAAGGCGCGGGTTACTCGGTGACCGCACAGCCGCTCGAGACTTCCAACAGTACAGTGAAGACCACAGTCGGCCTGGGCGATCTGGACGAAATTCCACTGGCACACCGGAGTTTTGCCAACATCGCCTATCTTGCGCCGATGACAGAGCCGGTTGAACCTTCCGATCCCACGAAGGCGCGCATTACGGCGGTTTCTTTTGGCGGAAGCTCCGGGTTGAATGTGGACCTCTCAGTGGATGGAGGCGACAACAACGACGATTTCATTGGCGGCTTCTTGCAGAATTATTCTGTGGACGCGATGCAGGAGTTTACAGTGCGCACCGCCCAGTTTGACGCCGACACTTCGCGCACTAACGGCGGTTCGGTCATCATCAGCTCACGGCGTGGAACCAATGACTGGCATGGATCGGTGGCGGGATATTTTCGGGACCAGAGCCTGAACGCGCGGAATGAACTGGACAATCCCGAGCCGAATCCGAAGCAGCCTTTCTCCCGGCAGAATGCCGTAGGCACGCTTGGCGGCCCGCTGATGAAGGACAAATTGTGGATCTTTTCCTCTTACGAATACGTGAATGAAGACGCGAGCGTCGGCTACAGCGCGCAGAGCCTGGGGGAGTTCAACGCGCTGGCGCAACTGGCGTCGTCAGGACAGATTCCCGGAGTAACAAATATCCCCGTGCCGAGCTCGGTCAGCACGCCTTTCCATGATTCGATTTTTTCCACGCGCATGGACTTTACCCAGTCCGAGCGCTCGCACTGGTTCGCGCGCGGAGCGGTTGACCTGAACCAGACACAGAATGACCTGGTGCATGAAGGGGCGCTGCCGTCTACGGGCTTTACCACTACGTCGCACTATTACAGCCTGCTGCTCAGCAACCAGATGCAATTCGCGCCCGACTGGATTGGAAACCTTGTCTTTCAGGCGAGCAGCTTTCATCACGAGAAGCTGCGGAATTCCAATCTTGGATTTGGATTGGCGTTTCCGTTCAGCACGTCTGTGCTGACGACGTCAGGGTTTGAAACGTTTGGCGACAACCAGTTCGTTACGCCAATCACCGCATTTCCCATCCAACGCGACCAGCAGAAATATCAGTTTCGCTATGACGTTTCCCACGTGAAGGGAGAGCACGCGCCGCGCTTCGGGATCAATTTCATTCATGAACCGGTGCTGAGCGGAAGACTGTCTGACAATGCCGAGATCCTGCACGTGCTGCCGCAGAATCCCACCTTCTACGCCGCCAACCCTGGCTCGTTTGCCGCTGACTTTGGCGATCCGGCGAACCAGATTGCAAACTGCGCGGCCAATTCACCCGTCGGCGAATGCCTTGATCCGAACAATGGCCGCTTTGCCCAGAACATCCAGCGTCTGGGGTTTTACGCGGAGGATTCATGGCGCTTCCGGCAGAATTTCATGGTGAATTACGGCCTGCGCTATGACACCACTTTCGGGTTATTCAACTCCAATGGCGGCGATCAGCGCGACAACCCCGCCGTGCAAACCGTGGCTGCGCTGAATCTCCCATTCAATACTTTTGGATTGCCACCGGGCGTCCCGCATGATTACCGCAAAGCGTTTGCGCCGCGGCTGGGAGTTGCATACTCGCCCGGCCCGAGCGGAAATACAGTGATCCGGGCCGGAGCGGGCCTGTACTTTAACGACCTGGCGCAAAACGGCTGGGTGGACGCATTTCGCGCGATCGTTCCGGGCGCGGCCAGTCTGCTTGGATCGGGTGAGCAAGGCGCGTTGATCGATCCCCATTACCATTCGCCTTATGCGATCCAAGCCAGCGCGGGGGTGGAACACGCATTTGGCAAAGCATGGCGGCTGAATATTAACTACGAGCACCAGCAGGGCGTCCATCAATACCGGCGCTATGAATACGTAGCACAAGATCCGATCAACGCTCCCAATGCGACGTTGCCCGGCACGTCGCCTGATATTTCAGTGTTTCGCACGGACAACCGATCAAGGTATGACGGCCTTTCATTCGCCATCAATCACCATTCACGACTGCTGGAGTTTACGGCACACTACACGCTGGCCAATGCGGCTACCTGGGGCGCAAATGTGGGCGAACTCTTTGACTACGTGAACGGCGTCACCAGCGTGACGAATCCGTTCGGTCCCGGAGATCATGGGCCGTCGGGCGAAGACGTGCGCCATCGCTTTGTGGTGGCCGGAAACTGGCATTTGCCCGCGGCTTTCGAGGTGAGCACGCTGGCGCAGTTTGAAAGCGCGCGTCCTTACACGCTGGGAACAGGCGTGGACATCAACGGCGACGGAGTGGCGAATGATCGTGCTGTGGTAAATGGCCAGCAGACCACACTGGATGAGTTTCGCGGCACGCCATTCGCGCAGATCGATATGCGGGTGAGCCGCAACTTCAAGCTGGGCGAACACGCGCAACTCAGGCCGTTTGTGGAATTCTTTAACCTGCTGAACCGGCAGAACGCAGGCAACAATTTTGTCGCTGATATCGGAGCGTTGCCGGTGCCCGCCGACGAAGTTCAGGCAGGCAACGTGACGCATCTCTGCCTGAATGCCGATTGCTCTGCCATGCAGCCGATCACGAACCTGAGCCAGTTGAAAAAGCCGGGAGGCGCGCTGGGAGATTTCTTTGGACCAGGCACAACTGTGGGCGGACCATTTGCGGCGCAGTTCGGAGTGAAATTTACCTTCTGACCGCTTTTTTGATCAGGTTTCCGAACCAATGCAGCAGAGTGGTTTTCGGCTGCTCATGGCGGACCGCAGTCAAGGGATAAAACTCCCTATAAAACGAAACATCGGCTGGCGCAGCGGTCAGCGCGAGCACCGGACGCCCGTGATCAAATACAGGCTGGCCGACAGCGCTGCTGGTGTGGCCAGCGGCATAACTCACCCGCGGCACCGAAGCGTGCACACTAAGCGCGAAATTCGCGAGAACGAGAAAGCAGAAGAGGCGGCGCACTCCATAAGTATACGTTGCCGAATCGTTAAGTTTCGTCGAGAAAATCACCCTAGTCCTTTGGTGTTATAGTGCCTCTCTTATAGCGCCTCTAAGATCCGAAATAGAGACAAATTTATTCCCGGAATACCGCTCCAGAAGCTTCCGGGTGGCCTCCACGGTGTGGCTGCGATCGCTACCGAAGGCCAAATGACTGCCATCGTGCAGCAAAATGATCTCGCTTTGGGGTTTGCTGCGCGAATCCACCTGCCGCGTGACTTTTTCAACAATGGCGTCCGGCGATTTTGCGCTCCAGTCATTTCCCGTTGCCGACCACATAATCGAACTAAGGCCCATGGCGCGCGCAGCTCTAAGAACGCTGGGCCGGCGGCCGCCAAATGGCGGACGGAACAACTTCGTCCCGGCGCCCAGCGCGTCTTCCAGAGACTTGCGACAGTCGTCGAGTTCCTGGCGCAGCCGTGTGACGGAGACCAGCACCAGGTTGGGATGGCTGAACGTGTGATTGCCGATCTCGTGTCCGGCGGCCAAAACGGCGCGGGCAATTTCCGGTCGCTGGCGCACATATTTGCCGATCAGAAAAAACGTTGCGCGCGCGTTGTGTTTCGCCAGCACGTCCAGCAAACGCATCGTGTGCGGATCGTTGGGGCCATCGTCAAAGGTCAGCGCCATCTGCTCGGGATCGCTGCCGTGCGTGACCGTGAGGCCGTAAAGCTGCGATGTCGGAGCCATGGTGGCGTATCCGGCATAACTGACGCCGGCCGCGGCGGCGGAAGCAAGCGTGATGTAAGGCCAGAGCATGATTCAGAAAATTGGTAAATGGGTAATTTGGTAAATGGGTAAATTTAAAAAGCCAAGCAAACTCAAAATCGCTGCCGCAAATTAAAAAAACTGCCGGCAAATCCCAAGCGCAAATCGCAAATCAAAGACAAGCAGCTCCGCATCCGGACATTTACCCAATTACCAACTTACTCATTTACCAAATTCTTTCTTTCTCTAAAATTGTGCAGGCCCGGGCAAAACGCTTTTTCTATCAAGCACTTCGTTTGCTTCGGCGGCGGGCTTTCCACAGCCTGTTAACTGATTGCACATTGCCAGCGGGCGGTTTGCCATATATGCTGCGGTCAAGTCAGCCGACTCGTGACCCATTGATCAGTGACACATTTACCAGCGAAACATTTAATCAGTGAAACATTTAATCAGTGAAACATGGCCAAGCTTTTTGAACCACCACAATATATAGCAGTGGAAGGGCCCATCCGGGTGGGCAAGAGCACGCTGGCCAACATCATCGCGGACCGGCTCAACGCCCAGCGCGTCATTGAGCCGGAAGACAATCCTTTTCTCCGCGCGTTTTATCAAGGTGAGCGCGGCGCCGGCTTCCAGGCCCAGTTTGCTTTTCTTGTCCGGCGTTTTGAGCAGCTCCACGCCCTGGAAGTGGGTCCCAAGTCGCGCAAGACCGTCGTCGCGGACTACATCTTTGAAAAAGACAAGATCTTCGCCTACATCAACCTGACTGACCCGGAGCTGGAAGTTTACAACCGCTATTACCAGCTCTTTCGCCAGCAGCTCCCCGCGCCGGACCTGGTGATTTACCTCCAGGCCTCGCCAGACGTGCTGAAGAAACGCCTACGCAAGAAAAACGTTGCCGGTGAAACCCAGGTGAGCGACGACTACATTGAAGAAGTGGTCAAGGCCTATGAACACTTCTTTTTTCATTACACGTCGTCAGACCTGCTGGTGGTCAATACCAATGACATTGATTTCGTTGAGCGCCATACTGACCTGCAGGAGCTGCTTCGCCGCGTGAGCGAACCCATCCGCGGCACCCAGTATTTCCTGCCCCTGGGATCGACAGGAGTCGTTGGCGCCTGAGCCCCGTCTGAAATACCGCCCCTAAGCCTGCTGAAGTGGCTTTTTCCGATCCGTGTCATCCGTGTTGATCAGTGGTAAGGTTTTCGCTTTTCTAATTCCGCACGATCCCGGCGTTCAGACCCCCTCCCCGCCCCCTATGTTTCACCCAATTCCACCCAAGGTCACCCAATCCACCCAAGAATCGGCAGAGGGTCGCAAGCCCCAGTCTTGGGTTTTTCCGGCTAATTGCCAGTTGCTTAGCTGCCAGTTGCTAGCTGCTCTTTTTCAATGATCTTTTCCTGCTCACACCCTGAGGCACTGCTGGACTATAGCTATTTTATTCGCCAAAATCAATCGCGAATTAGTACATTGGACTTGACACGTCTACCGACGGAACCATCAACTTTTGGCATGATTGGCGGAAGAGTCGGCCCATTATGGCTTTTTGTACGGCCCGCGAAAGCGCATGGCCACTCTTCTCAGCATCGCGCACTCCCTGAAGTGTCTTCAAGCAAGGTTCACCCCGCTTTTGAATGCACGTGCAGCTTCATGGCTCTCGCAGACGCGGCCATCCAGAGACGGATTGCAATTTCCTTAAACCTAGTTCGTCGGTACTAAAGATAATAGGAACACTCTTATTTTAAGGCGATAAGCCTGCCCCATTATGAAATAACCAGTGCGAATCAAAGCTAAGTACAAATAAGCATTGACAGGGCGTTACCTTAGTGGCGTAAGCTTATATGCATCCTATCAGATAGCACTTTAACCTCTAACCCGTTAATTGGGTAGCAGCTGCAATAGAAAGATTAACAGTTAGCGCCATGAAAAGAACGCCCTTAGCTATTTCTATCCTGGTAATTAGACTTTGTGCCACTACAGCACTGAGCTACTTCTGACAGACTGAACGCATTCCCAGTCGTCACGCAATTTCACTTCACTTTTCTTCAGGCATAATACTTACGCCCCATTTTGGGCGATTTCACTCTATGCACTTTTTTGTTTCATCAATTTTTAGACGGTAGCTTACAGCTAAAAAGAAAGGAACCAACATTATGAATTTCGATGTCGAAACTCCAGAAGGTGTGGCCGCCACTTGGTGGATTATTTTCTAAAGATTAACTTCCCAGAGGTGAGGCAGCTCTTACAGGGGCTGGCCTCTGGGAACCTTTAACAATCATTGTCTGCACGAAGAAAGATCAATATGTCCTTATCTCTAAATGGATCGCTGCATCCTAGAATAAAATCTATTTATCCCGTTTACAAATTACACGAAGGGCTTTTCCGTATAGGCGCGCAAAGGGGGTTAACAAGGCAATACAGAGATCCGGCCAATCAATTATGGGAACTCATTCAACTCATGGATGGTTTGCGTTCAATACAGCAGATCACCGGAGAAATGCGCCTGAAATATCCTGCCCTCTCTGAAGGAGACATTCACGACGGAATAAGGCGCCTTGACGGAGATGGTTTTCTGGAAGAGGCCCAGCATTCGAAGTATGATGACAGCGAATCGCAACTGTATCGCTATTCCGCGAACGTCAACTATTTCAGCCACTATGCGCATTTAGATACGTCGCGGGAGATGATCCAGGACAAATTATTCAACTCCAAAGTAGTGCTCTTGGGTCTCGGCGGTGGCGGATCCGCGATTTTCCAGCTCCTCATTGGCCTTGGCATTAACCATATAACAGCCGTGGACTACGATGTGGTGGAGCAAAGCAACCTGAATCGCCAGTTTCTTTATCGCAACCGTGATATTGGCAAACTAAAAACAACAGTGGCGATGGAATTTGCCAGGGAAATCAATCCTAACGGGCATTATCAGTTTGTCGACAAAAAAATTGACGGCTATGTGGACTTGCTTCCCATCATCGCAGGGCATGACCTTGTAATCAGCACAATCGATGAACCGCAGTTCTTAGCGTTTAGACGGGTAAATAAGGCATGTGTCGTTGCCGGCATCCCCTGTGTTTTTGCCGGAGTGCAGACTACGAAAGGACGGCTGTTTTCCGTTCGCCCGGGACAATCCGGGTGCCTGGACTGCCTTCATCTGCATTATGAGAAAATCGATCCTCTTTACCCGGAGCAGCTGAAAGGGTTTCATGATTCGGACTTTCAATCGCCATCCATAGCGTTTGGCCCCAACATTTTTGCGATCTGCGCAAAAATAGCGGAAGAGGCCGTCCGGGTGTTGACAGGATACCTGCCTCCCATCAGTTTTGCTCATCAGTACGAAATTGATTTTGAAACCGGCACGTGGCATGAGCTTAACTCATGGGCCAGATTCTCTGACTGTCCGACCTGCGGCACGGGCGAGACGGTCAATTGGCCGAGTCTTAGCTATTATCGGGGAGAGCTATGAAGCAATACCTGGCCCTGTTTCGCACTTACTATTTCGGGGCACGATTCATGTTCGAGGATAAGTTGTGCATACGCTCATTCAAGATATTCGTTACGCATGCCGCATGTTGCTGAAGAGCCCGCTGGTTAGCTCAATCGCAGTTCTCACTTTGGCGCTCGGCATTGGCGTCAACACTGCAGTCTTTAGCACACTGAATGCGCTGTTCCTGCGGCCCTTGCCGGTACAAAACGCTGATCGTCTTATTTATCTGGCATGTCAGCAAAAAAATGCCGTGTCCTACTCCGCATTTTCCTACCTCGACGTACGTGACATTCGTGCTCAATCGAGCGAGTTTTCTGATGTGTTGGGGTACAGCATTGATGTGGTAGGGCTCAAGGCTGATGGCAATGTCGCACCAATATTTATCAGCTTCGTCACAGGAAATTATTTTCGGGCCTTGGGTCTAAGACCCACATTAGGGCGGCTCATCGATGGCGAAGAATCAGAAAAGCCAACGGCTGATCCAGGAATTGTCCTTGGCTATGCCTACTGGAAGACGAGATTTCACGGGGATTCCAACATTGTCGGAAAACAGATGAGGGTGAATGGCCATGCCGCAAATATTATCGGCGTCGCGCCCGAAGGCTTTCATGGATTGTATAGCCTGGGAGAAATGCAGGCTTACCTCCCTTTTGGCATGGAAGTCATTGAACAGGATTCTACTGATCTGTGGACTCGGCATGATAGTCGGTCTTTGCTCACCCTGGGAATGCTGAAGCCGGGATTTAACCTGCGGCAAGCTCAGAGTTCCATTGACCTGGTGGCGCACGAACTGGCACGTCAGTCCCCAGAGATGGACAGCGGTCTTACCATCCGCCTCTATCCAGAAAGGATGGCTCGTCCGCAGCCCATTCCAGGAAATGGCCTGCTGACTGTTGGAATCTTATTTTCCTTACTGGCTGGCCTCGTGTTGCTGCTTGCCTGCACCAATGTCGCAAACATCCTGCTTGTCCGTGCAACTTCGCGAGGGGGTGAGATGGCCATCCGGGCGGCACTTGGCGGCACCCCGGGACGTCTTGTTCGCCAGTTTATGACTGAAAGCCTGGTTCTTGCATTTCTCGGAGCTGCCGTCGGTCTGCTTCTGGGGATTGGGGCCAGTAGGTACCTGAGTTCCATTCAGCTCGCAGGTCCGATCCCGGTGCGCTTTGATTTTAGTTTTGACTGGAGAGTGTTCAGCTGCGGGCTGATAGCTGCTATTGTTACGGGCCTTATTATGGGCTTCGCGCCTGCGTGGCGTGTTTCAAGGGCCACCTTGAACGGTGTATTGCATCAGGGGAGCCGTGGCATCGTGGGCAGCGGAGGCAGCGCTCGTATGCGTGGCGTCCTGGTTGTTGTTCAGATGGCGGGATCCTTGATGTTGTTGGTTACCGCAGGAGTCTTTGTGCGCAGTTCACAAAATGCTCAGCACGCATCGCTGGGCTTAGATCCACATCAAGTCTTGAATCTGAATATGGACACAAAATCGATTGGTTTCGATAAGGCGCGTACCCAGCAGTTCTATGCCGATTTAGAGAACCGTGTTCGTACCTTGCCGGGCGTAGAGTCCGTCAGTATGGCGTATTCAGTTCCCATGGGCTATTACGGGAACAGCAGTCCTGTATATCTAGAGGGTCAAGACACTGGCAGCATGCAGACAGCGCCCGAGATCATGTTCAACAATATTGATCCAGCATATTTTGCCACTCTTCACATCCCGCTGGTGAAGGGCCGCGCATTTACTGACGCAGATAATGATAAATCCCCTTTGGTGGCGATCATAAATGAGGTAATGGCTAAACGTTTTTGGCCCAATCAGGATCCTATTGGCAGGCGCTTCAGTGTTTTGGCGCCTTCAGGTCCTTTCGTCCAGATCGTTGGTGTATCCGAAGCTGGCAAATATCAAGTGCTTTTTGAGAAACCCACTTCTTACTACTATGTGCCGCAGGCCCAAAATTCCACGACATTGCGGATGCTTCAGATTCGCACCGGTGTCACACCAGAATCCATGATTCACGCCGTAGAACAACAAATCCGTGCTCTTGCGCCAGATCTGCCCGTAATGAGTGCACAATCAATGGACCAGGCCTTGGATGGAGGGAATGGATTCTTTTTGTTTCGTGTGGGCGCAGGTTTTACCGGCGCACTGGGAATACTCGGGCTAGTTTTGGCTGTTGTAGGTGTGTATGGCGTAATTTCTTATACCGCCAGCCAGCGAACTCACGAAATTGGTATTCGCATGGCTCTCGGAGCAAATCGAATAGACGTGCTCAAGCTGATGTTAAGACAGGGACTGTATCTGGTTGGAACTGGAGTTGTTACTGGTTTGCTTCTTGTTTTTCTTGCTGCGCATGCTCTTTCCAGTTTGCCTCTCGGCGTCAGCGCCACAGATCCGCTAACACTGGCGCTCGCGTCTTTCCTCCTCACATCGGTCGGGCTCCTCGCCTCAATGATTCCGGCACGGCGAGCCATGCGAATCGAACCTTTGTCCGCGTTGAAGTACGAATAATTCCTCACACCACCCGTATCAGCGGCTTCCCTTGCGGCAACACTCTCCAATCTCCACCGCGGGAACGCCGGCACTGTTCAATGCGGTCACGAGCGAATCGGCATCGGAGCGGGCGACGGACAGCAGCAGATCGCCGGCGGTCTGAGGGGTCGAACAGGATGGTACTGATTTCTTCTGGGACGTTCTCCTGATAGCCGACCAGGCATTCTGCAAATTCACGATTGTTCTTGAGGCCTCCGGGAATGAAGCCGCCGTGCAGCGCAACGGAGGGTTCGAGGTCATTTTCTGACCCCCATAAAGAGGCTCCTGTGAAACGGGATGCGCCCGCATTACTTTCGTTACCGTTTTCTTAGGCATCTCCAACCGTTTCCGGCGCACATTTCCCTCGTAAGCTTGAAACAAAAGGCTTATCGTTAGTCCTTATCCAGCCAATTTAGCGGGGGGACGGTACTCAAATGCACGCTGCCATCGTCTTGAATCAGCAAAACCAGAATGCGCAACCAGCGAATCAGCACATCGATAAGCAAACCAAGCTGAGATCAACACGCCTGCGTCCCCTCCGCTCGTTAACCGCCCTGCTCATTCTGTTTGTTGCCACGTCCATGTGTGCCGTCCAGACCAAGCCCACGGGACAAGCCAGCGGACCAGCCAAGCGCTCCAAGAGCGCGACAACGGCCAAAACGCCGGCGCAACACCAAACCGTCAATCCCGCAAAATCGGAAGACTGGCAAAAGTATTCCGCCGTGATTGCCGAGCTGATCAAGTTCCAGGCAAAGCTGCAAGCCGAGTTGCAGTTCCCGGCGTCGCGCAGCCAGAGCCGGTTATTGCCGCTGCTGCCGGAATCCACATTGGCCCTGGCCGCGCTGCCCAACTATGGCAGCACGCTGCGCCAGGCCACCCTGGCATTCCAGAGCGAGCGCGAGGAAAATCCCACTCTGCGCAACTGGTGGAAGAATGATGTTGGCGCAGACGGGGCAAAGGTCGATGACGCGCTCGATAGAATCTACCAGGCCTCGCAATTCCTGGGTGACGAAGTGGTCATCTCAGCCACCAGCCGCGGCACAACTCCAGTTCCTATGATCGTGGCCGAAGTGAAAAAGCCCGGGCTAAAGGCCTTCTTACAGCAGGCCAATAAAGACCTTTCTACCGCGCCAAACCCAGCGTTGCGTATCATGGACCTACAGGAGCTGGCTTCCGCAACACCGGTTTATGGCGCCGTGACTCACGCCGCGGATCACGGAGACGAAGCCATCGTGCTGGTGCGTCCGGATTTTGTTGTCGTCGGTTTTGACCTGGACTCAGTGCGCGCCTTCAACCGCCAACTGGATAGAAACAGCACCGGCTTCGCTTCCACGGCGTTCGCACAGCGGATCTCGCAAACGTATCAAAGCGGCGCAGGAATCGTGGCCGGAGCGGACTTGCAGAAAATCCTGGCCTTGGTACCGATGAAATCAGACAAAGACCGCATGGCATTTCAGCGCACCGGCTTCGGCGATCTCAAGTATCTGATATGGGAACACAAGGACTCGGGCGAACAGTCCACCAGCCAATCGGAACTTTCCTTCACCGGTCCTCGCCGCGGCATGGCGTCATGGCTGGCGAGCCCGGGAACGTTAGGCGGACTGGATTTTGTTTCTCCCAATCCCGCAATGGTGATCGCACTAAATCTTAAGGCCCCGGCCCAGATCTTCGATGATGTCACAGAACTGGCCAGCGCCGCTGACTCCAACGCGCTCGCGTCCCTGCCGATGATGGAAGCGCAGATGCAAGTGAACTTGAAGCAGGACCTGCTGAGCAAGTTGACAGGCGAAATCATCATTGAAGTCAAACCTCCGGTAAATCAAGCGCTCGCGTGGAAAGTTGCATTGCGCGTGAATGATGCCGCCGGCTTGCAGCAGACATTGGCTCGCCTGCTGGCATCTGCTTCCGTTGAAGCCCGGCAGGAAGAAGACGGCGGAGTGCTTTACCACAGCTTCATGGTCCCTGCTGGCCCAAAGTCGATGGTGGTCACCTATGCGTTTGTGGATGGCTACCTGGTGCTTGGTTCGGGACATGAAGTTGTGGCAGATGCAGTCCGGTTTCATAGGAACGGAGGATCGCTGGTGAAATCTGCGGAATTTAATTCCTGGCTGCCGCCGGGCCATACCGCCGAGGCTTCCGGATTTGTTTATCAGAACATTGGCCCCATGCTCGCGCAGACCATGGGACAGATGTCGCCTGACATGGGCGGAATTTTTAGCCAGGCTCTTGCCGGACGCAAGCCCACGGTAATGTGGCTTTATGGCGATACCAGCGCCATCCGCGAGGCGCACACCGGCGGAACGCTTGACATGAACACCATGCTTTTAGGTGCGGCAGTTGCTATTCCGAACATGCTGCGATCGAGGATGGCGGCCAATAGCTCCGGTGCGGCGGCGTCCCTCCGCACCGTGAATACCGCAGAAATCACCTATCAGGTCACGTACCCGAACAAAGGCTACGCTCGCAACCTGGCGTTAATGGGATCGAGCCCAGGCGCGGATTGCACCGGAAATTATCCTTCGGCCGCGCACGCCTGCCTGGTCGATGAAACGCTGGGCTGCGCTGGGGTCTGGTGCATCAAGTCCGGCTACCGCTTTCATGTAACGGGAATTTGCACGGCCGCGACTTGCACTGACTATGTCGCCGTGGCCACACCGGTAAGCGACGCGACCGGAAGCAAGAGTTACTGCTCCACGTCTGACGCTGTGATTCGCGAGCACACGGGCCAGCCGCTGGAGTCGCCCATCAGCGTGGCTGCATGCCAAAGGTGGAAACCGATATTCTGAAATCGGTTGAGTCTTGCAACGCTCAATGGATATGAATGAGCGGCTTGCCCGGGGGCAGCACTTCGCCGATCTCCACCGCGGGCACACCCGCGCTGGTAAGAGCAATGAGCAAAGAGGCAGCATCCGACCGCGCAACCGAAAGCAGCAAGCCGCCGGCGGTCTGAGGATCGAACAGAATGGTCCTGATTTCTTGCGGAACATTTGCTTCGTAGCCGACGAGGCATTCGGCAAAATCGCGGTTGTTATTGAGGCCGCCGGGGATGTAGCCGGCGCGCACGCAATCCAGGGCGCCTTCAAGCACGGGAACTCTGGCCGAGTTGATCCGCAAGGAAACGCCGCTGCCCGCGGCCATTTCACGCGCGTGGCCAATCAGTCCAAAGCCGGTGACATCGGTTGCAGCATGGACGACAAACCTGTTGGAAGCCGCAACTTCCGCGGCCCTCGAATTCAATGTGGTCATGGATTGAGTTGCCGCATCGATCCATTCCCGTTTCGCTTCGCCGCGCTTGATAGCGGTAGAAATCACGCCAGTGCCCAGCCCCTTGGTCAGGATCAACGCGTCGAGCATTTGTGCGTTCGAATTGGCCCAGACTTTCTCCGGATGAATCATGCCGGTCACTGCATAGCCGAACTTGATTTCAGGATCGCGGACGCTGTGGCCGCCAATCACGGTGCAGCCTGCTTCCACCATCTTCGAAAGGCCGCCGGCAAGAATCTGCTGCAGGATGTCCAAATCGCCCTTATCCGGGAAGCAGACGATGGCCAGAGCGCTCAAAGGATGTCCGCCCATGGCGTAAACGTCGCTCAGGGAATTCGTGGCCGCGATCTGGCCGAAAGTGAAAGGATCGTCAACGATCGGGGTAAAGAAATCTACGGTCTGCACGAGTGCCTGCGTGGCGGAAATTTTATACACTCCGGCGTCGTCGGCTGTATCAAAGCCAACCAGCACGTTCGGATCATGTTGCCGGGCTAATTTCCCAAGCACCGCGTCCAGCGCCGCCGGACTTAGCTTGCTTGCTCAACCCGCAGCTTTTACCTGCTCCGTGAGCCGGATTGTCTTCACTTCTGCCATGTCGGACATTCTAAAGCATGACGGAGGTGGCGGTCGGCAATTAGCAATAGCAGTTGGCAATTGGCAAAAGCTGACTACGGATAACACCGGATCAAACTGATTGCTTTTTCTTATGAATGAATCCCTGAAATCTGTGTTTATCCGTGGTGAGGTTTTGCCAGTGGCTTTCGTGGTAAGAAGTTTTCTGATCAGTGTTATCAGTGAAAATCAGTGGTAAATAGATTTTCCGAAATCCGCGCTCATCCACGTTGATCAGCGGTTAGGTTTTGCAGTTGTTTTGGCTAATTGCCAGTTTGCTATTTGCTAGCTGCTAGTAGGCAATTGAGACCACCTTCACCGTCGGCACTTGGCCGTCCCAGTCAGTAGTGACGTGCTCCAGCGTGAGACGGAAATCGCGGGTCTGTCCCGGCGCGAGAGGAGCGCGATCAATCGGCCCATAATCGACGTAAGGCACGTTGGGCAGCAGAACCGTTACGGGGAGCGTGTCCTTTTGCGCGATTTCGCCCAGGGAATTCTTGAAGATGACTTGAACGCTGGCGCTGGTCACCTTGCGATCAGCGCCATTGGCGATCCTTCCTTCAATGTAGGTCACTGATCCGCCGGCAAAGTTTTGCGCCGTGGCCATGTGCAGTTCGGAAATCTGAAGTTTCGCCAGGTTGGGATCGCCCGGATTGGAATTGGCCGGCTTTCCGCCGCGTGTAAGCATGACCAGCCCGACCAGCAGCACCAGCACAAACACGCCACCGGCTGCCATGGGCATCCAGCTCCTTTTGCCTTCTTGCTGGGGCGCAGGAGAAAACATCTGCTCTCTTTGAGAATCACCCATGCGAGAGATTCTACTACCCAGTGCAAATTACACATTGCAGCGCTGGGCACGCGGCGGGAGTTTACCGTCAGCTCTATTTCTGGACAGTGACTTGCAAAATGGTCAGTTCCGGAGGCTTGCCGTCCCAACTTCCTGGCACCTGGGAATAGTTCACGCGGAAAGCGGTGGTTTGTCCAGGTTTGAGCGGCTTCTCAGACAAATCCTTCACCGCAGGGACCTCAACCTTTTTGGCATCGGCGATCTGCATGGGCTCTTGTTGCGTCAGGAGCGGTTTGCCGTCCTTATCGCGGAAAATCGCTGAAACCACTGCCCCGGTCACGGGAAGTCTGCCGGTGTTTGTGGCTTGGCCGTACACATCCACGTTGCTAAGGCCATTGACGTTCTGTGGCGAAATCCGAATATCTGAGATGCGCACCTGTGACGAAGGCTGCGTGGAGCTATCAATAGCGTTGGTTGCCGCCTTGTTCATGCGGGGCGTCAGCCAGATGGTGGCGATGAGCAGCACCGCTGCGACACCCAAGGCCGCTAGCGGCCAGGGAAATTTGCTCTGCAGCGGTTTGGTCGCGTTAGGAGGAAAAGGCTTATGTTCCATGGCTTACCCCTGAGCCTTCTGAGGCCGATATAGAAGAGATGGCGTGGACTCGGCTGCGGTTGCCGCCTTATTCGCCGGCAACCATCATGCCGTCAATACGCAGTGTGGGCGCGGCGATGGAGCTGCGAAACTCCAGATCATTGCCGATTTCTGAGATGTTATTCAGCATGTCTTTCAAATTGCCGGCCACCGTGACCTCTTCCACGGGATATGTCAGTTCGCCGTTTTCAATCCACAAGCCGCTCACTCCACGGGAGAAATCGCCGGTAACCATGTTTACGCCAAAGCCGAGAAACTGGAACACATAAAGCCCCTGCTTGATGTCGCCGATGATCTGCTGCGGCGTGCGATCGCCCTTTTCCAGATAGAAATTTCCGGCGCCAATTCCGGGCGTTCCAGCCAGCCCGCGGGCGGCATTGCCGGTGGTCTTTAGGCCAAGTTTTTTAGCCGTGTACGTGTTCAGAAGGTAGGACTTCAACACGCCGTTCTCGATCACAACCGTTCGCCTCGTGGGAACGCCCTCGCCGTCGAACGGTTCGCTGCCAAAGCCGCCGGGGATCGTGCCATCATCCACAACCGTGATGTGCCGGGCAGCAACCTGCTCTCCAAGTTTATGGGCCAGGAAAGAGGATTGCCGGTAGATGGTATCGCCGTTGACCGCGTCAAAAATATTATCCAGAATGGAACCGGCAACCATCGGATCGAGCACAATCGGCACTTGTGTCGAGGCTATCTTGCGCGCGCCCAGCCGCCGCAGGGTGCGGCGTGCCGCTTCGCGTCCTACAGATTCGGCAGACTCCAGCTTTGCCATAGTGCGGGCCTGCGAATACCAATAATCGCGCTGCATATTGCCGCTCGCGTCCTGCGCAATAGGGGCCGCGGCAACCGAGCAATAGGAACGCCGGTATTCCCCAATGAAGCCATGCGAGTTGGCCAGCACCCTGTGGCTGATGGCCGCTTCAAACGACCCGCCGTCAGAATTCTTCATTCGCGCATCGGCCTCCAGGGCGGCGCGCTCGGCCCGTCGCGCATAATCAATACGCTCCTCGGGTGGCAGAGAGTAAACATCCTGGTAATAGAGTTTGAGATCGCCGAGCGAGCCCAGTTGATCTGGCTCAGGGATTCCCGAGTATCTGTCTTCAGAAGTGACCCGGGCCAGTTCCAAAGCTCCGCTGATCAGCCGCTGAATCCCTTCTTCAGAGAAATCGCTGGAATAAGTGCTGGCGGCGCGCTGGCCAAGAAATGTCCGCAGGCCAATGGCCCGCGAGCCCGACTCTTTCAAGGTCTCTACTTCTCCCATGCGCACGCTGGTGGAAAACTCTGAGCCTTCGCGCACTGCCGCCTCTGCGGCGGTTGCGCCGGCCTTTATGGCGCGCGAAACCACTGCGGCCGCCAGATCGCGAAGATCTGTTTCGACTCCACTCACTGTCTGGGTATGCGTTGCCATTGTCTTCTATCTGCCGGAACTTTCATCGAGCAGTGCCGCCGACGGTCATGCTGTCGAGTTTCAGGGTTGGAATGCCGACGCCCACAGGCACCGACTGTCCCTCTTTGCCGCAGGTGCCCACGCCTTCGTCAAGTTGGAGATCGCTGCCCACCATGGAAACCTTGGTCAGCGCATCCGGGCCATTGCCAATCAGCGTGCAGTTCTTGAGCGGCGCCGTGACCTGGCCATTTTCAATCATGTAAGCTTCTGACGCGGAGAACACGAATTTGCCGTTGGTAATGTCCACCTGTCCCCCGCCAAAATTCACCGCGTAAACGCCGCGTTTTACTGAGCGAATGATGTCTTCTGGCGAATCGTCGCCGGCCAGCATGTAGGTGTTGGTCATGCGGGGCATGGGAATGTGGGCATAGCTTTCTCTGCGGCCATTGCCGGTGTCGGGAACGCCCATCAAACGGGCCGAAAGCTTGTCACTGAGGTAGCCCTTGAGAATGCCTTTTTCGATGAGCACGGTATTCTGCGTAGGTGATCCTTCGTCGTCCACATTGATGGATCCGCGGCGCGATGGCAGCGTGCCGTTATCCACCACCGTGCATTTGTCTGAAGCCACGCGCTTGCCCAACATGCCGGAGAAAGCCGAAGTGCCTTTGCGATTGAAATCGGCTTCCAGGCCGTGGCCAATTGCTTCATGCAGCAGTATCCCCGGCCAGCCCGGTCCCAGCACCACTTCCATCTCGCCGGCTGGAGCTTCCCGCGCGTCTAGTTGAATAATCGCTTGCCGTGCTGCGTCCTGGGCAAAATGCTCAGGAGTTTTCTCGGTGAGAAAGAAATCAATGCCAACGCGCCCGCCGCCGCCGGCAGCGCCCTTGGAAGAAGTCTCCGCTGACTTGGCAATGCAGTTCATGCTGAAGCGCGCCATAGGCTGCGTGTCAGTCGCATACGTTCCATCGGAGCCGATCACCAGGATCTGGCGCATCTCGTCAAAATAACCGGCGCGCACCTGCACAATACGCGGGTCATACGCCCGTGCCGCCCGATCAGCACGCATCACCAGATCCAGCTTGGCTGCAATGTCGGCATCGGCTGATGGCGAGGCTATCGGATACAAGTGGTGATTGAGATTTTCCTTAAATCCCGCTATAGGACTTTTGGCTGGTCCGCGCGCGATGAGGGCGGCTGTCCGGGCGGCTCGCAGGATCTTCTCCGGAGCCAGATCATCGGTATAGGCGTAGCCGGTGCGCTCACCGGAAAGCACTCGAACCCCGCATCCCGCGGATACTCCCTGCGAGGCGGACTTTACAATGGACTCGTCCACGCTGATGGACGTGGAGGTCAGGTACTCAAAATAGAGGTCAGCGTAGTCACCACCGGCGGAAAGAGCCTCGCCCAGGTAATGCTGAAGATCGTTCGGAGTAATGCCAAACTTCTGAAAGAAAAGGTTTTGATTTTGTGTCATCGGCTCATTTATTGGATGTCCTGGGGACCGGAAAAGGAGCATCCATCCGCCACTTCTCCCTATTGTCGCATCTTTCCCGACCGGCAATACGTAAGAGTCATGGCGCAGGCCAAAAATGGGTATGGGGCGTGAATATTTGTCCCCTTTTCCTTGAAATCGCTAGTAATCAGATATTTAGTGCCTACAGGCGGAGCCATGGTAGGATTTTCGACAGGAAGTGGTGTATGCCGCAATCTGACGATTCCCGGCTCCGCAAACTTTTTCGTCGACTCACCGGCTGGCTGGGCAGAAGAGCCCGCAAGGAACCTGAGCCTCCCGTGGACCCTTACGCATATGTGACGGCCCCGAAGAAGCCCCGGCCATCGAACCGCAGCGGCGCAGCGGTTGCCGAGCTACCAGAGGAGTAGTCTGGTCCGTTCAACTACTTCCGGAAAAGCTGGGCGATCAAACCAAGGCCAACCCCCGAGTAACTGAGGATCGCCGTTAGGGTGTTAATTCCGATTCACCGATTGCCGGCGGTCATCGCGGCCGGATCGGGCAGGACCCGCAGAGGTTTCTCGGGAAGACTTCGCCATTTTTTAGCGGCAATGATTTTCTGGATCTGATTCACGCGCTCTTCCGGAAGGGGGTGGCTCCGGAAATATCCCTCAATCCCGGCAATCGCGACCTGGGAGAGTTCCTCGTCCGGATTTTCAGCCTTCAAAACGTAGGCGCGATGCAGACGGCCAAATCTTTCGAAAAGATGCACCGCGCCCTGCGGTGAATATCCCGCCATTACCGCCAGGTAGGTTCCATCTCGGTCCGCTTCCAGCTCCTGCTCTTTGCCGTAACCAGCCTGAAACAGCTCTACCGGAAGAGCGAGCAGCTCCGCCAGCGGAAGGTCCTGCGTGTGCGCCTTGAGCTGGTATCGTTCCGCGCAGTGATAGTTATCGATGTGTTCCACTTCATGTCCCAGAACGCTGGCCAGTTCGTCTTCCGTCTGCATCAGCTGGAGCAGTCCCTTGCCAATAAAGACGTGGCCGCCGGGCAGCGCAAAGGCATTCACCAGGCTTTCATCGGGCACATAATGGAATTTGTAGTCGAACTTCCGGCGCGCGTGGCCAGCCACCTTGCGGCCGACAAGGGTTACATAGTCCTGCATTGCCGGGTCGCCTGAACCATATTGCGAATCATAGTGCGCGGCAAGAGAGTTGCCGATGCTGATTTCTTCCTCATCGGAAATGCGGGTGATTTCGGCAGGTACGCGGCTCAGTTCACGCTCGGTGTCCGCCAACGCATTCAGCACGGCTTCAGGACCCACACGTGTTTCCTGCTTGTGACGGCTTGAGTAGTAAAGTGCGCCGCTGGCCGCAGCCAAAATCACGATCAGAAGGACCAGGCGCTTCATAAATATTCCCGCAGTGCTTCCCTGTACCTGGACATGAGATAGTAGACCCCCACGGCGAGTGTGCCCACGCCGATCAGAGTCAGATAACGTGCGGTAAGATCGTTGACCTGCCACACGTCCCAGAAAATGATCTTCGCCGCGCACAGGAGCAAGAGGATAAGTCCGGCCAGCCTAAAGCTGCGCTCCTTGGCCCACAGAGCCAGCACAAATACCACGACAGCTTGTGCGCCCCACGCCAGGGTAATCATCCCCGGATCCACTCTCACGGCCAGCAGCACCGCCATCAATATGAATGGGACAAAGAACATCGGCTGTTCAGAGCGTTTGGCCAGCAGCGCCGCCCAGCGCGGTCCGGTGAACGTCTGTCCCCCGTTCCTGCGAATGTCAAGACAGATGGGAACGCCGGCGGCAAGTATTGCGATCGTCCAGATTGCGCTGGAAAGATTTGAGCCGAAGGCTTCATGCAGATGATAAAAATTGTTCATCGATACGCGGAAGGCCGCCACGCCCAGCAGAGCCAGCGCCTGGTAGATGAAGACCTGCAGGCGGGTAAGCCTTGCCGCGAGCAGCGCGGCAATCACCAGCGCGGCATAGCCAATGGCGACCGATTCCGCCGGCAACTCAAAACGGGCGAGCGCGGCCACAGTCGCCGTACCCAGGCACGCCAGTAAGTCCTCGACATCGATTCTGTTCTCCAGCGGAGACACAACAGATTTCTTACCATGCAGCTGCCAGTAGATGAAGAAATAAATTCCCACCAGCGGGACCACTGTAACTACTTCCGGTCGTGCAGCGCCCGGTGCGCTCAACACGTTGAAGTTTGCATAGAAAATGTGGGCGAAGCTGAATCCCAACGCAACATATGCCTGCAAGCGCAGGAAGCTCCATGATTTCCATTCGCCGATCATGAACAGCGCCAGCCCAAAAATTCCCCAGACCAGGGACACGTCTATCGGAGGCAGTTGGTACCATATAAGCCAGCTCAACAGCAATGATCCGGCCCATGAATATGCCATGGGGACATGCGCATTGCCCACGATTTCAGCAACGTCGGTGATCCAGTTCAGCAGGTAAAGCGAACTTGCCGTAAGCGCCACGCTGATTAATTGGACCCGGCCTCCGCGATATTGCGGTGCGAAGCTGGTGTAAAGTGTCCATCCGGCCGCCAGCAGCGAGAGCACATGAGTCTGCCAGAGCAGCGGACGGTCACTCAACAAACGCGCCGCCGTGCCCAGGACCAGCGCCAGAGCAACCCAGGCCACCGCGATCCAGGGTTCCGGCGTTTCTTGGAACGCAAGGACCGTCAGCAACACCGTTCCAGCAACGCTGTAAATAGGCCTGATCTCAATGCGAGGCGCCCAGCGAGCCAGCAGGTAAATGCCGCCGGCTGTCAGGCTCACGGAAATCAAACGATACGTCAGGTGATGGAAGAGCGTGGTCGGCCCAAGACTGATGCCGAGTGCGTGCACGAACGAAATCAGCACCAGCGCCAACGTCTGCCATTTCAGGTCGCTACGCTTGAGCGCGTCACCCACCAGTGAGAGCGCCAGTCCCAAACCAATCCAGAGAGGCGGTACGCACCAGTCAGGAGCCTGGAACCAGATCAACGCCGCAAGCAGCCCGGTGGCAGCCCACGCATACGCGGAGAAAAAGAAAGCTTTGCCCGAAGTTTTCGAAAGACGCACGTAGCGTGAGCTCAGATAGAGCAGGCCTGCCACGGGAACGAACGTGAGCACGCGCCCAGGCATTCCAAACCACACTATTTCGAGGGTTTGTCCGTTAATGATTGCCTGTACGAAAGCGACTCCGGCGATCCAGTGCGCCTGATATGTAAGATCGGCGATGGAGAACTGTTTTCCCAGCAGGCTAAGCGCAAAGACCAGCAATGCCAGCACGATCGCGGTTGCGTTGTCGGCGGCTAGCGCATAGATGGCGCAGACTGCAAATACGCTGGCGGCCAGCGAGAGCGCTCGCAACCACTGGCTCTCCATCTCGGCTTTAAACAATTCCGGCCAACGCCGCGCGATAATGTGAGCGTTTGCATACAGCACGGCTGCAATCACCGCCAGAACAATGCCTGGCTGAAGATGATGATGGGCGTGTCGGCTCATCACTTCTTCGAGCACCGTAGGAATGCGCAAGAGTCCTGCAAAAAGCGCAACCAGCGCGGCAATGATCAGGCCGAACCCGCGGAAGAGCCGTTCGCGGGTAAAGATTCCCGCCAGCAGGAAGGCCTCGCCGCCGGCCAGCCAGAGCATTTCCAGTGAATTGCCGGAATATTTGAAGGGCACGGCAGCCACCATCAATGCCACGCCCAGGCTGGAGAGCACGCGGAACGGCGCATCGCGGCGGCGCGAAACGGGAAGCTGACCGAAGATAAATTCTGCCGCGCCCAGCCCCAGCAGAGCATAAAAAGCCCATTCGGGATGAAACGACTGATACTTCATCACGCCCAGAAACAGCAGCGGATTCAGCAGGCCGGCAATTGTTGATACGGATTCTTCTTCATGGCTCTCAACTTTCCGCCACACATACGAACAGCGGAAGACCGCCCAATAGGCAATCATCAGCGCCATGCTCGTGGTGTGATGCTGAAATGAGGCCCGCGCTCCCTGCAACTCGAAGATCGAGTATAGCCAGTAAAAATGATTGAGATAGCTGGCCAGAATGCCGAAAACTTCCAGCTCAAACCAGCGCCGGCGCAGCACGATGATCGTCATGCCGGCGACCAGCAGAGCGCCGGCAACCAGATTGTATGGCGGATCAGGGTTCAGCGTGATGGCGGCAAAGCCAAGCAGAAAGCTCGCGCCCGTGACCGGCTGCGAATCGTATCTCAGCGTGTGCCAGACCATCACGCCGATCACAGCCAGCAGCAACAGTAGATCGAGGGCATTGGAAGATAGGATCGCCATGAACGGCGCATGACGAAGTCCATAAGTAACAAGAACAGTAATGGCCCAGCCGCCGCCGATCAGGGCCCGGCCCAGCGTCTGATATCTTTCTTTGCGTTCGGCATAAATTCCACCCGCCAATGTGGAAAGCGCTCCGGCATAGAGGATCAATACGCGCAACCAGGGCCCAAAGGTGCCCCACGCCTGGGACACCAGAAATCCAACTCCAATCACCACGGCGGCGATGCCGAACCTGAGCAGCCATTTACCGAACTTCTCCTCTAGCGACACACTACTTTTCGGCGACTGAATATCGTATGCGCCGTGCATGGAACTGAACCCCGCTGATCCGGACGAAGCGCGCACCTGTCCCGAGCCAGTCGCGCCAGAAATCGCCGCATGAGGTACTGAACTACCGGCTCCTATTGGAATTACGCGTTCCGGTGCCTTCGTCATCGGCGGCGGAACGGGGACTGCCGCCGGCAACACCGGCACTGGAGGAGCTTTGGATGGTGGCGGCGCAACAGCACGCGGCTCCGCTGGTGGCTGCGTATCAGGCGCGGACCTGGTCGGAATAGCTTCCGCTGGCTTCGGCTGAGAGGATGATGGCTGAGTTTGTGTTTGGGTCTGGGCCGCAATCGGCGGCGTGACTGGCGGCGGAGGTGGAGTCGCGATCACAACTGCGGGCGCGGGGCGCTCCGTGCTCACAGGTACCCGAACTGGCGTTGGCGGGGTGGTCGACGCAGTTACCGCCCGCGTTTCTTCGGCGGAAATCTTCATTGCCGGAGAGGCAGCCGGCGCAACCGCTGCCTGCGGAACTGCAGGAGCGTGACCACGACGCTGCAGACTTTCCAGCTGCCGGGTAAGTTGAACAATTTTGTCGTTGAGCTTGGCGGTTTCGCGGCGGCGACGGCCGTTCGCAACCAGGGTTACGATGATGGCCGGCAAGCACACCAGCAACCACGCGAAGAAAAACAGCGGTATGTATTCCATCTAGTGGCTCGGCAAGTAAGTGGTAACTTGCGCTGCATTTTAGAACGGTTTCACCAGAAAGTCTTGCGATAGTTTGCTAAGTAGATTTACTTACATGGGGATAGCAGCCAACCAGCGCCTGCGCCGTGCAAAGCTGGGGAATCGGATGCCCTCAGTCGCCACAGGCGGCGAGCATGTCCAAATCAGATTCCACGGTCGCCGTGGGCTGCGCAGGAACGCCTCCGCTCAGCAGCTCCTCAAAGAACCTCTCAACACTGGCCAGGATGGCCGGACCGGTATGTGCGTCATAGCAAGCGCGGCGCAGCGCGGCGCCACCCGGAATTCCATGTGTAAACCAGGCTACAAACTGTTTCATCTTGCCCGGCGACCCGTGCATCGTCTCGTCCACCAGCATTTTGAAATACGTGCGGATCATCTGGTAGCGATCCGCTTCCGTTGGCTGGTCGTATCGTCCGGTCTCCGCATGCTGGCGAATCTGGCGGAAGATCCACGGATTTGAGGCGGCGGTGCGGCCGATCATCACGCCGTCACATCCGGTCTCGGCCACCATGGCGATGGCGTCTTCAGGCGTGCGGATATCGCCGTTGCCCACGACGGGAATCCTGATTGCATCTTTTATCGCGGCAATCCACTCCCAGCGCGCGTCGCCGCTGTAGCCTTGTTCGCGCGTGCGGGCATGTAGCGCAACGCCATTCAGTCCGCAATCCTCAGCCATCTTGGCCAGCGGTACGCAGACGATGTTGTCGTCGTCCCAGCCCAGTCGGAACTTCACCGTGAAAGGAATCTTTACCGCGGCGCGCACGGCTTCAAAGATTGTCCCGATCACCGGCAGGTCTTTGAGCAAGCCCGAACCGCCATTGCATTTCACCACGCGCTTGGCCGGGCAGCCAAGGTTGAGATCAACCAGATCAAAGCCGGCATCTTCCACGATCTTTGCCGATTCGGCCAGCGTGTACGGATCGCTGCCGAAAAGCTGCGCAGAGATGGGATGCTCGTCCTCGTAAAACGTGAGATACCGCTTGCGCTTGGATTCGCGCGTGCGGAAAAGGCCGTCGGCTGAGGTGAACTCGGTCATCAGCAGCCCGCAGCCAGAAATCTCATTGTTCTGGAAAACCGCTTGAGGGCTTTGCTCGGCACCAACGCCGGTCCGCTCCTGAGATATTTCTGCGGCATCATCCGGCGTCGACATAATTTCGCCCGGTGGCCGCACAAAGCTGGCATTGCGGATAAAGCGCCGGAAGACCGTATCGGTCACGCCGGCCATAGGAGCTAGAATGGTTGCCGGAGCAATGCGCACTGCGCCGATCTGGAGAGAGTCCGGCACGTGCACCCCTTGCGGTGCGATAGTGTCGTTGGCCGGATTTTCCCAGAATTTCTTCATACGCCTTTTATCCCGACCCTGAGCTTGGCGAAGGGGAGGGAACCCTATCAGCTTTGATACTGCCTCAGTTTAGGAACACGATCAAGTACCAATCGTCGCCAGCTGACCATCAGACGAAAGGGTTCACTCGCTACGCTCGAGATTTCACAAATAACAAAGCCTCCGCCGCGGCGGAGGCCTCAATCAAACTTGCGGCCTTATTTCCTGGCCTCGGCGGCTTTTGCTGCCTCAGCTGCCTTGCCGGCATCGGATTTGGCATACTTGCGGCGGAAGCGCTCGACGCGTCCGGCGGTATCCACCAGCTTCTGCTTGCCGGTAAAGAACGGGTGGCAATTCGAGCAGATTTCCAGGTTAATGGCGCCCTTATGCGTGGACCGGGTGGTAAATGTATTTCCGCATGCGCAGTGCACGCGCACTTCTTCATATTTGGGATGGATCGCTGCCTTCATTTGCCTCTGATACCTTTCGCGGTAAACTCTTATTTTACCTGAAATTAGCCTGTTTTGGCTAGATATGCTGTGCTGCTTTGATGAAACTGATACGGCGAAAGATTCAGGCCGGCAAACAGTACTGAGGCAATCTCAGTTCCTAAACTTGATGGCTGGCATTTCCGTCAATCTGTAATCGTTACCTGCTTGGAACGCCCATCGAAAGTGATTGTCCAGTTTCGCAGGATGTCCCTTCCAATTAAACATGCATAATGTCGCTCTTTTGCGAAAACGGCAGCAACTATGGGAATCGCATCTAGAGTCCGCAGATTGGTACCAGGAAAACTCATGGCACCAGCATGTACCCCGCAGAGGTGGGTTGCACCAATTGCTGTAATTTCGAATCTGCACTGGTCTGAAAGAGTTTGCAATAGGTTGCAAAAGTCTTGCTGATTACTGTGACAGATGCACCTGTATCCAGAAGCGCTTTCATCTGAATGGGTTGTGGAATTTCCAAGCCGATTGATCGCCAAGCGTCAATGACCTCACGTGAGTTCATTACGATGACGTCAATGCATGGGCCGGGATCAGTCGGATCGAAAGGATCCCAATAAAGATCAACGCGATCCGTGCTATGAGACAAAATATACAGGCTCGGTATTCCACACCTGCTTTACGAGAAATTCCCGACGCACACCAAACTTCTGCAGGCCAGCTTTGAAAGCGTCGGCATAATTCTTGAAGAATCCTTCTGCGATAACATCATCTTGGATTACAACATAATCGCCGGGGTGAGAACGAGACCAATCCTTGCGGTGCTGTTCAAACACCGTGAGCTCTCTCGAGAAAGGGCCAGTAGTCGCCATCTGAATCCCTCCAAATCTTATTACGTGGTTACGTTGGTACAGGGCCTAAATTGGCATTACTACGTTATTGCACTATAACGTAGTAATGTAACAATGTAAAGATGCAGTCAATAGCAATTTGAGCTTATGAGCCCGAGAGAGAAGCACATCCCGGATGACGCTCAACGAACGTCGGTTTGTCTTACCGCCGAGGATCGGACCGCCATACGCTGGATAAGCGAAATCCGTCGCGCCAAAAAAGACAAGCGCACGACCACCAATGACATTCTCATTGATGCGCTCTGGTATCTCCTGGAGAAGACTGAGGGCAAGACAAAAGATCAGATGCGGGCCACAATACCAACCATCACAATAAATCAGAGCCCACAAAACAAAGTCACCGAGATGCCGACGCCCAAGAAAAAGAGCTGACCACGTCGAGATCGCGAACCCAAGCCTACTCTCTGCCCATACGAATCATGGAGCTTAAACCGCAACAGGCGTAAAATCGATTATTTAGCTTACTCATTAAGCCCAGTTCAGGAGCCTTTGCCCTATGATTCGCAGTGACATCCTTCAGAAATTCCCTGACCTCTTTGGCGCCAAGAAGGTGAATGGCCGCGACGTCAACGTCCAGGAAACCATCACCACGCTCACCCGCGAGCTGCGGCCGGAGATTGCCGCCGCGTTGACCGCGCGCCGCCAGATTCTTGAATCGCCCGCGCCGGTGCGCGAAAAATATGCCTGGCCAAAGTGGGAAGAGAAGTTTGAAGATCCGGTCGCTAAGAATGGCGGCTCGTGGACGTATCGCCAGATCGTGCAAGGGCTGATCGACAACTTCCTGGGACGTGAAACCGAGTGGCGCTGGCGGCTGAATGACGAAGTGCCTGTCCCCAAAGACGCGCATCCGCTGAAGAACCCTGGGCTTGAGCTGACCGGTCCATGGCATCCGCTGGATATGGCTTTCAACGCGCTCAACAGCCCGGCGCCCATGAACATGCCGGACTTTGAAGACGCGTCGCCCACGCACTTCCTGCCCGATGGCACGCCCAGCAACGTCCCCGTAGGTGTTTTTGCCGCCTTGCAGAATGCGAAAGAGATTTTTGCCGGCGGCTGGACCGGCCGTCCGTACGAAGTGGTGAAAAAAGGAAAGACCCGCGCCTACAACATCAACAAGCCTCCGGCGCAGTGGCCAACGCGCTTCGGCCGTCCGCCGGGGCTTCACATCAACTACGACCACGTTACGGTCGATGGCCAACCCGCGCCCGCCACAATCGTGATCACCACGCTGTGGGCGTTCAACAATTTCGATTCGCTCAAGAATGCGGGCAGCGGCGTCTATTTCTACATTCCCAAGCTGCAAGCGCCCAAAGAAGCGCTGATCGTGGAAAAGATCCTGTCGCGGCTGGAAGGGATGATCGGCGTCCCGGCAGGCACCATCAAGATCAAGATGCTGTATGAAGAGGGCAATGCTGGCCGCACGCTGCCCGCCATCGCATGGACTCTGCGCCGGCGACTGTTGGGCACCAACGTGGGCCGCTGGGACTACCTGGGCAGCCTGATTGAGATGTGGAAGGACGATCCTAGGGGCGTTTATCCCGATCCTCAAACCATCGGCATGGCCTCACCCAATATGATCGCCTACCAGCGCTTCAATGCCCTCATGATGCTGATGGCCGGCATGAAGAATGGTGAGCTGGAAAATGCCGCGCCCATCGGCGGCATGGCAGCGGTAATGATTTACCAGGCTGGCGATCCCTATGGCCGCTCCCGCTACAACCCGCTGGCGTTGCGCGCCATGGTGATCGACAAGCTGCGCGAGCGCATTCTGGGATTGGTATTTGTGCCGGACGAGCCTCTGGCAGCCAATCAGCAACCCACGCTGGAAGACATTCTGGCCAAGCGCGTGAAAGGCCATCTCTACGACTGCTACCGGCAGAGCTGGGTCGCCAGCCCAGAAAAAGATTACGTGGCTGCGGGCAATGCGCCGTTGCAGGCCAAGCTGGAACAGCTTCAGACAATTCTCGACGCGCCGAAGGAAACAACCAAGGTAAAAGAGCAGGCCGTCCCCACCGCCACCAGCGGCCTGAGCGATGCCGAGCGCAGCGTGCTCGAATCGCGCGGCCTGCTGAACTTGCAGGGCAAGATCACGCCTCAGGTCATCACCAAAGAATCGCTCGATGCGCCGGAAAAACTTCTCTCACCCGAACGCTGGGAAGCGATCTACAGCATTCCCAAAGGCGACATCACCGTCGAGCACATTCAGCACGCGTTTTATATGGCGGCGAACTACGGGTTTCAGATTCTCAACGGTAACTTTGCCGCCGCCATCGACGATTATGAACTCAAGCTGCGCTTCATGAATGACCTGGCCACCTACCGCATTGACGTCTCATGGCTGTGGACGCTGCTGCGCCACCAGGCGGTGATCACCAAAGATGGCTACCTCAAACGTCCGGCGCTGACCGAAGACGGCGTTGAGCCGGCAGAGAATGCCGATCATATAAAAGCAGGTACCCGCTTCACCAAAGATCTGTTCGACAAATTGTGGAAGTATCATAACGAGTGGACGCAGGCATTCTTTGCCGAGCAGGACCGACGCGGCGATCGCGGCCGCTTTGATCGCGAGAAAGCCACGCTGATCATGGAAATGCTGATGAAGCAGCTACCCTCTCCGCGTTACATCCAGCACAGCGCGCGCGTGCTCTTTGTAGTGGGACAGGCCAACAAGCAGGAAGGCAAGCAGATGCTGGAAGCCATCTTTGACCTCACGCGAGAAGAGGCCGCTAAACGCGTCCAGGCTGGCGCCTTGAGCTCCGCGGCGCTCGCGGCACATGATTACGTGTTCGATATCTTCCCTGAAGGCGGAAAGCAGATTGCGCCCTCCAAGGGAAACGCGGCGGACTAGCGGCTGGATGCGAGTGACAGCGATTCGGAAAAACCGTGCACCTAAACAAACGTCATCTCGAGGGGGGCCGTAAGCGAGCACAAGCTTTCTTCATTGTGGGAGCAAGCCCGAGAGACCTTGTGTTTGATTTTGTAATCCAACGTCGCCCAAACACGGTGCACTACCTGTGTAAATCCTGTGCACAAATAGTATTCTCTCTCTGTTGTGGCTCACCTTACCTGTGCGAATAGTGGTATTTTCATAACAGGAATATTCTCAGATCATGGCAACTCAGCTTCAATCGCAGCCCGCAGCCGCTTGTCCTGTATGCGACGGGACAGGCTGGAAACAAGTTGCGGTCCCGGGTAAAGCCAGCCGCATGATGCGCTGCGAGTGCCGCATCTCGGCGCGTAACCAACAGCTGCTGGAAAAAGCCGGAATCCCTGCTCGCTATGAAGACTGCACTCTGTCAAATTTTAACCTGGAGATGCATGAGATTTCGCTCTCCGTCAGGAACGCGCATCGTGATGCGCAACGCTTTGTGCAGGAGTATCCAAAAGAGAAAAAGGGATTGCTCCTGATCGGCCCCATCGGTGTAGGCAAGACGCACCTTGCCGTCGGAATCATTCAATCTTTGATTCAAGAGAGGGAGGATAAGGCCGTACCGTGCCGGTTTTGCGACTATCGTGAGCTCCTGAAGGAAATCCAGAACTCTTATAACCCGTCCGTCCAAGCTACGGAGTTGGAGATCCTGCGTCCTATCCTTGAAGCCGAAGTGCTGGTCCTGGACGAACTGGGCGCAGTGAAATCATCAGAATGGGTGTGGGACACCGTGAGCTACATTCTGAATAGTCGCTATAACGAACAGAAGACCACCATCATCACCACTAACTTTCCTGATGGCCCATCCGGAAAGGCGGAGAAAGAAATCTCTCGCCTAAAGAAGTCCCGCGAGGACGAAGACGCTCGCTCCGCCTCGCGCGAGGAAACGCTGGGCGACCGCATGCGCTCACGCCTGCACGACATGTGCCGTGTCCGCACCATGAAGGGCCCAGACTTCAGGACGCTCCACAAGACCAGGCCGTAAGCTGGGTTATCTCTTTTCTGCTCTGCCGAAATGCCTGCCGCTTACTTCTTCTAATAATATAAAGACTTATATCTATATAAATACAGTAGTAGCAGTCGATGACTGTGGAAGCTTCGGATATCGTGCCAATAGCAATGGATAGCGGCGAGGGCGAGTCCACAGGCTGTGAACAAACAGGCGTTGGATCTGATGAGCGTGTGGGAAAAAGAGAGCGTCTGGATGTGCGGTTTGGTTTTCCAACCGAATCCACATTTCGAAACCAGGGTTCTGGAGGAAGCCGTGGAAATCAGGGTGGCCTTACCGGGTAACCGCTATGAAAAGCAGATACATAACAGGGGTGGATTTTTCCGCACTTGAATGACAGTTACTCTGGAAAACGGGAAACAGCTGTCTGCTCGCGAAGCCTCCAAGCCATCATTCTCAGGCTGAGCTGGATTGGACAAGCAATGGCAAGAAGTGAACTCAATCTATACTGTGCTCAGCGGTGAGATTTGCTTACGCATTCCATTACGTTCTCGACCGATCATCCGGCGGACTTCTTCGCCCAATTCGCCGCGGCGCCGGCGGTGTTTGGCTTGCGCGGCGCGGACGAGGCCGCCGAGCCATACGTCAGTAAGACAGCCAATCTCAGGAAGCGGCTGCTGCGGCTGCTGGCTCCGCCGGAGTCGCAGTCCAAGCGCCTCAACCTGCGCGAGCGTACCGCAAAGATCGAATATTCGCTGACCGGATCAGATTTTGAGTCCGTGCTGCTGCTCTTTCGCACCTTGCGGCAAGAGTTTCCGGACACATACCAGAAGCGTTTGCGTCTGCGATCGGCGCCGGTGGTCCGCTTCAACCTGGAAAATGAATATCCGCGGGCATATGTCACCACGCGCATCGGCAAAATGAGCGGCCGCTCTCTCTACTATGGCCCGTTCCGCTCACGAGCGGTAGCAGAGAAGTTTCTCAACGACTCGCTTGATCTGTTCAAGATGCGGCGTTGCACATTTGATCTGAACCCCGATCCCAGCTTTCCCGGCTGCGTTTACTCGGAGATGAAGATGTGCCTGGCGCCATGTTTCAAGGGCTGCACCGACCAGGAATACAAGGCCGAAGTCGCGCGGGTGCAGCAGTATTTCGATTCCGGCGGCCAGTCTCTGCTCGGGGAGTTGGAAGCGGAGCGTGAGCGGCTCTCAGCGGCTCTGGATTTCGAAGGGGCCGCGGCTCAGCATACAAAGATCGCCAAGCTTAAGAGTATTCTTTCCGCCTGGGACGACATCTGCGGACGCCTGGATCGTATGGACGCCGTAATCGTTCAACCGTCGGCTGAAGCGAAGTCCGTTGGGCTCTTCCGCTTTCATGGCGGCAAACTGCTGGGGCCAGTGCCGTTAGCGATGGAGGCTGAAGAAGAGCCGCAGCCCGTCCAGAATTCCACTAACCCAACGGAGACCGTCCCTGCAACCGCCCCGGCCCAAAGCATGGAGAGCCGCGTTCGCGCTGTGCTGGAATCCCTGGTTACTGGCGGCGGCCACTCGGCCCAGCGATTCACTGAAGAACTGGCCATATTGAAACGCTGGTACTACCGCAGTCATAAGGTGGGGGAAGTCTTTTTCTCTGGCGAGCAGGGCGAGCTACCGTGGCGGAGAATCGTGCGCGGCCTTGGCCGAGTCTATCGTGGAGAAAAAGAGGTGGCTGATGCGCCGGTGGCAGAACCACTTCCGAATCATCTGTAGATCTGGAACTCAGCGCGAAAACGTCTGAGTGCCAACTTATCTCCAGGACCGCTTAACCGCATATCCAGTGTTCAGACGGCCATCCTTCGGGCGGTCGATTTTCTGTAAATCACTTTGACTCCTTCGCGCCATCGCTCATCCACACCAATCAGCGTCCATTCGATGGCCGGCGAAAAATAGCGCAGTACTAAATCCGTTGCAGGATGCACACGCAATGAAGGTGCAATGAGCATCAGCAATGGCGGCCGGGGCGAGAGCTGCTGGCCAGCAAAATAACCGTATTGCTGGAACTCGCCACGGTTGTGATGCCACAAAACGCGCGCCCAGTAATCCAGGCCTTGCAGCGGCAGATGGATGTCTTCGTCGGCCTTCAACTCCAGCACTGCGAGCCTGCAGTCGCGAGTGCAGGTAAGCACGTCAATCATGGCGCGATCTGAGGCGGAAAATGCCGGCACCTGCGAATAGACATGGCCGGGATCCAGCCGCGAGTCCACTGCAGCAACGTTCTTGAACACCAGCGATTCCAGCCAGCGTTCCGGATACATGCGCCAGAGCGGATCACGCCGGTCTCCGTGCAGGCCGCGGGCTTCGAGAACAGTCCTGATGAATTCAGCAAACGACGGCGCTGTCTCTTCACTGAGGCGTGTTTCATAGCCGGGCGGGCCAAAGATGACTTCTTCGACGACGCTGAATGTGCCCGGAACGTTGGCCAGTCGCACGCGTGCCAATTCGAGGCCGTGGAGACGGAATGCAATTTCCGTCGGAGAAAGAACCGCAATGTCCGTCTGCGGCGCCAGTGCCAGAACTTTGCTTACAGTGGCGGCGAAGCGCGACCGCACCTGATCTGCGTCCGGACCGCGCACCAAACGGGTGCGAATGTTTCCATGATCGGAATGCTCGATTTGATTGGATGATTCGTCGCGCTCATCGAACTCAAAGAGCTGAAACTTAGCGGCGTTGTGGTCCAGATGAGCCATGCGAATGCGCAGCGTCGTGGAAGTTCCGGGCGGAACGTAGAGCCGCAGTCCTTCAACCAGGCAACGTCCGGCTTCTCGCTCACGACAGGCTTGCAGCCAGAGCAGCGCAAAGGTGAGCGACGCGTCGACCGCGGCCTGAGTCTCCTGCTGGTTTACGCCCATCACGGCGAAGGCGCTGCGGCCTTTCCGCAGCAGGCCACGCGCGTAGACTGGGGAAAAGCTGCGTTCCAGGTCCATGGAGGTCGAGAGCCGCGATTTATCCAGTGTCCAGCCCAGCATTTCACGACGCAACGCGTGTTCCAGGAGTCGCGCATAGCGACTGCGGGCAGCTTTCTGGACGGTGGGTGGACGGCGCTCGCGATCGCGGCAGATCTCCATCTCGATGGGACGGGGCTGCCCGAAGCGTCGCACGGTCAATGTCAACGTGCCATTTTTCAATTCGGCATCAATCACGTGGCGAACAAGGTTGCGTTCCTGCGACCAGAGATGAAAAAGACATCGATCTTTTTCTGAGGAGATGGAGTATTGCGCTGTCGCCAGATCAAAGAGAACCTGGCCGTCTTCCAGAACCACGCCGCTGCGCGCTTCGGAAAGGAACTCCTGGAGCGAGCGTGAAAGAAGGTCAGGCGTCATGTGGAATGTGTCGGCTACGGCCGCCCCCATCACGTCTATTTAAATGACAAAGTCTATCTGACGATAAGGTTCATGGTGCGGGTAGCCGACCCATTAGGACTGGTTGCCGTAAAAGTGATCGCATAGGTTCCTGCAGGAGTCCCCAAACCAGTAAGCGTCGTCGTGGTTGTAGTGCCGCCGCCACCGCCACCGCAGCCGGTCAAAATGCCTGCGAACAGGAAAATGCATGTACCAAAAATCGGGACAAGTCTTCGCCGGCGTGTGGGCTTAGTGCTAATCTTCAAACTCAACCCCGCCATGGCTGCCAGGGAGAGCACTCCCAGCCACAACCACAGATTGCGATCGCCGGGATGCGAGCCGGTTACAACAGCGCTGCGCGCCGTTGTTGACACAGTCATCGTTACAAAGACGGAATTAGAATTGATCGAAGGCGGATTGAAGCTGCACGATGCGGACGCCGGCAATCCGCTGCAACTGAATGTGACTGTCCCAGCCGCGGCGGCCGCGAATACGCCAAGCACGTATTGCGCCGGTTGTCCCGCATTCACCGTCACGGTTGCACCACCCGAAAAGATGCCCAAAAAGGCATTGATCTCAAGGCTTGTATTGACCGTATTATTTGCAGAATCGATATCTCCGCCACCCGAGACGGTGGTAGTGATGGAAGAAACAGCGAGGGGAGCATTCAGGGCAACACTGAATGTAACTGCAACGACAGGATAGCTCAGGGCGGATCCCAGCGCGTCACTCCGGGTGCAGGTCAGGTTCGCCAGCGTACAACTCCAGCCTGTACCGTTGATCGCCGTTGCGGACAAGCCGGCCGGCAGTGTGGTGGTCAGGCTTACAGTTCCGGAGGAAGCATCGCTGCCGCCATTTACCACTGAGATAGCGTAGGTGGCGCCCGTATCGCCTTGACTGGCGAAAAGCTGGGAGGGAGTGATGGCCGCACCCAAGTCAACTCCTGGATCCACAATGGTTGTGACGTCCCCCACTAAATCGTTGGCGGTATCAGTCTCGCCTCCACCGGAAATGGTTGCTACGTTTGTTTCCGAAGTGGAAGTATTGGTAGAGACATTCACCGTGAGGGTGATAGGCGGATAGCTGTTCTCAGGGGCCAGCGCGTCTGAGCGGGTGCAGGTCAGGGTGTTCAGCGTGCAGTTCCAGCCTGTGCCGCTCATGTCCGCGGCGGTCATCCCGATAGGCAGGGTGTCAACCACGGTCACAGTTCCCGACGTGGGACCGCCGCCGACATTGGACGCCGTAATCGTATAGACACCGGTCTGGGTGCGTCCGAAATTTCCGCTATGATGCTTGGCAATGGCGAGGTCGGGGATGGTGTTTACATTGACGGTGGTTGTGCCGGTGAAGCCGCTGGAGCGGGTGTCAGTAACGGTGATGGGCTGATTGCCAAGAATGCTCAAAGTAAAGGGAAAGGTATGAACTCCCGCATCGACGGCGGTAAAGGTGTAATCGGCAGGCAATACGGCGCCGGGGTCGGAGCTGGTGAAATGGACCGTGCCCCGATAATCGACCGGGGTAATGATTGCCGGCTCGCTGTTCTGGATCGTGAGCGTCATGTTGAAGGGAATATTCGGGCCGGCTCCCCCGGCAGGGCTGGGCATACTGAAAACCGGCGGCCCGCTGGCACACTCATTCTGTACGTTGGAAAAAAGCAGCTCAACCGTATAAGTGTTCGAGCCCGCATTGACCGTGACATCAAAAGGATCGCAGAGATCGGCGATCTCGCCCAGATCGGGGGGGTTGTCATACCAGGCCAGCGGTGGACCAAACACACTTGCAGATCCTACCTGGGCATCGGTGATCGCTTCCGCCATCTCGTGGCTGGAGACGCCCGTAGCAATCTGCAATGTGGTTCCTGATCCGCAAGCTCCCTGCACGGAGCATCCGCCAGCAGAAAAGTCCGGCATCACTCCATAAGGAACCAGGCTTCCCGTGTTCGAGTGATATGCGCAAAAGCCTCCGCTTACGCAGCTCTTGGTGGTGGCATCAAGAGAAATAGTAACGTTGGGCGGGAAATAGACTGCGTAATACGTATTGATGATGCCGTGCACGTCAGTCTGTGGGGCCGGTAGAACGTGATTGTTAATCTGGTTCGTAAGTTCTGTCTGGATTTGTGCATCCGTCACGCTACAAGCGGCAGTCCCCGGGCAAACGGAGGGAGTGATGGTGAACTTGCCGCCGAAGGTTCCATGTCCGATCGTCTGATTGCTGGTGACGCCACCAGAGTTGGTAATTCCCGCCGTTGTGTATTCCGTGAGCAGATCAAAATATCGACTGCTGGTGATGTCCGTGTAGAACTGATCAAGCGTTCCGTTGGCAGTAATCGCTGGGGCTACACTCGGTCCCCAAAACACCACGGCCACTTGAATGTTCGAAATCACCGGGCCGCCAAAATAAGTCAAATGCGCCCCAACCGGCGCTTGTTGCTTTATTCCGCTTCCGCTCTTTCTGCCAAACGGGACGATGCGGATCAACTGTTGGCCCTGAGGTGGATCTTGAACCACTGGCTGAGATTGCGCCACATTGCTCAATTCTCTTACTGCCGCACCAACGTCGCTTTTGGCCGGTTGCTCCCTAAGCTCGGTTTGTGCAAGCGCGATGCAGGAAAAGACGAGCACGAAGAATGTCAGGCAAGCGAACCAACCGGTCCGAATGTCAGGTCTTGATACAAACAGCGGCACTGATTGGCGTTGGGGGCGCGGTGGGTTAAACAAGGTGGACTCCTATGGCATTTCGTGAACTGGGCAAACTTGGTAGGTCATGAAGTTTACGAAGCAGAGTTCCTGCTCGTCAACAAAAATCAAACGCATGTAGTTGCAACGAAAAAATGTCGTATTAACTGCAACGATAAAATGTCACCCCCTGGAAGTTTAAGTAGCGGCGGATAAAGCCGGTCGTCCGCCGAGGTTATAAATGCGGGGCGGTTTGGATTTGCGTTTTAAGGCCGA
>DASXCL010000076.1:0-11112 GCA_036491195.1 Candidatus Angelobacter sp.
AGCCGCCGCCCACGCAAGCGATGATCGCCGCAGGCAACTTGCCCTCGGCCTTGAGTATCTGCGCGCGCGCTTCGCGGCCAATCACGCTATGAAAATCCCGGACCATGGTGGGATAAGGATGCGCGCCCAGCACGCTGCCCAAAAGGTAATGCGTATCGCGGACATTGGTCACCCAATCACGCATTGCCTCATTGATCGCGTCTTTCAGCGTGCGTGAGCCAGATGCCACGCCGCGCACTTCAGCGCCCAGCAGGCGCATGCGGAAAACGTTCAATTCCTGCCGCCGCATGTCTTCCGTTCCCATATAAACAACGCATTGCAGTCCGAACAGAGCGCAGACAGTGGCCGTGGCCACGCCGTGCTGGCCCGCGCCGGTTTCGGCAATGATGCGTCTCTTGCCCATGCGCATCGCCAGCAATCCCTGCCCCAGGCAGTTGTTGATCTTGTGCGCGCCGGTGTGCAGCAGGTCTTCGCGCTTGAGATAGATTTTTGCTCCGCCCAGTTCCTTCGTCAGCCGTTGCGCATGAAACAGGGCCGTAGGGCGGCCGGCATAGTCCTTCAGCAGGCGCGCGAATTCTTTGCCAAACTTTTTGTCTTTTCGGGCTTTGGCATATTCGCGCTCCAGTTCCTCCAGCGCGGCCATGAGCGTTTCCGGCACATACCGCCCGCCGTAAGGGCCAAATCGTCCGGCTACATGTTTTTCTTTTTTCAATGTGCTTCCATTCATTCCTGTTCCGCCCTCCGCACTGCCGCAACAAACGCCTTGAGTTTTTCTGGGTCCTTGCGCCCTGGCTCGCGTTCCACACCTGTTACAACGTCAACGCCCCACGGTCTGAAAGTCCGTATTGCCTCGCCGACATTTTCCGGCGTCAGCCCGCCAGCAAGGATGAACTTTCCCTGCCGCTCGCCCAGTTGTGCCCGGGCCGATTGCCAATCGAATGTCTTGCCGCTTCCCGCCCCCGAATCGAGCAGCCATGCATCGACCCCCGTTTGACCATCAAAGCGAAGTTCAAGGCCCGGCTGCACCAGGATCGTTTTGATCTTACGCACGGCATCGCGTCGGGCCGCAGGCAAACATTTATAAACCTCCGCAGTAGACTCCCCGCTATGCAGCTGGATTCCAGTCAGATCGACATTGCTAGCCACAGCGGCAATCTCTACCGCTGAACTGTCCATGAACACGCCAATGCGTTCCACGTCCCGAGGTAACTCGTTGATGATCCGCTGCGCCTGCTCTGTGGTAACGCGGCGCTTGCTGGGCGCAAAGATAAAGCCCAGCGCGTCTGCGCCGGCTTCAATCGAGTTGAGCGCGTCTTCAATACAGGTAGTCCCGCAGATTTTGATCCAGATACGCATGCGATTTTTTGGGGAAGCTTCTTTGGCTTCTTACTGGACTGTGCCACGCCAATGGGAAGAAGCCGAGGCGGACGGCGAATACCATCCTGCATCCTGCAAGAGCTGCTGTAATTTCTGTCCGGGATCTTCCGCGCGCATCAGCGCCTCGCCGATAAGAAACGCCTGATAGCCCGCGGCGTGCAATTCCCTTATTTCAGCGCCGCTATCGATTCCGCTCTCCGCCACGCGCAGCACGTGGTTGGGAATACTCCTCGCCATATCGATCACTGTATCCAGGCTGACCTGAAATGTCTTGAGATTACGGCTGTTCACGCCGATGATGTCCGCTCCGCCCTCAAGCGCGCGTTTTAATTCCTCTTCGTCGTGGACTTCACAGAGGGCATCGAGGTCCAGGGCGCGGGAATAATCCAGAAGGCGGCGGAAGGTAGCGTCATCCAGTGCACCCAGAATCAACAGCACCGCGTCTGCGTGGTGCGCACGCGCTTCAGTAATCTGGAATTCGTCAATGATGAAGTCTTTGCGCAGGCACGGCAGGTCGGTTGCGGCTGAAGCTTCCAGCAAGTTGGCCAGCGATCCTTGAAAGAATTCTTCGTCGGTAAGCACAGACAAGGCCGAAGCTCCGCCGCGGGCCAGTTGGTTGGCCAGCACTCCTACGGGGAACGTGCCGCGAATCGTCCCCTTCGACGGCGACGCCTTTTTCAGTTCCCCAATTACAGCCGGACCAAGCTGCGACATAGCCGCCAGCCTTTTGCGGAAGCCGCGCGGCGTGTGGGCTGCAGCGGCTTTCTCCAGTGGACGCACCTGGGCCCGCTCTTTGGCTCGGGTAACGCGCTCGCGCGTGGCGGCGAGAATCTGGTCCAGAGTGGTCATGGGCAGGTAACTTCAAGTATATGGGTTTGGGAGGAGAAACCGAAGGGGAAAAGCCGCGATGGCTTGCGAAAAATCCGAAATGGGCTGAGATAAAGGCCCAGTAAATCCGGAATTTATGCGTTCCGTCGCGGCACGATGTTTGGGTTAAGGAAAAACCTATAATTCGCCGCGCAGTCGCATCGCTTCCGGCGTCGCTCTCTGCTGCATACGCTGCAACGCGCCATCGTGCAGATGACGGTGTAGAAACCGCTGCGGAGCGTTTGTGCAGCGATGTTTTATCGGACACACGCCACAGGTCTGCGCCGCCGCCACGTAGATGACTCTTTTCTTATGTCTCTGGAGCTGCTTGCGCGTGAGTGTCTGTTGGGCTGGGCAGCGGAAGGTATCGGTCTTCTCGTCGTAGATGAACTCGGTGCGGTCAAACAGGGTGCCGTTCCCCTGGTTGTTGATGGCTCGGTTGGCGGGCACGTACGGCACGATGCCTTGGGCTTCACAGGCCTCGGCCTGTTCGCCGTTGGAGTAACGAGCGTCGGCCACCACATTCAGCGAACCTGGATCGCCGACCGCTTCCTTGGCTGCCTCTGCCATGGGCAGAAGACTGCGATTATCGGTCGCCTCGTCAGTCACCTTCTGCGCCACGATCAGCGCGTGTTCAGCATCGACAGCGATCTGCACGTTGTATGCCGGCGCAAACCCGTTGGCCATGCGCATTTGGCGCGCTTCCGGTTCCGGATCGCTCTTCAGCTTCTCCAAAGCCGCCTGCACCGCGCTGGAGTCGATCACTACTTCGTCCTGCTCGTCGGCCGCGTCCAGTTGCTCCAGATACCGTTTTACTGCATCGCGTTCCCGTACGCTCTTCGCACTGCTTACCGCCCGGAACTTCGATCCATCCACCGCCACCATCTCGCCCTTCACTAAACCCACCGAACGCGCCAAGCGCACCAGTTCCGCTCCCGCTTTCGTGACCGCTTGACTGTGCATCCGCCGAAACTCGGCGATGCTCTTATAGTCTGGCTGCAACCGTCCTAGCAACCACATTGCTTCCACGTTGCGCTGACACTCGGCTTCCCGCCGCCGCGATGACCGCACCTGCTGCAGATACCCGTACAGATACAGCTTCAACAGATCGCGCGGATCGTAGCCGGGACGCCCCGTATCCGCCGGTTCGGCTCGCACGAAGCCTAGCTTTGCCATGTCCAGCCGCCCCACAAACGCCTCGATTACCCGACACACATGGTCTGCTGGGATCAGTTCGTCCAAGGTCACAGGAAACATCTTCACCTGCTCCCGCGCCTCACCCCGGATGTACGCCATAAAAATGCCCTCGCTCCCGCGAGGGCATCTTCTCACTAATTTACCAGCACCGCATAGCGTTTCGTAACAGCCTGATTTTTTGCCGGGGCCTTTTTAGCGAAGCAAATCCGCTGATGTTTAGCCCTTCCGGTCGCGACGAACGTCGCGCCGGTCTTTGTGAATGTCCCGCTTGTCGCCCTTAATGTCTTTCCGGTCTGAGCGCAGGTCTTTGCGATCATGCCTGATATCGCGGTTATCGGCCCGCAGATCGCGCCGGTCATGAGCGGCATCGCGCTTATCGTGGTTGATGTCTTTCTGCTCCGCGGACGCGCCGGCTCTGTCACCGTTTTTGAGGTCCTGGTTGCGTTCACGGCGGTCTTTTGCAATATCTCTCTGGTCTTTGTTGAGGTCGCGCCGGTCTTGATTGCGGTCGACCCGGTCGTTGTTCAAATCACGCCTGTCTGTGCGGGCGTCTTTCCGGTCATTGTTGATGTCACGGCGATCACTCCGCAGGTCTTTGCGATCTCCCTGCACGTCAGTGGTCCCGCTCTGTGCCCACAGGCTCGTCCCCAAAACCAATACGGCGAGCGCCAGAACATGCATTAGATTTCGTCGAATCATGAAAACTGCTCCTTTCAACCCTCCAAGGTCGTAAGCTGTTCTGCGGACATGAACCCGGGGCTGGGGATTAGTTGCACTCTGGATTTTGTACGGAACCGTTATTCTAGAGGTAACTCTGGCGGGAGCATAGGATTACCCCGGCCGCGGCTCGTGGAGCAAAGCCAATATCAAGGCACGATCCTCGGGCTGGTCGAAGACGTGATTCGTGCTGGCCAGTGATCGAGATTGCCGACGGTGCAATTATCAGCAGGGCTTTTCTCAGCAAGGCCCCAATTCATGGGGATAAAGGACAAACATCGGCTGCGAATGCTTCTGAATCTCGTCGTTGATGGCAGCGATTATAGCAAGGCCCGGGCTTATGCGCCTTGCAGGAGTTTGCAGACAGGAAAACAATTGTGCTTCCAGTTCAAGCGTTTGGAGTTCGAATCTTCAAATTTAGGGATTACCTCTGAGCCACCCGGAGGATCGATAAAGATCTTTACAAGAATCAAAACATTGAAGCTGACAATACTTCTTGACTCATCACCAAGTGGCACTTCGCCCGGGGGAACTGCTGGGATGAGAAGAGTGAAATCAAATTTTCTCCTAATGTTAGAAAACCGTGCTTTTATTCGCTTTTTGATTTTGGCAGGGTCACTGACCTAAAGGCCATTGTCCATATGGCCACAGCACCGGTGTCACCTTTGGGCGCTATCCAGAAACGTAAATAAGCGAAGATTTTTTCACTCCGTCAAAATAAAAATAATCGCTTTGTATTCATGGATTTAAGCGACATTTTCCCGAATGGGTTTTAAGGCTGGGTTAGTATGTGTCGGTACAAAAGTTCACTCACCCAAGTCACTTTTTTCAGCGCAAATTTTGGGCGCGCCACGCCAAATTTGGGCTGTGTCGATTTGCGTAGGTGCTCAGGTTGGTTAATCACGGACCCGGGTTGAATTCTTAAGCGGGAAGATTGAAAACGGGGAAGGTAAAGAAACAGTGAAGTCGATGGCCAAATCAGGGGAGGGTTGCGCCTTAGCGTCAGGATTCACTTTGGCGGAACTGATCGTCGTTGTTTCCATCATCCTGATCGTTGGTGGGCTGTCAATTCCAAGTCTTTCCAGAACAATCGACAATTCACGGCTGAGAAGCGCCACCCAGATGCTGGCCGCAAGCTACCAGGATGCACGCATCCGCGCCACCCAGGAAAACACTTCGTACGAGTTGCTGGTTTCGCCGCTTGGCATTAAGCCGGCGCAGATTTGCATAGATTTAGATGGAGACGGAACGTGCGGGCAGGGAGAACCTGTAACAACGTTCGCCAGCCAGGTAACGTTCAATAATAATGTGCCATTTCCGTTAGGGGCCCAGTTGAGCTTTCCTTTTGCCGACACAGAAAATTCCAACATGTATACGCAACAAGGCGTGCTGGCGCCCGGTCTGGCGTGGAACTCGCGGGGACTTCCCTGCGAGAGAAGCTCGGCCGCATCGCGTTGCCTGGCCAAAGGCTGGGTACAGCATCTCCAGTTTCAGGGCTCCGCAGGCAACATCTTGTACGGCGCTGTTTCCGTGAGTCCGACAGGCAGAGTTAAAACCTGGGTATTTATTCCGTCAGGGAACGGAAACGGTCAGTGGTTCTAGAGCACTATATGGATGGAAGCAGCCTAATTCGGGAGCCAGGGACAGCAAAGATGCCGCGCGGGTTCAGCTTGATTGAAGTAATGATCGCGATGGCGGTGCTGGCCGTGGGGATTCTTGGCGGCATTATGGTGATAGCTGTGGCCACGGCCAATAACGGCCGGTCCAAGCTGCATACCACTGCTGAGACGATGGCGCAAAGCGTCATGGAAAAGATTACGGCGATCCCTGAGAAGGCCACGGGGACGGCAACCCAGACCAGCCTGACCGATTGTGCCGGCAACACCTTCACCATTGAGACTGCTCCCGGCGGATCGCCCTTGATCGGCGGCAGCGGCGCGTTCGCTGGGGCCGTGGATTTTTCCCAGGCCCCGCAGCCGAATTACTCCATGAACTATGTCATGTGCTCGACCGGAGCTGGGATCCCGTATGACGTGCGGTGGCGAGTCGATGCCGGCAACACTCCGTCGACTCAACTGGTAACCGTAAGCGCCAAACCGCTGGTCACAAATGGCGCTCCTGCAGCGCAACTGACGCTGCCGTTCACGCTGCACCAATTAAGAGGAGACTTCTGACCATGAAGCGTATCTCCCGAATTGGTGGCGTGTCAGCAACACATAAAGCGTCCGGTGGGTTCACTCTGCTGGAAATGTTGATCAGCGTTGCGATTCTGGTGACCGTAACTGGCGCTGTGTTTGAGCAGATTAACGCAATGCAGAAGAAATCAAGCGCGGAAGCGATGAAGCTGGATATGAACCAGCAAGCGCGGGAGTTTCTGGACCAGACGGTGCGCGACCTGCACATGGCCGGATATCCCGGCGCCAGCATGTATTCCACTCCGCCGCGCCTATCACAGCTAGCCATGGGGTTGGTCAGAGTGTCGCCCACGGAAATCCTGTTGGAAGGCGACGTAAACAATGATGGCCAAGTCTACAGCGTGGACATTACTTACGTTGCAAGCGATCCCAACGATCCCAACTGTCCCTGTATCAGGCGCAGCGCCCAACCTAAGTGGGATGCGGATTCGTTCAGCCAGCCGACCAACCCGAATTACACAGAGACGCAGGGGGTCTTTTCGCCGGGCACGGGGGCAGGGCAATCCGGCGAGGATTTATTTGCGTACTACGACCAGAATGGAAACGCGGTACCTGTGGGGACCGGGGTAGATATACGCACGCCGGCAACTACGAGCACCCCGGCGGGTACGAGTATCATCGCCGCCATAAAGACAATAAAGATCAATCTAAGCCTACTCAATAATCAGCGGGACGCGGGAAATAACACTTTCACGCGTGAGTCGATGTCAGCAACCGCAAGGATAAATTACTGATGGCAAGGTTCATAATCATGGCGAAACGAGAGAAGGAGAGCGGGATGGCATTGCTGCTGGCTTTGTTCGCTCTCGTGTTGCTCTCTGCCATCGGTTTATGCATGGTGCTTGCTTCGACTACAGAGACTCGCATCGACGCGAACTACGGTGGCAGCCTCCGCTCCTATTACGCGGCACGCTCCGGCCTGGAAGAAGTGCGGGACCGTATGAAATTGCCGTACGACGCTGCCATTTCTCCCACCGGCCTGGCTGACAAGCTTCCACAGAATATTGCCGGCAACGCAAACGGTGTGCTGTACGTTCTGAATCCGGCAAATGGTGAAACCGTCGACCCAACGGACCCGGCCAGCCCTTACTTCGACGATCAACTCTGCCATGATTACAACTCGGGCGTTGCGGCGATCGACTCCAAATGCACCGTGGTTCCAGGCACATCGAACTGGATGGCCTGGCAGAACGCGATCCCAGCGGCCACTCCGTTGGGCTACAAATGGACCCGTATTACCATGAAGACCAACCGGATTGCCGCTCCCTACTACGTCGATGGAGATGGCGCCAGCGCTCCGCTGGACACCCGCGTATGCTGGGACGGCCAGACTGAACAACTCTCTCCCGGCGGTGCTACTCCAGCTTGCGACGCAAACGGGATGCAGCAGGTCTACATGCTCACTTCGCTGGCTGCAAGCGCGCAGGCGGGCGGGCTGAATGGATCACGCAAACTTCTGCGTATGGAAGCAGTGGCGTCTTCCATCCGGCCTCCGGGCGCCGTCACCGTGGAAGTTGGCAGTTCCACCAGTTCCGCTCCGGTTTTGGCGACGTTCAACAATGTTGTGATACCGGCAACCAGCATCGATGGCAGGGTCCATGATCGGTATGGCGCAATTTCCACCGCTCGATCCTGTTCGCCAGTGGCCGCGCTTGCTGCTAACAGCCCCCAGGGCACGGCATCATTACAGAATGGCTTGAATGCCCTTCGCCTCACCATTGTGCAGGCGGCCAACAGTGTGTGTAATGCGGACGGAAGCACCATCCCGCCCAACCCATCCGGCTCCTGCACACCACCGCTGGCCTGGGTGCGCGGAACAAACACGAGTCCGCGATTCACCACGACATCAACCACATCGCCAACTCCGACGCCCACGCCGACTCCAACGCCAACGCCAGTTCCCAGTCCGACCCCGAGTAACGGCGGTCATGATGGCCATGACGACCATAATCCGAGTCCTACGCCAACTCCTACGCCAACTCCCACGCCCACTCCGACACCCACGCCGGCGCCTATAGGCGACTGCAGCACATCAACCCAGAGTTGCTACACAAACCTGGATCTGTCGTCGCAGATGCTCAATGCGACTCCGCTGTTTGTCGGGAGTCCGGGAAACTCAGGTGATCCAGCGGCGTATCAATCCCAGACACCCACTATCGTGGTGAATGAGAACCAGGCGGTCCTTGACTATATCGCTGCCCGCAAAGCGTCGAACACCAACTATTATGAGCTTGCATCTACCAGCCTGAATCCAGCGCAAACATATGGCTCTGTGAATCAGCCTGATCAGCCTGTGGTGCTGGTCATTAACGATAGCAGCCTGAAAATGCTGAATACCAGCCTGAGTGGATTCGGTATCCTGCAAGTGCCCAATGATTTCGAAATTCAGAGCTCAAACCTGCAATGGACCGGAATCGTGATAGTGCGGCCGGCAGCAGGTAGTTCATCCAGACAATTCCTCATTAACTCAGGAGCTACGGGATCTATCAACGGAGCTCTGATGCTGCAGTCGGAGAACCAATTTGTTCTGACCACCAGCAGCACAGAGTCCGGCAAATTCACAGTCTCTTACAGTTGTGATGCCATTGACCTTGCCATGGGCAGCCGGCCTCTGAAAGTGGTTGCGCACGGCGAAACATCCTATTAGGCAGGGGTTACCAGGGGCCGCTTTGCCGCTAGGCGCGGACTCGGCCGCGCAGCACGCGCGCCGGCAGGAAAATGATCGCTTTTACCAGTTCCAGCGCACCGCCCACCGCGAAGCCCACGATTCTGAACGGCAGCAGCACCAGCCACACCAACGGATAAATCACCAAGGCCAGCAGCGCCAGTGGCCAGCAGATCACCAGCAGGATGCACCACAGCAAAAAGCTGAACATAAGTTCCTCTAACGGGTCTATACGAAACTTCTGCTAACCAAGTTCCGCTTTTCAAGCCAAAGCGGTTCGCTGCGAACCGGCTAAATCCCCACAATTTCGCCCTTGGCGTCCACGTCGACGCTGGCAGCCCGTGAGACCTTGGGCAGGCCTGGCATCAGCATCATGTTGCCAGCGATCGCCACAATGAATCCGGCCCCGGCGGAAAGAGATGCATCCGTGATATTGAGGGTCCAGCCTGTCGGCGCGCCAAGCAGCTTGGGATTATCGGAAAATGAATACTGGGTTTTGGCAATGCACACAGGCAGCATGGCAAACCCCCAGTCATTGAACTGCTGGAGCTTGGCCCGCGCCTTTTCACTCAACGTAACTCCGGCGGCGCCATAAATTTTCGTCGCCACAGTCTCAATCTTTTTCTCCAAAGGCGACTCAAGGGAATAAATGGGCTGTACGGTCGGGCTGGGGTTCCTGTCGATGGTTTCTACCACCTTTTCCGCCAGGGCAGCCGCGCCCTCGCCGCCTTGGGTAAAAGCTTCACTCAACGCGCTCACAGCGCCCTGCTCGGCGCAGTAATCGGCCAGCCGGCTAAGGTCGGCGACGGTATCTGTCGGGAACCGGTTAATGGCAACCACGGTCGGCACGCCAAACTGTTTGAGGTTTTGAATGTGCCTGACCAGGTTTGGCGCCCCGCGATCCAGGTCGCCGGCGCCCTGGTTGCGCAGGCTTTGCACGGTCGTTACCAGCACCGCACAGGCGGGAGCAATCCCGGACGAACGCATCACAATGTCGAAATACTTTTCCGCGCCCAGATCGGCGGCGAAACCGGCTTCATTCACTACGTAGTCGGCCAGCCGGATGCCCATGTTGTGGGAAATCACGCTGCTGGTCCCGTGCGCGATGTTGCCAAATGGCCCCGTATGGACCATCGCCGGCGTGCCTTCAGTAGTCTGCGCCAGGTTCGGCATGATCGCTTCGCTCAGCAATGCCATCATCGCGCCTGTCGCACCCAGGTCGGCGGCCCGCACCGGCTTGCCGGAACGGGTCACGCCAATCACGATTGCATCGAGCCGGCGCCGCAGATCTTCCAGACTGTTGGCCAGGGCCATGATCGCCATCACTTCTGAAGCCGCAGTGATCACGAAGCCGCTGTTGCGGGTGAGCCCTCCCTTTTTTGCGCCGATATCCAGGGTGATGCGGCGCAACGCGCGGTCATTCATGTCCATGGTCCGCGGCCATGTGATCTGGGCGATGTCAAGCTCCAGATCATTGCCGTGGAAAACGTGCGCATCGATCAGCGCGGCCAGCAGATTGTGCGCCGTTGTAATGGCGTGGAAGTCGCCGTGAAAATGAAGGTTGATCTTTTGGCTGGGCTCGATTTGCGATTTCCCTCCGCCGGCAGCTCCGCCTTTCATGCCAAACACCGGCCCCAGCGAGGGCTCGCGCGACGTGATAATCGCCCTTCTGCCAATGCATTCCAGCCCCTGCGTGAGACCGATGGAGGTCACGGTCTTCCCTTCACCGGAAGCCGTGGGCGTTGTGGCCGTTACCAGGATGAGCTTGCCCCGGCGCGCAAAGGCGGGGTCAGAAAGAATATCGAGCTTCAACTTTGCGCCGTGACGTCCAATGGGCTCAAAGTAGTCTTCGGGTAATTTCAGCTTTCCCGCGATGGTCGAAATGGGCAGCAAAAATTGGCTCATAAGCAAACAGGCGAGTGTAGAACTCCCGCATCAAACAGGCAAGCGATAAAAGGACGCTGAAGATGCTCCAAAATAATGTCACCCCTTAACTGCAACGAAAAAATGTCACCCTCAAAGGATGGTGACCTTGAGTCAGAAGGAATTGCAGAGAATGCGAGTGATTGAAAAGGCAGTGGACGGGCGGCTGAG
>DASXCL010000077.1:0-5891 GCA_036491195.1 Candidatus Angelobacter sp.
CCCGACGGCAACATCGAGTTTCTAGGGCGCGAGGACTTTCAGGTCAAGGTGCATGGCCACCGCATTGAACTGGGAGAGATTGAAGCCGCTCTCACCCAGCATCCTCTGGTCCGCACAGCCCTCGTCACCGCCCAGGGGAAGAGCCGCACCAACAAACGCCTGGTCGCTTATGTTGTCCCGGCTGAACCGGAGACGATCAATGGGCATTCGTCGTCTTCCCCGTTGACTGATGCATTTCATCATGAGGGCGAAAGTGACTATGGTAACGCAGTCATAACGGATCCCATCAAGCGCCTGGAGTTCAAGGCTAAACAGCCGGGGCTAAGGCAAGACAATTTTGATGCCTACATCCAGTTGCTAAGGCCGGCGCCCGATGATCCTTTAAAAAAGATGTACGCTGGCCGCTCCAGCAAGCGCAGTTTTCTACACGAACCAATTGCCTTTGAGAAATTCAGCAATTTCCTCAACTGCGTGGGCGAACTCCGCCTTGACAGCGTGCCCAAGTATCGCTACGGCTCTGCGGGAGGCCTCTACCCCGTTCAACTCTATCTTTACGTCAAGTCCAACAGGGTTCAGGGGATGGAAGAAGGGACTTACTATTACCATCCCCAGCAGCATCGCTTGTTTGTTATTTCTCGCAAGGCAACAATTGATCAGCACCTGCAATTCCCGGTTAACCGGGAATTGTTCGGCGAATCTGCCTTCTCGCTCTTCCTCGTTGTACAATTCGACGCCATCAAGCCTCTGTATGGAACGTCCAGCCGCGATTTTTGCCTTCTGGAAGCCGGGCTGATGACCCAACTCCTGGAGTCATCGGCCGCAGACAACCAACTAGGATTGTGCCAGATCGGCAAGTTGAAAGATCATGGCACCGTAAAGAGTCTCTTCAAATTAAATGAAACCCAGGCTGTGCTGCACTCGATGGTTGGCGGGGCTCCGTCAGATCTTTCCATGTCGCAGATGGTAAAGACGGACGCCGAAGCGGGCCGGAGCAAAGGCAGCTTGATTTCCGAACTGCGGCAGTTTGTGCAGAAGAAGTTGCCGAATTACATGGTTCCAGCAAATTTTGTTGTTCTGGAAAAGCTTCCACTTTCCGCTAACGGCAAACTGGATCGGAATGCTTTGCCTGAGATCGGCGATCAAGTTCTTGGGCAAGGCGATGCGCCTCGAACTGAAACGGAAAAGGCCATTGCGCAGGTCTTTCAGGAGGTGCTCCAGATTAGCCAAATTGGAACCGACCTCAATTTCTTCGACTTAGGATCGGATTCGGTTGAAGTGGTGATCATCCATCGAAAATTGAACCAGGTTTTGGGTGATTTCCCGTTGCTAGCCATGTTTGAACATCCCACAGTCAGCCGACTGGCGCGATCTATCAAGACAGAAAGCAACGGCAAGCACTCCTTCGCTGAGACCGAGGACCGTGCCAGAAAACAAAAGGAAGCACTCACACGCCAAAACAAATCCAGAGCGAGGGCATGAACCAATGAAGTTCCGTGTTCCAGAAGGCTTTGATGACAACCTGGCAGTCGCCGTGATAGGTATGGCAGGCAGGTTTCCGGGAGCCAAAAACGTTCAGGAGTTCTGGGAAAACCTGAAGAATGGTAACGAGGCGATTTCTTTTTTTAGCACGGAAGAATTGGTCGAAGCCGGTGTGCCAGTCGACTTATTGAAAAGAGCCAATTATGTGAAGGCAGCGCCCATACTCGACGACATCACTTCCTTCGATGCCAGCTTTTTCGGTTATACCCCGCGAGAGGCGGCCACACTGGATCCACAACAACGAGTCTTTTTGGAATGCGCATGGAACGCCTTGGAAAACGCGGGCTACGATCCTGAGACCTATCCTGGGCTGATCGGAGTATTTGCAGGTTCGTCCATCAATCAATATCTTTTGTGCAATCTGCTGGCAGGCCGCACAATCGGGTCCTTGGGCGACCTGGTACAGTTCGTTCTCGGCAATGACAAGGACTATTTGACCACACGGGTTTCTTACAAACTCAATCTGCGTGGGCCAAGCCTAGCCGTACAAACCGCGTGCTCGACATCGCTTGTGGCAGTCCACCTGGCCTGCCAGAGCCTGCTGAACTATCAATGCGATATGGCCCTGGCAGGAGGTGTGACTTTACGCGTTCCGCAAAAGGCTGGCTACTGCTATCAGGATGACATGATCTTCTCTCCTGATGGCCACTGTCGCCCTTTCGACGCCAAGGCAGGAGGAACGATTTTCGGCAGTGGAGTTGGTCTTGTTGTGCTCAAGCGGCTGGCGGATGCAATTGAGGACGGAGACCGCATTGATGCTGTTATCCGGGGATCGGCTATTAATAATGATGGCTCGGGAAAAATAGGCTTTACCGCCCCAGGGCTGGAAAGCCAGGCGGAAGTCATTGCTGCTGCTCAGGCGATCGCAGGTGTAAACCCAGAAACTATTGCTGCAGTTGAAGCACATGGGACAGGCACCCAGCTTGGTGATCCAATCGAAATAGCAGCCTTGACCCGGGTATTCACGGCTGGAACCGATAAAAAAAATTTCTGTGCATTAGGGTCGGTGAAGTCAAACGTCGGACATTTGGAAGCCGCGGCCGGCGTAACTGGCCTACTTAAAATGACAATGGCGCTCAGGCATAAGACTCTGCTACCGAGCCTGAACTTTGTAGAACCCAATCCTCAGATTGATTTTGCCAACAGTCCATTCTTTGTGAATACACAAACACGCGAGTGGTCGGCGAATGGGTCCCCTCGCAGGGCAGGCGTGAGTTCTTTTGGAATGGGCGGTACCAACGCGCACGTAATTTTGCAGGAAGCGCCTGCTCTGGAGCCGGGCGGACCATCGCGACCATGGCAACTCCTCCTGCTTTCGGCAAAGACGCCACGGGCCCTGGATGCTGCAACCACTAACCTGACTGCCCACGTGAAGAACACGGCTGATAATTTTGCGGATATCTCCTACACGTTGAAGGTCGGACGCCAACACTTTAAGTTCAAACGGATGCTGGTCTGCCAGAGCGCCGCAAGTGGCGTCACGGTCCTTGAGGCTATGGATCTCCGTCGTATCCTTACGTCTGTGCAGGAAAACCAAAACCGTCCTGTGACCTTCATGTTTCCGGGGCAAGGCACACAATATCCCAACATGGGCCGCGAACTTTATGATTGCGAGCCGACCTTCCGGCACTGGATCGATGAAGGAGCAAATGCCCTGGCGCCGCATCTCGGATTGGATCTTCGCAAACTGCTCTATCCAACCGAGCAGGAAAAGGACGCTGCAGCGCAACAACTGAGCCAGACATCCATCACCCAGCCGGCATTGTTTGTAACTGAGTATGCTCTGGCCATGTTATGGGCCGAATGGGGCATACGTCCTCATGCAATGATCGGCCATAGCATTGGAGAGTATGTTGCTGCATGCCTGGCAGGAGTTTTTTCGTTTGCAGATGCGCTGGCAATTGTTGCTATTCGAGGAAAACTTATCGGAGGTCTCCCTTCCGGCAGCATGATTTCCCTGCCTCTTCCTTACGCAGAGGTTGAGAAACTGCTGAACCCAAAACTCTCTCTTGCCGCCATCAACGCTCGCGAGTTGTGCACGGTCTCAGGCACACATGAAGCGATCTCGGAACTGGAACAACATCTTGCCAAACTCGGTCGGCAATCCAGCCGGCTTCATACTTCGCATGCATTTCATTCATCCATGATGGATCCCATTCTGTCGTTGTTCCATGAGAAGGTGAGTTCGGTGTCCTTGAAGCCGCCGCAGGTGCCCGTTGTGTCGAATTTGTCTGGCACCTGGATTACCGCCGAACAAGCCACTGATCCCGACTATTGGGTCAGACACATGCGCAATGCCGTTCAGTTTTCTTCGGGAATTATGGAAATTCTCAAAAAGGATTCCCAACAGGTCTTCCTGGAGGTGGGCCCCGGCCAGACCCTGAGCACTCTTTCCCGTCAGCACACAAGCGCTAACGCAGCACGGTTTATTTATTCCTCGATGCGCCATCCTCATGATCCCCAATCTGACGTCGAAACATTGCTGACAACACTCGGTCGGCTATGGCTCGCCGGGGTCCGTCCTGATTGGAAAGGTTTTTATGCTCATGAACTCAGGCGACGCGCAGAACTGCCGGCCTATTCCTTTGAACGCCGCCGGTTCTGGGCGGAACCGGACAAGTCTGGAAACCACCAGGCAAGCATGGATTCGATCTCACTTTCCGTCGAGGCTGCGACAGATGTAGAAACCGGCTCATGGAACTCTCAGGAGTATGTTGCGCCGCAAAACGAATTAGAAGAGGAAATCGCAGTAATTTGGCGAAAATACCTGGGTATTGAGCGGATCAGCATCCACGGCAACTTTTTTGAGCTGAACGGGCATTCCCTGGTTGCAACACAGGTTCTGGCGCAGATCGCCAAGACTCTCAATGCCAGAATATCTTTACGGCGGATGCTTGAGTCCCCAACCATTGCCGGCCTGGCCGAAGCCGTGCGCGAGGCGCAGGCAAGTCCGACTCCTGTTGCAGAGCGGACAGCAGAATTACCCCAGGTTGTGGCGGCGCGCGAAGACCGTTTCCATCCATTTCCTCTCACTGACATGCAGCAGGCGCAGTGGATCGGCCGTCTGGGCGGCTTCAACCTGGGTGACGTTGCCGCCCATGTCTATTTCGAAACTGAAGGTCAAGGGCTGGACATCCATCGGCTCGCGAATACATGGCGGCAGCTGGTAGACCGTCACGAGATGCTACGCGCCATTGTCCATCAGGATGGCCAGCAGCAGATCCTTGAAAACGTCCCTCGCTATGAAGTAAAGGTCCTGGATCTGCGCGGAAAGCCGCGGGACGTGTGCGAAGCGGAAATACGGACGGTCCGGACGCGGATGTCTCACCAGGTCAGGCCCGCGAACATCTGGCCACTCTTTGAGGTATGCGCTACGCAGTTGGATATTTCGGTAAGAATGCACCTCAGCTTTGATCTGCTGGTTTCTGATATCGGCAGTATTCGCATTCTCATGAGCGAATGGTCAAAGCTATATCAAGGCCAGGATCTCCCATTGCCAGAATTGGAAATCTCCTTCCGCGATTACGTGTTGACCGAAGCAAAACTGAAAGAGACAGATGCTTTCCGCCATGCGCTTCAATACTGGCAACAACGCGTGGCCAAGCTACCGCCCGGCCCAGATCTACCCATGACGCGGAACATTGCCAACGTAACCAAACCTACATTTGTAAGATTGCATGGCTATGTTGACCATGAAGTGTGGAACCGTTTGAAAGCGCGGGCGGCGCACGCGCGCATCAGCCCCTCCGCCGTCGTGCTTGCCGCTTTTGGCCAAGTCTTGGGTCTATGGAGCAAGAGCGCACATTTCTGTGTCAATGGCACCATTCTGAATCGTTGGCCGCTGCATCATCAGGTGCGCAAACTCGTGGGCGAATTTGCCTCGTTTGCTCCTGTAGAAATGGATTTGTCCGACGAACATACGTTTGAGGAATTTGCCAGGCAACTCCAGGTCCAGAGCTGGGAAAGTCTGGAGCATCGTTACGTGAGCGGAGTACGAATACTACGTGAGGTAGCCCGTGTTCGAGGCGGTACGGCGGGCGGCACTCTTCCTATTGTCTTTACCAGTACTCTCGTTGCTGCTGCTCGCGAGGAGTACTTCCCTACATCGTGGCTGGGCGAAATGGACTATCTCATCTCGCAGACGCCGCAAGTGTGGTTTGACCATTCGGTTTTTGAGGAAGAGCGCGGGTTGCTCCTTAACTGGATACTGGCGGAAGGGTTGTTTCCCTCCGGGATGGTGGAAGAGATGTTCGGAGTGTATGAGCAGCTGCTGCGCCGGCTGAGCGAGGAGCAGGAGATCTGGCAGAAGCCGACGCGGGAACTGCTGCGTGTACTGTTGCCGAAGGAGCAAG
>DASXCL010000078.1:0-52976 GCA_036491195.1 Candidatus Angelobacter sp.
GCCCGTTATTTTTTTGTCTCGCCATCTTTAAAAACAATTAGATCCATGGCCCAAACTTTTAAGTATATCCAAGCCTGCGCAGCGGCGCAGAAATCCGTTGGCCTGCCGGTCCTGCTCCCTGAAAGCCTCAACCTTTCTGCCCGTGGTTCTAATTTAATGGTTCTAATTTTAGATGATCGTTCCGCTGCCGCGGTTACGTCCTGAAATGCGGTTGTTACAATAGATTAAGATGTCACATCGTACAGGCTATACCGGCGATCACGCAAAATCCGGACTGGACCACGATTTCCCCGAAATCGATACCTGGCCTAACCAGTTTCCTGCCTATGAAATCGTCATTGACGTGCCGGAGTTCACCTCCGTCTGCCCCAAAACCGGCCTGCCCGATTTTGGCGTGCTGGAAATCCATTACATGCCCGCCCGGCTCTGCCTGGAACTGAAGTCGCTCAAGGAATATCTGCTGCACTACCGCAATCTGGGCATCTTTCAGGAAAACATTGTGAACCAGGTGCTTGAGGACATTACGCGCGCCTGCAAGCCAAAGTGGGCGCTGGTGAAGGGGGTGTTTCGTCCTCGCGGCGGGATTGGGACAACGGTGGAAGCAAGATGGCCCAGGCCGAAGAAGTAGGAAGGAAGTACGTGTTGCACTTTATGGTTTTCAAGAAAGAAAGATATTCATGAATCTTCGCAAGCCCCTCTTTCTTGCAGTTTTGATCGTCGTTGCTACTGCACCGTGCATCTCGGCCGCTTCCGGCGCCGACGAGCTCACCCTCGCTCAGGTAGCAAAGGCGAGCAAGGTATATTTTCGCGACTCAGCTGAACTGCCCCGGCGTATGAATGTCGAAATGACGTTTACGGACCAATCCGGGCGCATTCGCAAACATAAGACCGGCAAAGTTGATTACGATTTTCATGGCTATAACTCCCGCTCCGAGCATGCGCAGTGGAATCTTCATGGATCCAGGAGCGTCATGAAAGCAGCGTCTGCAACTGCGACCGCGACGATAGTGCTTACTCCTGTTCTCTCTCCGGAGACGGAAAAACATGCAACCTTTACTGTTACAGAAAACGCAGCCGCCAACCTGATATCCGCCACGATCAAGTGGATTGAGGTTTGTCCGCCATTCAAATGGACTAATACATACTACATTTCGACCTCGATTTGCGGCTCTTATGAGGTGCAGCTGCAGAAAGACGATTTCACGCTTCAACATCTCGCTTTCGACGCGTCCAGTCTGCCATCTTCAACGGATATGGATGTTTTCGGCGCGGCCACAATTTTGCGTTATCACGTGGACGCGGATTTCCAGAAAGTACTCTTGCCAGGCGATCCCAAACCCTTCCTTGTGCCAAAGTTGGTTACAGTAACGGTGGACACTGATAAGGGAAAGATCGTGATGAATAGCGAGTATAAGCTAAGGAAGAAGTAGTAGCGGCGGACCATTGTATGTTTCCGCTGGATTTTTTTGAGCGCGTATAATCCCTCCATCCATGCCGCCCAAACTCTATCCCCGCCTTTTGCTGGCGGTGCTTACAGGACTGAATATCCTTAATTACATTGACCGCAATGTGTTGTTTGCCGTGCAGTCCGACGTAAAAAAAGAATTTCTGGTAAGCGATGGCAAGATCGGCCTGCTCACCAGCGCCTTCTTTTTTACTTACATGTTTGCCGCGCCGCTCATCGGCTGGATGGGTGATCGTTTTCCTCGCAAAAACATCGTGGTCATCGGCATTCTGATCTGGAGCGGCTTCACCTTTCTTACCTGGTTCGTGCATGACTACAACCAGCTGCTGTTTCGTCATGCCATTGTCGGCATTGGTGAAGCCAGCTACGCGACCATTGCTCCCACGCTGATCGCCGATTCGTTTTCGCCGCTCAAGCGTGGCCGCATGCTCTCTATCTTTTTCCTGGGCTTGCCCGTAGGCAGCGCCGCAGGATACTTCGTCGGCGGGTATGTGGCGCACGCTTTCGGCAGCTGGCGCGCGCCGTTCATGGCCGCCGGAATCCCCGGCTTTGTCCTGGCTCTCTTGCTCTGGTTTCTGCCCGAACCTCCGCGCGGTGAGCAGGAGCAAACTGCCTCGGCGGACAAAATGTCTCTGCTCCGCGGCCTCGTGCGCAACGGCGCGTTTCTCACCTCGACTCTCGGCATGGCCGCCTACACCTTCGCCATGGGCGGCATGCAGGTCTGGATTCCCACATTCCTCGTGCGTTTGCGCGGCCTCGATCTGAAGACCGCAAACATCGACTTCAGCTACATCGTGATTGTGAACGGGATCGGCGCCACATTGCTGGGCGGCTGGATTGGCGACCGCCTGCTTAAGCGCTACTTCGGCGCATACTACACTTTTTCCGGCGTTGCCATGCTCGTGGCCGTGCCTTTCATGATCGCCGCAATTTATACGGTGGGCCCGCTGATGTTCCCGGCCATATTTGCCGCGGTGTTCTTCGTCCTGATCGGTACCGGTCCCACCAATGCCGCACTGGTCAATTCCGTGAGCGCCAGTATCCGCTCCACCGCGCTGGCCGTGAACGTTTTTGTGATTCACCTGCTGGGCGACGCTTTTTCTCCCGCTTTGATCGGCCGCGTCTCCGATAAAACCGGCTCGCTGCAAACCGCCTTCTGGATGGCCTTTGCCGCCGCCGGACTCTCCGGACTGATCCTGCTCTACGGCGCAAAATTCGCTCCGCGCTTTCAGGTTCAAAAAGCATGATTATTTTTGACTGGACCTTGTTGTTCTGGATTTCCGGCGTGCTGCTGGCCCTGATCTGGCTCGTTCCTACGTTCCAGCTTGCGTTCCATTTTTCTGAAGTCGTCGATCTCACCCGGCCAGACTGGGACCCGCCGCACGATGCCGCCTTGCCGTCGCTCACCATCGTCGTGCCCGCCCGGAATGAAGAAGCCGAGATTGAGCCCGCATTGCGTTCTCTTCTGCAACTGGATTATCCCCGGTGTGAAGTCGTTGCCGTGAACGACCGTTCCACAGACCAGACTGGCGCGATAATGGAGCGCATTGCTCTGGAGCCTGCGTCTCAAGGCAGGCTGCGCGTCCTGCACGTCCGCGAACTGCCTTCCGGCTGGCTGGGCAAGGTACATGCCATGTGGCTGGGTTCACTGAGAAACGCCGCGCAAGGAAACGGCGCGCAGCAGAGCCGCACCGACTGGCTTCTGTTCACTGACGCTGATTGCGTCTTTCGCTCTGACTCCGTGCGTCGGGCCATTCACTACGCCGCCGCGACCGCAGCCGACCATCTTGTGCTTTTTCCCACCGCGCACATGAAAACTTTGGGCGAGCGCATGATGATTTCTTTTCCTCAAGTGATGGCCAGCTTTGCCATGCGTCCATGGAAGGTCCGCGATCCCAAAGCCCGCGACCACATGGGCGTCGGAGCGTTCAATCTCATTCGCCGCTCCGCCTACGATGCCATCGGCACATATGAGACGCTGCGCCTGGAAGTGGTGGACGATATCAAACTCGGCGAGACGATCAAGAAAGCCGGACTGCGCCAGGACGTTGTCTTTGGCCCTGAACTCGTCAGCCTGCGCTGGGCCGTGGGCGCCGCCGGCGTGGTCGCCAACCTGGAGAAAAACCTGTTCGCCTTTCTCCAGTTCCGGGTGTCGCTGGTGCTGGGGGTTTGTGCCCTTACTTTTTTCTTGTGCGTCTGTCCATTTTTAGGTCTTTTTCTTGCCCCGGGCTTTGCCCGCATCGGCTTCGGCCTTGCCGTCGGCATGATTGCGATGGCCTACACGTTTACCGGGCGTTATATGTCGAGCTCTCCGCTGTTGTTCCTCACCTGCCCGTTCGCGGCGATTGTCTTCGCCTTCGCTACTTTGCAATCCGCCTTCATTGCCATGCGCGACGGCGCGATCACCTGGCGGGGAACAAAATATCCGCTGAAGGAGTTGAGGAAGAAGCGTTGAAGCGTCGCCCCAGATAAGCGCAGATCAGAAAAATTCGCTGCGAATCAACGCGAAAAATGCTGAAAACGCGAATCTGATTTAATTCGTGTTTATTCGCGAAATTCACGGCTGGTTTTTAATCCGCGTAAATCCGTGGTAAAAACTACCGAAACAAATTCTTCAGAATAAAGATTGCGTTCGCCGGACGCTCCGCCAGACGACGCATCAGGTAGGGATACCACTCGGTGCCGAACGGAATATACACGCGGCAGCGCCAGCCTTCTTTCACCAGCTTCTGTTGCAGGTCGCGTCGCACGCCGTACAACATCTGAAATTCAAACGCTGAAGCCGCGACCTTTTCCTGTTGGGCAAACTCAATCGTCGCGCGGATCATGTTCTCATCGTGCGTGGCGATGCCGTGATACACGCCGCTTTTCAGCAGCATCTTCATCAGCTTGATGTAATTGGCATCTACATCGGCCTTCTTCGGGAACGCCACTTCCGGCGGCTCTTGGTACGCGCCCTTGCACAGACGAATGCGGATGCGCTCTGCCAGCAGCTGTTCAACGTCTTTTTCGCTGCGAAACATATACGACTGGATCACCGCGCCCACGTGCCCGGCGTTTTCCGGCTGGCTGTGCAGCCGATGAACAAAATCGAGCGTACGCTGCGTGTAGGGCGAGCCTTCCATGTCAATGCGCACGAAATTGTTGATCCGCGCCGCGTGCTGTACTACGCCCGACGCAATCTCATAGGCCATCGCCTCATCCACATCCAGTCCCATGTGCGTGAGTTTCAGGCTCACGTTTGCATCCAGACCCCTGACGTTCATCTGGTCCAGCATCTGATGGTAGAGCTGCGCACTGTGGCGGGCCTCGTCCGCGTTGGTCACGTTCTCGCCCAGATTGTCCACGCTCACGCCGAGACCCAGCTTGTTCATGGCCTGCGTGGCTGCAAGCGCATCTTCAATGGTGGTGCCGGCAACAAAACGGCGCGAGAGCCGCTGGCCAATCCACGTTTTCTCCGCCGCCGAGCGCAGAGACTTGCTTTCTGACAGGGAAATAAACGCGGCCCTTAACACAGGACTCCTGAGCGGCAAGAATTAGTCATTTGGGGCAAACATATTTTTGTAACACATTCCGTGGAAATTCGGCGAACCTGGAAAAGACCGAGTTGGAATCAATCGGGCAGGCTCGGATTATCCTGTTGGGCAGGATCGAAATCTTCTTCTGCCGTTTTCTTGCCGTCTTGATTCAATGCAAGGACGTGATGATTGCTATCCTGCACCACTACGCCGCCACCCTCTGCGGCAAAAACGATGTTGACATTCTGGGTTTGAGCATCGTAACGCCACACCTCAGCTCCGGAAAGCGAATTAAAGCAGATCACCATACTACCGACCGTGATGAAGGCGTGGTTCTGGTCATTGAGTACCATGCCATCCTCTTTACGAATAGCACCCGGCAAGGCGAGCTTGTACGCCAGCTTACCCTCATTCGTGACTCGATAAATATAGTCATAGGAGTGTGGGGGCGAATTGAAAGGGGTACGAACAAATTGACGCAACGCAAGCAGAACACCGCCATTACCGTCCGGAATTATGTCGCCCGTGGGTTGAAGCGACGGAGGCCAATCGTTGGAGAGTACGATCTCCCCCTGATCGCGCTGAACCAGAGTGGTGGTGACTGCCCCGCGCGGCGAAACCTGCCAGAGAAAAAGACCGTGGTCATAGCGCCGCCGGACCTGGGCCGTTTGAGACATTGTTTCCGGTGAGCAGTTCAGCGCCTCCAGTTCTGTACGCAACACCGTAAAGGCGAGATAGGCGTGCCCGTCAGTGTTGATAATCACCCCGCTGAACGTGCTTGCTGCCGGAGATTGCATGCGTAGGCCTGGGCTGCAGAAAAATGAAAGCCTTTGGATAGAGATACTGGTTAGGTTAGCCAGAGATTGCGGCACAGGATGGTTGAATTTCTCTTTGCCCTGTATTCCTTCCACACCTACTAGTCTCACTTGAAGGCGATCCGGACTGGCTTCGGACAGATAGAGCGTGTTATCGCCCCCAAAGGCATGGCTCTGCAGTTTGTCGCGGCCAAAATACGTCCACTGGAGTTCACCTTTGGCGGAAAGATGATAGATCACGTAGTCATGGGCGCGCTGCAACCGTACCAGCACGCCGCCATCGTTGTCGCCACACAGAAGTTCGGCCGCGTTGCCGTCCGATTCAGGAACCATCCACCGCCAAAGCTGCAACCCATCATCATCCACGGCATGCACCACGGCGGCGCGGCCGGCCTGGGCTGCCATGTAGCTCGACGGTTGGGCATCATCGGTTCGGAAGGCCTTTAGCTCGTTGATGCGCTTTCCAAAAGCAATGCTGTTCCATCGCGCTCGGTGATCGGGAGGGTAGTGCTCGCTCCATATATTGATTGTTATTGAGTGCGTCACTCCATTCAGGTTCGCGGTTACGATGAGCTTGCCCGGAGCTAGCGCCTGGAGAACGGCAATATTTTTGTTGCGCTCAGCGGGAGAGATGGAAGCGAGATTTTCATCATTGACCGACCACGAAGCACCGCCCAGCTCACGCCATTCGCTATCAAGTATTTGCAGGCGGACGCTGTCCAACGCCAGCATATTTTGCACCTTGGGAGCGATGGTCCAATCTCCGGCTGGTATTTGTGGATAAACAGGTTGATGCAGGCAAAAAGCGAACGCCAGCATCAGTACGCGATATGTCTTACACATGGAGGTTGTTTCAGAGTAAGACGAGTTGCATGGCCCAAGAAGTTACGATGGTCTGTGTCCCCCCGGGAGCGCTGTGCCATCGGTCTTCATCCATTTCTTTCAGCCAGCAACACCGTGGCAGGCTCACCGTCCTTGTTCTTCCAGAAACTTCTCCGCTTCCATCGCAGCGGCGCATCCCGATCCCGCGGCTGTGATCGCCTGGCGATAGCGGCGATCCTGCACGTCACCGCAGGCAAAGACACCGGGCACGCGCGTCATCACAAAGTCATGGGTTTTGAGGTAGCCGTCATCGTCCATATCAAGCTGGCCGGAAAACATTTTGGCGTTCGGTTCATGGCCGATGCCCAGAAACATTGCGCTGGTGGGGAAGTCCCACGCTTTGCCGGTCTTCAAATTTTTCAGCTTGAGCGCGACTACTTCTTTGATACTTGGCTCAAGCACGTCTTCCACCATGGTGTCGGTAAGGAATTCAATTTTTTCGTGCTTCCGTGCGCGGTCCAGCATGATCTTGGAAGCGCGGAAGTGCTCACGCCGATGAATGATCGTGACCTTGGTGGCAAAGCGGCTGAGAAATAGCGCTTCTTCCATCGCGGAATCTCCGCCGCCGATCACCGTAATCGGCTTGCCTTTGAAGAAAAAGCCGTCGCAGGTGGCGCATGAAGACACGCCATGGCCGATCAGCTTGTGTTCGTTTGGCAGACCCAGCCAGCGCGCAGAGGCGCCGCTGGCAATGATGAGAGTGCGTGTAGCGACGGTGTGGCCGCCGCCAAAATCCAGCTTGAAGGGCCGCTCGTTCAAGTCAGCCTTCACCAGATGCCCGCGCATGTATTCGGCGCCAAAGCGCGCCGCCTGCTTGCGCATGTTCTCAATCAACTCCGGCCCCTGGATGCCCTCGGGAAATCCGGGAAAATTTTCCACCAGCGTGGTGAGCGAAAGCTGGCCGCCCGGTTCATGTCCTTCCACTACCAGCGGCTTCAGGTTAGCGCGCGCCGCATAGATGGCGGCGGTCAGCCCGGCGCAGCCGGTCCCCACAATAACTGTATCGCGAACGGAATTTTCCATGGCATCCATTAGATTCATGACCTTCGATTTAGTTTCAGTGCTTTTGCGCCGCCGGCTTGCGCTTTGGGCCGCTGCCGGCATTGGGCGCCGGATTGAGCCAGGCAATATCGGACCGGAAGGCGTCGCGCAGCCCCAGCGCCGCCCGATATTGCGCCATAATGTTGGACGCCTGGTGGAACAGCGGTTCGTAAGCGCTCTGGTCGGTTTCTTCGCAGCGGGAAAGCACGGCAGAACTCTTGTTGAGCCTCTCAATCCTCACGCGCGCTGCCGGCGTGTCAACAGAAAGCACCGCTGAAGGCGCTGCCGCGCCCGTGGAAACCCGATCTTCCATCACGACTTCCAGAAAGTCCTTGGGGTCCCGCGCCCGCAGCACCAGGATCTCAACGGTATTGGTGGAGTCAGTGCTCATGGAGTATTGCGCGGTCATCAGCGGCGACTCCGGTGAAAAGTCGCGGCGTAAACGGACGAATTTTGCGTCCGGGGCGTCTTTTAGCGTGGTGCGCCCGCGAGAAATCTCAAAGTCGGGGCTGAACGCCGGCTTCGGCTCCACAGCCGTCAACGCTCCCTTGAGGATCGCCTGTTCTTCCGTTCCCGGAGTGCAGACATTCAGATAATTCACCTTGACCTGGGGCTTGCTCTCTTGCGGAGGCGTAGCCGGCTTCTGGTTCTGCTGGGCCGCGGCAGCCGCAGCCAACAAAAATAGGGTTGTGAATGCGTGTCTCAACACGGTTGGATTGTAGCATCTGTAAAATTGTGTAATTGGGTAATTTGGTAAATGGGTAAATTTAAACCGGTGCTCTGTGCAATTCGATAGACTCTCAAAAAATCCAGATGTTCCAGAATCATTTACTCAATTACCAAATTACCCATTTACCAAATTTTGGCTTGCCATTCCATGCAACCTCATTCAAAAGGCTGTCGAAGAGGCGTTACCGCTTTAAATAACCATCCACCCATCCATTCACCGTCTGGTACCAGAGCTGACTGTTTTGCGGTTTCAGCACCCAGTGTCCCTCGTCGGGGAAGTAGAGCATTTTGGACGGAATCTTCAGGCGTTGCAGCGTGGTGAACAGCTGGAAACCCTCAGAGATATCCAGACGATAGTCGAGCTGGCCATGGACCACCAGCGTTGGCGTCTTGAACTGCGTGGCAAACAGGTGTGGCGACCATTTGCGATAGCCTTCACGGTTGGCCCATACGGTGTCGCCAAACTCCCATTCCGGAAACCACAGCTCTTCCGTGCTGCCATACGCGGATTCCGTGTTGAACATTCCGTCATGAGAAACCAGGCACTTGAACCGGTTAGTATGGCCCAGGATCCAGTTGATCATGTAACCGCCATAGCTTGCGCCCAGGGCGCACTCGCGGTCTTTATCGATGAATGGATAAGTTTTCTCCGCGTAGTCAAGCCCATTCATCAGGTCAATGTAAGGCTTGCCGCCCCAGTCTTTATTCACGCCATCCACAAACGCCTGCCCGTAGCCCGTTGAACCGCGCGGATTGATCATGATCACCAGGTAGCCATCGGCGGCAAAAAGCTCAGCATTCCAGCGGTACGACCACTCGTCGCCCCACTGTCCTTGCGGCCCGCCATGAATCAGGAACTTGACCGGATATTTTGCGTCTTTGTTAAAGCGCGGCGGCTTCAAAAGAAACCCCTGTACTTTAGTTCCGCCCGCGCCGGCAAACCAGAAAGATTCCATTGGCTGCATGTCGATATGCGCCAGCGTGGCATCATTCAGGTGGCTGAGTTCCTCGGCAACGTAGTTCGACTTGAATGCCATGGTGGATGTGGGGCCAGTCCTGACGGGTTTTGCGCTAGCGTCAGATGTCTGTCCTTCCAGCGCGATTTTGTAAACTTCACTGGGCGCCCGCACAGAGAGCTGAGTAAAAACCAGCGTTTTACCATCAGCGGAGACGTTCAGCTCATCGCTTGTGCCGCCGAGGATCTCTTCAATGGCCCTTACGCCCGTTCCTCTCGGTCTGGGGCCGGCGAGGGCGACCGGCAGATTCAGCCGGTAGATCGGCGATGCGCCTTCCTTTTCCGAAGTGAAGTAGATGAACTTCGAGTCAGGCGACCATGCGATCGTTTCAACCCACTGATCGAACGCTTCCGTCAGGTTATGGATCTCGCCCGATTTGCGGTCGTAAATAACCAGCCTGAACCGATCGCTCTCATAGCCGGCGCGCTTTTGCATGCGCCATGCCAGCCATTTGCCGTCGGGTGAATATAGCGGTGTGGAATCGCCTCCCGGGCTGGTGCTGAGTTTTTTCGGTTCTCCGCCGGTGATCGGGACTACAAAAATGTCATTGTTCGTGCTGGTCGCTCCCACTTCGTCCCAATTGCTGGTAAAGGCCACCTCTTGTCCGTTCGGGGAAACGGCGTAGGCATCCTGGCCGCCCAAACTGAACGGAGGCACGTCATGATCGCCCGGTGTCAGGTCTCTTGCTACTCCGCCTTCCGCTGGGACAACAAAAAGATGGCTTCGCTTACCGGCGCTGTAGTGGTTCCAGTGGCGGAACAGCAGATGTTCAAAGATTACGGCTTTGACCTTGGAAGTAGCGCGCGCTTCGTCGCTGAATTTGTTGCAGGCATCGTCCATGCATCCGGGAAAAACTTCCGAAACAAAAACAATGTTCTTCCCGTCGGGCGTCCAGATGGCGCCATTGGCTTCAGTGGAAATGTTGGTAATCTTTTTCGCCGCGCCGCCGGCGGTGCCTGATTCGCTGTCAAAACCTCTGGTCCATACCTGTGCCCCACCTTCTGCGGGGCTGACGTAGAGATAACTCTTTCCATCGGGCGCCCAGTGGCCGCCGCTTTCGCCCGCGCCGGTTGAGGGAAGCTGCCGCGCTTCGCCGCCGGCCACCGGGACCACCCAGAGGTGAGAGGTCCTTTTATTTTCTTTCAGGTCAACGTCCACGGCGGCAAACAGGACCCATTTGCCGTCGGGCGAGACCACGGGGCCACCGATCCTTCGGAGAGACATCATGTCTTCAAACGTAAAAGGTTTTTTTGCCGCGATCTGGGCGGAAAGCTGAACAAAAAGCCCTCCCATGAGTAAAATAGCCATGGTTGAGACAATTGAGAGCGTAGAACGGCGCATCCGGCCTCCTCAAAGAAGCATGCCAGTGTAAAGCCTTTTTGTGGTTTCAGGCCAGCATGCAATCAAGAACGGGTACGCGACTCCCAATTTTCTGCTCAAAATTCAATGAAGGAACCTGCATGAATTTCCCCAAGGCTGCTCTGCGTGTCGTTTTGACCTCCGTGTTGTTGTTGATGCCTGCGGCCCTGGTGGGCCAGACCAACTGCGAGGAAGGCACGGGCGCGCTCAATCCCGCGCAGCCGCAGGGCATGACGCCGCAGCAGATCATCGACAAATTCGCCGCGCGCGAAGAAGTCTTCCGTCAGGCGCTCAATAACTACACCTATACGCAGGACATTACGGTGCAGGAGCTTGATGGCAACACCGTGAGCGGTGAATTCCGCCTGGTTCAGGACATCACGTATGACGATAAAGGTGGGCGCATTGAGAATGTGACTTTTGCCCCACAAAATACCTTGCGTCAGCTCGGCCTGAGTCGCGAGGACTACGAGGACTTTCGCTATAAGATGGCCTTCATCCTGACTACCACTGACCTTCCGCAATACAACTTGCTTTACGTGGGGCAGCAGCGCCAGGACGAAATTGAAACCTACGTGTTCGACATTGCGCCCAAGGCCATCGTGAAGGGTCAGCGATATTTTCAGGGACGGATCTGGGTTGACAATCGCGATTTCCAGATCGTGAAGAGCTGCGGAAAGACCGTGCCGGACACGATTGCTACCAAGAAGAAAAAGAACGTGCAGGAGAACCTGTCGCCTAAATTCGTAACCTACCGCGAACAGATTGATGGCCAGTATTGGTTCCCAACGTACATCCGCGCAGACGATACTTTGCATTTCAGCGGCACTGGTGACGTCCACATGCGTGAGATCATCAAGCTGACCAATTACAAACGTTTTGGCTCGAAGACAAAGATTATTTTCAAGGGCGAGGCCAAAGAAGATCCCAAAGACAACCCAGAGAAGAAGCCTTAGAGATCATTCCCACTTAACACTGACAGGCCATCCGAAAAAACCGGATGGTCTTTTCATTTTGATTTGTTAAGCACTCACGGTCAGGCCGCCGAGCGCATACCGACGGCATCTAAATCCTCAGAATCCGAGGGGAAGTCTATATGAGGTATCCAAGACTCACGTTTAACGTGTGCGTGATGGCGATTATCTTGCTCTCTCCACTGGCATTGGTCGCCCAGACCAATTGCGAGGCCGGCGATGGTCCCCTGAATACCGCGCCGCCGCAAAACATCAGCGTGCAGGAATTGATCCAGAAATTCGCCGCCAAGGAAGAAATCTTTAAAGAAGCGCGCAACCACTACACCTACACGCAAGAGGTGATAGTCCAAACCGTTGATGGTGACACCGTGGACGGCGAATTCAGAGAAACCACTGACGTGCTTTATGACGATCAGGGAAAACGCATTGAGAACGTTACCTACGCGCCCATGAATACCCTGACGCGCGTGGGTCTAACCAAGGAAGACTATGACGATTTCCGCAACCATCTGCCCTTTGTCCTGACCTCAGAAGATCTCCCGGAATACAACATTCTTTATGCCGGCCAGCAGCATGTGGACGAACTGGACACCTACGTTTTCGACCTGGCGCCGAAGAAAGTAGAGAAAGAAGGCGGCCCGCGCTTTTTCCAGGGACGAATCTGGGTGGACAACCGTGATTTTCAGATCGTAAAGACCTGCGGCAAGAACGTTCCAGACACGCATAAGAAAGACAAAGAAAACCTGAGTCCCAAATTTGTGACGTATCGCGAGCAGGTGGACGGAAAATACTGGTTCCCCACTTACACGCGCGCCGACGACGAACTCCACTTTAAAAGCGGCGACGTGCACATAAGAGAAACCCTGAAGTACACAAACTACAAACGCTTCGGCGTAAAGACGCGCATTGTTTATGGCGGGCCGGTAAAGAGCGGTTCAGAACCAAAATGAAATGAACCAGCAATCAGCACTTAGCCATTGGCAATGAGCCGGATAGTATTCCGCAAACAGTTATCCTGAGAACGCAAAAACTGTGTCGGTTCAGATATCAATCGACGCCAATTATGCGCTGGTAAACGCGTTGGGGATCGGTGCTGTTCCGGCAATACTGAAATCTGTCTTAGCTAATTGCTAATTGCTAACGGCTAAGTGCTGGTTTCCTAATGATGTAGCAGCCACATGAACCAGCCTGCCACGAACAGCCCGCCCAGGGCCATAGCAAAACAATAAGCGCCGTAACGGACCATTTCATTCAGCGTATTGCGCTGCGTGATGCCAAACACGATGGAAAAAAAGAACGCAAACAGCGTGGCGGCGCTGAAGTGAGAGAGTTGCAGGGCCAGCATCATTGTTTCTTTCCAATCGCAATGTGGTATGCGTCCACCGCTGCCATAATGTTCAAAAGACCCGCCACAACAATGAATTTTGTTCCATAGTCGGCCACCGCGGATGTAATGGAAGTGCCGCCCCAATCAAAAATCCGCGCCATAAAATAAAACGCGCCCGAGCCCAGATCGCCGATGAATCCCAGGATGTCCAGCAGGTCGCCCGTATTGGCCTGGTAAACCTTGCCCTGCATGGCTACGCCAAAAGCGAACATGCCCGCTACGGCGCCCATCAGCAACAGGCCGCGTATCCAGCGTTTCTGGACCAAATGGCCGGCGCCGGGAATCAGCCAGCCAATGGCCGGAGCCATGGCCGCGATCGGCGTGAAGGGAACTGCTGCGGTAGAAGGTTGCGCGTCAGGTGTGGTTGTCTCTGTTTTCGCCATCAAATAAGGACCAGTTCATTTTGTATTTTACCTGTTACTTCCGCCGCGCCGTTGCGGGTAAGGACATTTACTTCGCTGCGCACGCCAAATTCCGGCAAATAAATGCCCGGCTCAATGGAAAAACAGGTGTTCGGGATGATTTCGCGGTCGTCCTTGGTTTCAAGGTTGTCCATGTTGGCGCCGTTGCCGTGCACGTTCACGCCGATAGAATGGCCGGTGCGGTGGGTAAAATATTGCGCGTAACCGGCATTGGTGATGTGTTCGCGCGTCGCCTGGTCCACTTCCCAGCCTGCAATGCGCCGCTTGCCGGCGAAGGCTTCTATCACCTTCTTGACCCCGGCATCGCGCGCTCCGCTGACGATATTAAAAATCTCAACCTGCTTTTCTGACGGCGTGCCAATCGCACCGGTCCAGGTAATGTCGTAATAGACGGCGTTCGGCGCGTCCTTCTTGGCCCAGATATCGAGCAGCACAAAATCGCCCGCATTCACCGCCGCCGATCCCTGTGCCTGGGGCTCATAGTGCGGATTGCCGCTGTTGCCATTCACCGCCACAATCGGCAGGTCTTCCGTGACCAGGTTCTCGCGGCGGAAAGCCTCGGCCAGCCACTGCTGAATTTCGTATTCGGTCGTTCCGCCGTTTCGGACGCGCCTGCCAATCTCCCGGAAGCAATCTGGAACGATCGAGTCAATCGCATCGCGCGCGGCAAAATGGCTGGCAATCTGCTCTTCGCTCCAGGCGGCTTCAAAGCGCGCCACCAGGTCACCGGAGCTTACAATCTCCTTGCCAAAGCTGCGAATCAGCTCCACCGTGCCTGCATCCACCAGCCCTATGTAAGGAATCAGGTTGTTGGGCGAATACTGCATGGCCACCGTGCGCAGGCGGACCAGAATGGATTGCAGGTTGTCCCAGAGCTCGCGCCAGGAAGAGTACTCGCGCTTTGTGCCGGGCAGGGAATCCAGGTGTCCGGCCTCAATCCGATGCACCAGCTTCGTTGGTTCGCCCTCGCGAGGAATCATGTAAAACCAGCGGCGCGTGACCATCAGGTGCTCCGGCAGCCCCAGCACTTTGTAAGCAATGGGATCGCGATGATGATGGTCGTAAAACAGCCAGGCATCGATATTGCGCTCATGCAGGGCTGACTGAATAGCTTTCAAATCCATAGGTAGTTCTTCTATTTAAACACATTTTTTCCGAACTCCCGAGCGCAGCAAGGGAACCTTATATGAGTGACGAACCTCCCAGGGCAAAAATGGGAAGCTGACAGGCTTTCTGCGCGTTGCTTTTTGCAGCCTGGGAAATCTTTGCGGTTGCTTCTTTCGGCATCAGCGTCCGGTCGTAAATCCACAACAGCAATGCCGTCAGTACGCCGACCCCAATCATCGCCCACCGCATTTTCTCCGGCTGGTGCGTGACATCGCCAAAGTGATGGATCAGTCTCCCGCAAAACCACCCGGCAATCAATGAGCCGATACCCGACGGGCAAGAAAAAGCAAATCCCATGTATGTGCCCTGCCGCCTCGGCGCAACTAGGATTCTAAAGCGCTTGCAGCATTCAACCGAATGGGATGACCAGGGTGCCCTCCCCCTGGGCTTCAATTAGGATTCTAAAGCGTTTACGCAGTGTCATCCCAGTTCATCCCAGATTGGTGAGCTGCACCCCTTAGGTGAGACAGTTTTCGAGTGTCACACATGTCTATCACCAGTGATAATTTACCATTTGTTCGCTTTTCTGTCAAGAGAAAAGGCCTTCTTTTCCTTCGAAAACTGCCCCTGCCCGCAGGGTGGAGCAGGCATTCATGCCGGCGGTAAAGGTCGGATAGTTTTTCTTCCTTCCGCCGCAGGCCGGGTCCCCGACGCGCGCTTCGGGGTGGAGGCGCGCGCAGCGCGCGTGAATCGATTTTTGCGAAAGCTGCGAAAAGGTGGGCTTACCGGAGCGGGCATCTACATCGCTTCCGGTTAGCCCGTCATCCGACAAGAATCCGGCCTTTGGTTGTGAGCGCAATCGCCTGGCTACAACAGCTACGCAGGCTAACGCTGTGACGATATAATCGCTGTGTGTACGTCCGACACGCAGTAGCCATGGTGGTTCTCAGCGCAGGGATGCTTGCGCAATCTGCGCCGCCATCATGTCCTGCTGAGCGCCCGGTGGACGACATCATCACCGAGGTACACAAGCAACAATCGAACAAGAAGCACCGCAATTCGAACCCATTCCCCGACGTCATTTGCATCTGGGGCTGGTGTCGCGACCATTCAAGCAAGCAGACGCCGCCAACCTTTCCAGAGTCCGCGCCACAAGCGAAGAATCCTGGCGAAAACGAGAGCGCGAGTTCTAGCAGGGTTCCAGTGGACAAGTGTAATGACGCGATGGAGATCGCGCTTAAGGCCGCTCACAACGTCGAAGTTGGCGATTACTCCTTCGCGGCACATAACTATGACGGCGCATTGCTGCGCTACAAGGATGCGGTTGAAGAGAAGCCGGGAGATGCTGCCATTCATGTGCGGTTGGGGCGAGTGTTCGAGAGACTTGGCCAGCTTCCTCAAGCGATGGAACAATACAAGGCAGCGCAAGAACTCGCAGGGCCAGCGAAGTGGTCAGATGAAGCTAAGGCGGCCGTACTTCGTCTGCAACGCCGTCAACCCTCGGCTAAGGATTGATAAATCGCCATTGTGCTCACGACCTGGCTCTGAGCGCTATAGCCTGTTCTCAACAGTAATCATCTCCTTTAGCGCAAAACATGCTAATGTCATGCCGAATGAATCGACTCCGTTGGTTTGTAGTTCTTCTTTTGGTGACGTGCTGCGGCTGCCGAAGGAGTGTGCCCCCGGCTTCATCAGCTTTCCCGAGCGAACTTTCACCGGCCACTGGTTTATGGCCCCTGCTGCCTTAAAGCATTTCACAGAGAACGCGAACGCCGTCCCGATACGTGCTGACATAAGACAGGTTATTCGTGCGCTCGGAGCCTGGAAAAGGTGGGCTTACCGGAGCGGGCATCTAGATCGCTGTCCGAGTTGTCCTTGATCCGTGCACAATCAGTGGCATGTCGGAGCTTCCAACGCGGATAAGTGCGACGAACTATTCACGGCGCAACGCAATCATGGGATCGACCCGAGCCGGCCGCCATGCAGGAATCAGCATAGAAAAGAACGCTACAGCAGCGAGGAGGATCGTTGTCCCAAGGAACGCAAGCGGATCGAGCGGGCTCACGCCGAACAGCAAGTCCGCAGCGGAGAGTAAAACGGCCGATCCCGCGGCGAGAGCAAGTCCGATGACCAGACCGATGGCGACAACTCTGGCGTTCTGGCGAACAAGGAGCGTGATGACGTCGCGTGTCTGCGCGCCGAGGGCGCGGCGAATGCCAATCTCGCGCACGCGCTGGCTCGCGGCGTAGGAAACTACGCCCATAACTCCCACAATTGCAAGAAGCATTGCAAGTACGCCCAGGATGCCTACTAGAAGAGCTCCGGTGCGCGCCGGCGTGAGCTGTTTGCCCAAGATCTGCTCATAGGATTCCGTGATGACCATCACATTCGGGTCGAGTTGTCGGACGATTTCCGGAACCGCAGAAAGCAGTTCCGAACTACCGGAGGTGCGCACGAAGATTTTCGCCTCAGCCGCTCCGTTGTTCCGGGCATTCATCGCGCCGTAGTAAAAAGGGCCATCCACCTCCCCCAAATGCAGATTTTCGAGGTCTGGTGCGATCCCAACAACACGATATCTCTGGTCCTTGCTGGCAGAGAATTGCTTTCCAATCGGATCTTCTCCCAGCCAGAATCTCCTCGCCATGGCGCGGCTGATGACCGCGGGCGCCGGGCCATTGGTCTCTATCTCCTGCTCGGTGAACGCATGTCCCTGGAGAATGGGGATTTCCATAGTCTTGAAATAATCTGCTGAAACGATATTGGCCAGGACAAGGGTTGATCCGGGCCCGGCTTTACTGCCCGGAATGGTGACACCCGACAAGTCGCCGGTTACGCAAGGCAATACAACCGAGCTCGTGACGCCGGCGACTCCCGGCAGAGATGCCAGGCGATCGCGCATCTGGTGCTCGAAATGACTGGCGCGCGGACCGTCATATCCTTTCTGCTGGAGATCGAAAGACATGACAAAGACGTTCCTGGTAGTGAAGCCGGGATTGAGGTCCTGGGCGCGATGGAGTCCTCGCGCCAGTAGGCTCGCCACCACCAGAAGCAGAGTGCAACCGGAGACCTGTGCGGCGACGAAAAAGCCGCGCAGACGCGTGCGGCTTCGGCTGTGCCCGGCAGACGCGCCATCATCTTTCAATATGGTGAGCAGATCGGGCTGGGTGGTATGGAGCGCCGGGGCAAAGCTTGAGACAACTGCGGCCGCCAGCGAGGCCAGCAGCGAATAACAAAGGATCGGAAAGTTGGGCGCCAGATTCACCGGCAAACTGGTCTCCGGCATTTCGGGAAGCACGTGGATGAGAACAGGCGGCAGCCATAAGGCAACAATGAGCCCTGCAAGTCCGCCGGGAATGGCGAAAAGGACGCTCTCGGTGAGGAGCTGGCGAATAAGCCTGTGGCGGTTTGCGCCGAGCGCCAGACGAACTCCGATTTCTTGTTGGCGCGCGGTGGCCCGCGCCAGCAGCAGGTTCGCAATGTTGACGCACGCCATCAGCAAAACCAACCCGGCAAGAGCAAACAACCCTGCTGCGAACCAGACGCCCACAGCCCGCATTTCTGGACCATTCAAGAATGCCCCTGCGTTCACGGTGACGGTGGTCTTGGCTCCGGGCGAATTTGCATCCATCTGGTGCGCGAGGACGTTCAACTCGGCCTGCGCCTGCCGGCGAGAGATGCCGGGTTTCAGGTGCCCCACAACGTGAAGCCAACTTACGTTGGGCAGTGCGAGCCAGTCGTGCGTCGCGAAGGTGTCAGGCATGAGCTGTGGCGCCATGGAGATTGGGACCCACAGATCGGGAACCTGAAGCTCCGTGCCGGAAAACTCGGGAGCAGTGATGCCGATGACGGCAAAGACCTGTCTATCGAGCGTGAGTGTCTTGCCGACGACGCTCGGGTCACCGCCGAACCTGCGCTGCCAGAAGCCATTGCTGAGCACTGCGACGGAGCCCGCGCCGGCTCGACAGTCGGATGGACCGAAGCTGCGGCCGGTCGCGAGGTTCGCGCCGAGAACGTCAAAATAGTTGCAGGAGGCCAGAAGTCCGTGGAGAAACTCCGGCTCCGTGCCACTCAGCGATACGGTTGTTTCTGCGTAAGCGGCCAGGCCGGAAAAGACATGGTTGCCATCGCGATAGTTGGCATATTCAGGATAGGAGACGTAAGAGGGCGCTCCTTCAATGCCGCGCGGATGCTGGCTGGTAGCGCGCGATTCCTGATAGACGCTGGCCAGGCTTGAGGCATCTTTGACCGGCAACGGGCGAATGGCGAGGGCGTAGATCAGAGAAAAAACAGAAGTGTTTACGCCAACCCCGATTGTGAGGGTAAGGATGGCGACAACGGTGAATCCCGGGCTTCGGCGCAGAGTCCGGAGGCCGTAGCGAACATCTTGAAAGAATGCCGCAAGAAAATGCGTGCCAAGGGCTTCGCGGCATTCCTCCTTGAATCGTTCATGCCCGCCGAACTCGATGCGCGCACGGCGTTCGGCTTCTGCGCGGGGGAGACCTGAACGCTCCAGATCGTCGGCGCGGTATTCGATGTGCGAGCGAAGCTCCTCTTCCATATCGTCTTCAAGGTGAGAGCGACGAAAGAGAGCTGAAGCGAAGGAGCGCATCGAGGCCAAGAGTCTCATACTTCCTCCGGTTGCGCGGCGAGGGCAGAGGCGATGGCATTGACGAGGCGGTTCCAGCCGTCAGCTTCCTGACGCAAACGCTTGCGGCCTGCGGTGGTCAGTTCGTAGAACTTGGCGCGGCGATTGTTTTCAGACGTGCCCCAGCTGGCCTTCAGCAATCCCCGGCGTACCAGCCGGAACAAGGCGGGATAAAGTGCGCCCTGTTCAATAAGCAGTGCGCCCTGAGAAATTTGCTCGATGCGCAGAAGGGCGCCATACCCATGCAGACGCCCCAGTGAAACTGCCTTCAGAATCAAAAGATCCAGGGTGCCAGGAAGAAGCTCGGCTTGCTCCGCCACAGTGCCTCCTAAATTACTTAGGAGGCTATCGTGGTCTCCCCTAAGATGTCAAGGAGTGCGGTCTCGGAATTACTGTCGACTCCCAATGCTGCTCGTAGCGGTTGCGTAAATGGGGCCTCGATTTTCGCCAAGGGCGAGGTTCTGGGCGGATCGTCGGCCAAGCGGAAGTTGGCTAGAAACGGGCTTCGAGGAAATATGATCAGGTTCCAGACGGGCAATAACCCTCAAGACGTTTATCAGCCAAGACGTTATCAGTAAACCCAGGCAACGGCGGCTCAAAGCTGGGTCTCGAGTCGCCTGTTTCCCGATTCCTGCCCCTGTCCGATCAGTGTCATCCGTGTGAATCAGTTGTAAGGTTTCCTAATTCCTCCGCTTCCTCGGTTTCGTCTGTGTTTCAAAGGTTTTTCTCCATGCCTCCGTCGATCAAGCCTTCGCCGTCGCTTCCTTTGGCATCAAGGTCCGGTCGTAAATCCACAGCAGCAGCGCGGTCAGCACGCCGACAGCGATCACCGCCCACCACATTTTTTCCGGCTGGTGCGTAACCTCGCCAAAGTGATGGATCAGCTTGCCGCCAAACCAACCCGCCACGAATGAGCCAATCCCAATTGGCAGGAAGGCAAAGCCCATGTACGTTCCCTGCTGTCCGGGAGGAGCCAGGCGAGAAACGTATTCGTAGTAACGCGGTGACTGAATGATTTCACCCAGCGCAACAACCCCGAGAGTTATGTAAGCCATCAGGACCGTGGGATGAACAACCAAAATGATCCACGCCAGGGCAGAGATCAGCGTCCCCAGCGTGATGGCGCGAAACGGGGCGACCTTCTGCGTTGCCAAATTCATCAACACCGTCAACGCGATCACCAGCAACGGGCCGGTGATCAGCATGATTTCAGTATCGGTATTTGGATTGATGTAGTCGTGAACATAAATAGGCAGAATGATGAACTCCTGCCAGTAGACGATCCAATAGCCGGAAAAGATCAACAGAAACAGCATGAATCTTGGATTTCCCAGGACCATGCCAAAGTTCTTGAGAGACTCCGCGAGACTGGCGGTCTGTACCTCGCCGGAGCGGCGCGGTTCACGGAAGAAGATAAGCACGGCAAAAAACATCAGGAAGACGCTGCCTGCCGCGACGCGGAATACATTCTCCACGCTCATATGGCGATGTACCCATGAAGCCACGTACGGCCCCGCTGCTCCGCCGATGTTCACCAGCGTGTAATAAATCGAGTAGCCGATAGACCGAACGTTTTCCTTCGAAGCCCGTGCAGTCGTGCCGACCACGGCGGGTTTCACCAGTGCGATACCAAGGGCCGGCAGAGCCAGTACGACGCTGACCAGCACAATGAGCGGCATGTGATCGCGGATTGGGCCAAGCCACGGAGAGCCCAGCGAGCCCAAAAGAAAATAAGAACAGCTCAGGATCAAGTAAGCGAGCGAGAGCGCGCGACGGAAGCCCAGGCGGTCAGCAACCGTACCACCGAAAGCCGCAAGGAACCACACGAGCCCGCCAAACAGCCCCGTAAGGCTGCTGGCTTGCTGGACCGGAAACCTCAACGCTTCATGCAGATAGCGCGCCAGGGAAGCGAACGCCGCGTAATACGACAGCCGCTCAAACAATTCTGTGATGTTCGCGACCCAGAATGGACGTTCAAAGCCCGTCTTTATCTGCTCCAGTCGTTCAGAAAAGGACAAGATGTTCTCCTCGTCGGCAAATTCAAACTTACGATTTCAAATTTTCAGCCAGCCTCTGCTCTGCCACTGGTTTAGTCACACCGGCGATCCGCACTACTTTATTTCGGCTGGTTTCACCGCTGGCTATGGTAACGGACGACCGCGGAATTGCAAACAAATCGGCAAAGAATTCAACCACCGCATGGTTGGCCTTGCCATCGACCGGCGGAGCGGTGAGCGCCAGTTTGAGCGCGTCGCCTAGCACGCCGGTGATGGCGTTCTTGCGGGCGCGAGGATGGACCTTGACGGCAAACGTTACACCGCTCGCAGATTCCTTTATCGCAACCATTGCCGGAGGGACAGCACGAATTCAACGATGAGCGCGGCCGCCAACACGATCACCTGCGGATTGGCTTTCAAATCGTGGCGCAGGGTCCACGGAACCACAGCCACGAACACTGCCAACAGTATCAGGTTCACCATCACGGTCAGGCCGGCCACCAGGCGGTCGGCCGGGCGGCTGATGCGCGCCAGGTTGAACAGCGCGCCGAAGATGATGGCCAGCGCCCCGCAGAAGAACCACACAGCGTCCATGACCAGCGTCTTGTACACAAGGAATGTTCCAACCCCGTGCACGCAGCCGAGCAGCAGCAGAATCCAGGCAAAAATCCGGTCAAGAATTTTCATGGTTTGGACCTCGCTCCAAAGATCGCCGTCCCCACGCGCACGCAGGTCGATCCTTCTTCAATGGCGACTTCAAAGTCGTGCGACATGCCCATGGAAAGCACGTCCAGCTCGACGCCGGAGAGCTTGCGTGCGGAGATTTTGTCACGCAGATCGCGCAGCAGACGAAAATAAGGCCGCACGCCTTCAGGATCGTCAGTGAACGGAGGCACGGTCATCAGCCCGCGTATCTGGAGACTGTCAAGCTGCGGCGCGGCGCGCAGGAGACTTTCCAGTTCCGGCGAATCCAGCGGCATGCCAGCTTTGCTTTCTTCGTCGCTGACTTTGATTTCGATCAACACATCAAGCCGCTTGCGGGCTTCCGCTGCCGCCTGATTCAGCTTCTCCGCCAGCCGCAGAGAATCGACAGAATCGATGGCGCGAAACAGTTCCGCAGCTTTCTTCGCTTTATTGCTTTGCAGATGGCCGATCAAATGCCATTCGGCGTCTTTCAGTTCGCTCAGGCCGTGAGACTTTCCTTCGAACTCCTGAACCCGGTTCTCGCCAAACACGCGCAGACCAGAGGCATAAGCCTGCTTGATCCGCTCCGGTTCCACGGTCTTGCTCACGGCCATCAGCGTGATGGAATCCGGGTTGCGGCGTACTCTTGCGGCGGCGCGGGCGATGCGCTCGCGGACGACAGCGATATTGTCGGCGATGAACATTGGAAGAATTATAGGTCGAGAAAGAAATCTACCACGGAGGCACGGAGACACGGAGGAAACAAGTCGGGCAGAAAAAGTGTTTTACCGCTAAGGACGCGAAGGGCGCAAAGTCGGACTTTAACGTCGCGACCTTTGCGCCCGTTTGCGGTGAGATTTACTTTTTCTCGCCTTCCAGAGGCTTGCGCGCGAAGTGATACAGAGATGCGGCCAGCAGTCCAAACATAATCACGGCGAGAATGTTGCCGAAATTGGCGTGGTCGGCAATGAAGTGAAGCTTCGGTCCCCAGGCCATGGCATTCTCCGGCAGCCAATGCCAGCCCTCCGCCACCTTAATGACCATGCCTAGAAGGCCCACGATGCCGCCCGCGGCAATCAGGCCGCTGGAATAAAGTGAGCCAGGACTGACCTCACTCTCTTGGGAAGCCTGGCCTGCGCGGCGGCTGCGATACTCGACCAGCCAGCGCACCACCCCACCGGCAAAGATCGCCAGAGTAGTGGCGATAGAAAGATAAAATCCCACAGCAAAAGAAAGAGAGCGAATCCCCAGCAGCTCCACAGCGATTACCAGGAACACTCCCAACAGAATCAGTCCCCATGGCAGCCGCCGCTGCAGAATGCCGTTGATGACCGTGGCCATGAGCTGGGCCTGGGGTGCGGACGCGCTGTCACTGCCGATGCCCTGGATCCACTGCACCTCAAATTTCTGGCTCTGCGGATTATAAAAATAGTATCCGTTCGGGACGGTGGGCGAGTTGATGGCGGTGTACAGCGTCATTCCAGCGACCGATTGCTGCTGCTTCGTTTGCGCGGCATTGCTTTCCGGCCCCTTGGCTGTTGTGACCTGAACGCTTTGACGATCAAACTTTCCTGAATACTCTGAGACGCCGACCGGCAGGTTGTGAACGTCAATCGCGATATTGGCAGGGCGGAAAGATTCCAGCGCCGCATTCATCAGTCCCAGCGTCATCCCAATCGCAACCACAGAAACAGTCACGCCGACCATCAGAGCAAGCTGCTGCTTGGCCGGAGTGGCGCCCACCAGAAAACCTGTCTTCAGGTCTTGCGAAGTATTGCCCGCATTGGCAGACGCTATGCAGACAACGCCTCCAATCGTGATAGCCAGCGCGGAGAAAGCGGTAGCGGTCCAGCCCATGACCAAGAACATGGCGCAAGTTGCCATAAGCGTGGCGATCGCCATGCCGGAGATCGGGTTCGACGAGCTGCCGATCAGCCCTGTGATTCGCGAAGAGACCGTGACAAACAGAAACCCGAATACCACCACCAGAATCGCGGCAAAGAAATTATTTCCGGCTGAAGTTTCCGCATGGAGAATGGGCTTGAAGGTCAGCAATGCCCACATGAGCAGGAGCAAAATCCCCGAGCCGAGCACTGCCCATTTCAAGTTAATATCTCTGTCCGTCCGACGGAGACTGGCAGCGCCCGCGGCGCCTTTGGCCAGGTCTTTGGCGCCGGCGCGCAGAGCGTTAACGATTGTAGGAATCGTGCGCAGCAGCGTAATCAACCCTGCGGCAGCCACAGCGCCTGCGCCCATTGGGCGGATGTAAGCCCGATAGATGTCATCCGGCCCCATGTTGGCAATCGGCATAGTTCCAGGAAAGATTGTTCCGGTAACGTGCGAGCCAAAGAACTTGATCGCGGGCATCACCACCAGCCAGGCAAAAACGCCTCCGGAGAATATGACGCCGGCGATGCGCGGTCCAATGATGTACCCCACGCCCAGATATTCGGAGGTTGTATTGGCGCGAATGGAAGAGCCGGGATACCAGCCGGGCGTGTAGGTCGGGGTGCTGGGCCAGACCTTGAACATGTACTCGTTCTGGAAAAAGGTATAAAGAGCACCCAGGCCGAGCCCGGCAAAGACGCGCCCGGCGAACGATCCGCCCTTGTCGCCAGCCACCAGAACGTCAGCGCAGGCCGTTCCTTCAGGATAAAGAAGATTGCCGTGTTCCTTCACGATCAACTGCCGCCGCAGCGGGATCATGAATAAAACGCCCAGCCATCCACCGATGAACGCCAGAAGAAAAATACGGGCATATTCCAGCGGGAAACCAAGGAAGATCAATGCAGGCAACGTAAAGATCACGCCGCCCGCCACCGATTCACCTGCGGAGCCTGCAGTCTGGACGATGTTGTTTTCCAGAATGCTGGCCTTGCCCAGCGCGCGGAGAACGCTGATGGACAGCACGGCGATAGGAATCGAGGCTGATACTGTCAAACCGGCGCGCAGGCCAACGTAAACCGTAACCGCGCCAAATAAGATCCCGAAGAGTCCGCCAAAGAAGATTGCGCGAAACGTGAATTCCGGCCGAACTTCGTCCGCTGGCACGTACGGTTGAAATTTTGGTTCCTCAACTTTCGCTGGTACGGTTTCGGCCACAGTTCCTCCCTGTCGGTTGTCAGGCGCTCAATGAAATCGAGGGGCAAGTTAGCACATCCGCACTGCATGTTACAAATGCTTGAACCATAAGGAGCACGCGGATCCGATGAACTGATGGGGTGGCTCTTTTTGGGTTGCCGGTGGGACGGTCAAAACCTTCGCATTGCTTCCCAGCAGCAACAAAGATATACTCTGGCTTGAGCACAGCCTTCTACGGCTTTTTAAGGAGGGTAGTCTTCAGTAGTAGTGTTCTAGAGCGGGCTCAGCGGGTTCCCCATCGCACCACACAGTTGCGCGATGCGACGAAAAGTGCGGTCAAAGCTGTCTCCGCCAGTTTGTTCTCGCTCCTGTTTCCCTCTGACTGCCGCATCTGCGGCTCTCCTCTTACAACCGTTGCCCATGTGCCGGTGTGCCAACCGTGCCTCCAGCAAGTTATTCCTCTGGATGGACTTCTGTGCCGTGTTTGCGGAGAGAAGCTGTTCAGCAATTTTGCCGATTCCGATGACGGCGCCTTGTGCGGGATCTGCCGGCGGGCAGAACCTCATTTCAAGCGTGCTGCTGCGTATGGAGCGTATGAAGGCGCTTTGCGCGACCTCATCCACCTTTTCAAATACCAGGGAATCAGGCCCGCAGGAAAACTGTTGGGCGATCTGCTCAACCGGGCCGTCACCGCGTTGGCCCTGCCGGATTCGCTGACGGTAATTCCTGTGCCGCTCTGGGCGGGCAAAAGGCAGACCCGCGGTTTCAACCAGGCCGAAATGATTGCACGAGCTTTTCTGGCCTTTCAGAGTTCCAGTAGCATCCAATTGGATATGTCCATCCTGGCCCGCACACGCGAGACGGCGTCGCAAACGGGATTGACGCGCCACCAGCGTCGAGCGAATGTGCGTGGCGCCTTTGCCGTGTTGCGGCCGGAGAAGATCAAGGGGCGTAGCATCCTGATTGTGGATGACGTGATGACCACCGGCACTACCGCGGGCGAGTGCGCCCGGGTACTGCGCCGGGCAGGCGCCAAAGAAGTTTTTGTGGCCACGGTAGCGCGGGCCACCAAGGAAGCAGGAAGCGCGCTGGCGATGACGGCCGTCGCTTCACCGGGAGGAACACAGGGCCATGCATGAACGGGACAAACGAAACAAGCGCCACTACGGCGAGACGCCAAAGGAGCCGCCCAAGCCTCGGAAGAGCATGATCATGCAAACTCCGGTCCTGGTCTTGAATGCGTCCTATGAGCCCATCAATATCTGTGCCGCGCGTCGCGCTATTGTGCTGGTGTTGAAAGGCCTGGCCATGCCGGAAGAAGAAAATGGACACTTCCTTCATGCCGCGCGCATTGCTATACGTGTGCCATCGGTGATCCGTCTGCTGGAGTATCGCCGCATTCCGCACCAGACCCGGGCCTTGTCGCGCAAGAACATTCTCCTGCGGGACCGCAATACCTGCCAGTATTGCGGGGTGCTGCTTTCCTCCGGCGATCTGACGCTGGACCACGTGATCCCGCGCTCCCGCGGGGGATCTTCAACCTGGGAAAACCTGGTCGCCTGCTGCCATCCCTGCAACCGGCGCAAGGGCAACCATTTGCTGGGCGAAACCGACATGAAGCTGATGAAGGAGCCACGGCCTTTTACCCTGCACACCAGCAGGCACATCATGCGGATGATCGGGCGCTCCGATACCAAGTGGAGAAAGTACCTTTTCTATTAAGGACTTCGGCGAGTTTTGCTCCGATCAGAAGTATCTTTAAGAAGGGGTTTTTGTGTCCCCATCATTCCGAATATGAGCATGGTACTACCCAAGAGTAAATTCTGCTCTCTGGCAACGCCTACAAACCGTTTCTCATCAATTACTTAGGGCCGAGTCAGCAGGCCGTTGTTGGCCCTAAAAGTGCACTTACCTTAAGTGCCTGCCGTTTCGTCAGCTAGCTGTCGAAGCAAAAAAATACAACGAAAAAGGGTTCCAGGTGCGTTGCCAACGCGCCCGGGAGCTATTTACCCCAGGGAGATTTGATGGCAGAAACGGTTTTGGACCAGATTCTTGACGATTTGCGCAAGCAAGCGGTGACGCATTATCTCCAACGAGGCGAGTTTAAAAATTTGCGGGTCGTAGGTCATACCCCAAAGAATGACCATTTCATTTATGACGTCTGTCTCGATTTTTCCGAAGGCAGCGAGCGCGTAGCCATCAAGGTTTATCGTCCGGGCAAGTGCGGAGGCAACGCCAAGTCGGTGGCGCGGCAGGAGAACGCCAACCTTCAGTATGTAAACCATACGATTACTGCTAGAAAGAAGCTGGATGGTGTTCCCCGCCTGCTGGGCGATTATAGCGATCTTTGCGCCGTGGTAACGGAGAAAGTGGCCGGATTGCCGGTCCAGTCCATCATCATGAAGGCGGCACTGCTGCCGGGCTTTGCCGGCAACGGCAGCATCGCCCTGGTAGCGCAGCGCGCCGGCGAGTGGCTGCGCGGCTTCCACAAAGCAACCGCAGATGCGCCGGAGCCATTTGACAGCGGCGCCCTGATTACCGGGTTGGAGAAACTTTGCAAGAGCTGCCAGAACGAAGGTCTGGATGATGATGCGGTTCGCCTCATCATGTCCGGGGCCCATAGCGTGCTCGCCCGTAACAGGAAGTCATTGCCCAGTTCAGCCGTGCTGTGTGACTTTACGCCACTGAACGTCGTGGTCACGGAAAATGGCGTCGGGTTCTGCGACTTCGCGCGGATGAAACGCCGCGGCAATTCGTTTGAAGACCTGGCTACGTTCCTGGCTTCGGTGGAAGCTCTGGAAAAATATCCTTTCTGCAACCGCAGCATTACCGGACAGATCCAGGAGACGTTCCTGAACGCGTACAACGTCAGCCAGTCAGATGCCGCCATCCTGAGGGTTTTCAAGATGAAGGCGCTGCTGGGGATGTTTGCCCAGGGCCGCACAGTCAAAGAGAGCGCTGTGAGGAAGAAGATCATGTGGGCCAACGTGATGAAGAAATTCATCAACCAGGCGGCGCAGAGATCAATGTCCCCCGCCGCCGCAGCTTAGGGAAGCTACATTCGAACAGCCACGCTTGAGTAAAGGGGCCATCGAAAGGTGGCCTTTTTTTCGCATGAACCGCGAATGTTATTCATGCTTGTGGACCGCAGCAGCCCCGGCTGCGCTGAGCGTTGATTAACGCAGGCGAGGGCCCCTGCGCTCCACAGTTCTTTTCTTCGCGCGAAACTTAAATTCAAACTCGGCCATCCTCACTTTCTTGCCGCTGAATTTAACGCCTTCCATTTCCAGGCGAAAACGCTGGTCCAGGCCACCTTCACCGGGAATCGCAATGCGGCCTCCGGCGGCCACCACGCGATGCCAGGGAAGGCCGTGGGATTTCGCGAGGGCGCGCACCACCTGACGGGCCGCCCCGGGAAAGCCGGCGGCGCGGGCAATGGCGCCATAGGTCGATACATGGCCGCGCGGAATCTTCAGGATCGTTTCGCGGATCTTCGTCTCGCGGGTTCGGGAGACGCTCGGGTTTGCGGGCTTCGCCTTTGCCATGGCTCGATTGTAAACAGTGCGGGACTTCGCATTTACTTGTCTGCGAACGTTCAGCACCTAATGGTCTTTGCGTTAAACGCCAGCAATGATAAGCTTCGCCCAGGTGGGGGAGGCGTTATGGCATTGTGGGTGGAAAATGAGGCGCGGCGAGCAAACCGCAATCTTCTAATCGTCAATGGGGTGATTGTTGGCCTGCTGATTTTGACCGTGGCTTTGAATTACCGCTACTGCGCCAATTTTCTGCTCGGATGCAGGTCAGTATCGAACGCCGAACTGGCGGGCTTGGCGTCACCGGAGCAACCGTGGCGCAACTTCGTCACCGTGACCGGAACAAAAGCAGCGAATACCGGCTATCGTGATGTGGTGAACCATATGGAGGGCGGCCGGGTGGTTTCCACTGATGTGAAGGACGAATACATTTTCCTGGGCCTGGGCGACAAAATTCTTCTGGTAAAAGCGCCCATAGGCAAGGAAAAGGTGGAATATTCCGGTGAACTGGTTGCCACCACCGACCGCGTGCAGGCTGATCTGCTGCAGCCCCTGGCGGCAGAAGATGCGGACCTAGCGAAAATGGTCCTGCCCTTTACCTTGAATGCGGCCGATTTTCGCGAGACAGGCTACATTATGTTGGCGATCGGCATACCATTTTTTGCGCTGGCCGCATGGAACCTGTGGAAGGCGATGCGCCGCAGCTCAGAGATACAGAGCTCTCCGGTGTGGAAGAACCTGGCCGTGTATGGCGACGCGGAGCAGCTCTCGTCACAAATCGAAGCCGAGCTTCAGCCGGCCATGACGCAAAAATATGGCAAGCTTCAAATCACTCCGCAGTGGATGGTGCGCCGTAAACTTTTCAGCACATGGGTTTCACCCGTCGCGGACATGGTTTGGGTCTACAAAAAGGTGACGAAGCACTCAGTGAACTTTATTCCAACGGGCAAAACCTATTCGGTGGTTCTGGTGGGCAGGCATCGCCAGCGGACGGAAGAGCAGATGAAGGAAAAAGCCGTCAATGAGATGCTAGGCGATCTGACGGCGCGTGTCCCATGGGCGCTTTTTGGCTTCACCCAGGACCTGGAAAAAGCCTGGCAAAAAGATCCCGCAGGCGTGATTGCTGCAGTGGATTCACGTTATCAGCAGTTTAAAAACAAGTCGGCGACAGCCACACCTGGCTTGTAAACCCTTTACTCTCTGAGGAATTATTCGGCGAATCCTTGCCCCCGGCCTGGCCCGTTTGTAATCTTTCCGTATTTGTGTGATCCAATCATTGACCGCAAAATCCTGGGTGTTTTAGACTGCTTACCATGATTTTGAAATTGAAATTCAATTTCATTTTCAAAATGAACCGCCGCCGACAGGAGATTTGCCGTGCAGGTCCGCAATTCCGCAATTCCCAGCCTGCTGCCGTGCCTGGCCCTGCTTTTGTTTTTTCCCAGCCACGCTTACGCGCAGGAGAATTACTTTGTCACCTACACGCACCACATGGAGGAACCGGGCAATCTGGAATTTGCTACCAAATCGGTCAGCGGATTTCCCCGCGCGGGCAATGCTTTCTGGGGCAATGCCATTGAGTTGGAATATGGCGCAAAGACGTGGTGGACTTCAGAAATCTACCTGGATTCGCAGACCACCGCGAATGAAAACAGCGTGTTTACCGGGTTCCGGTTTGAGAACCGCTTTCGTCCTCTGCTGCGGGAACATTGGATCAATCCTGTGCTGTATGCCGAGTTTGAAGACATCAACAGCGCGGACAAGGCGCTACTGGAAGTCGTGGGGCACGACGGCATAGCCGATTTTCTGGGATGGAATGACCGCAGCGAGAAAGAAAGGGAAGTGGAGCTAAAGCTGATCCTGAGCAGCAACTTTAAAGGATGGAATTTCGCGGAAAACATGATCGCCGAAAAAAACATAGCGGCTGAGCCCTGGGAGTTTGGTTACGCCGTGGCGGTGAGCCGTCCGCTTTCGCTGGCGGCCAGTCCCAATCCGTGCAGGTTTTGCCGGGAAAACTTTGCCATGGGAGCAGAACTCTACGGCGGACTTGGTGATCGCTACAGCTTTGGACTGCATGACACGTCGCACTATCTGGCTCCGACCCTGGCATGGCGTCTGCCCAGCGGGCCGACGTTTGCCGTATCGCCTGCCGCGGGGCTCAACAGTAACAGCCATGGTTTTCTGCTTCGCTTCGGTGTCTCCTATGAAATCAATCAGTTCGTTTCACGGCTGAGGGGGAAGTAATGATGAATCCAAGAAAACTTCTGTTGCTCATCAGCCTGACCATGGTGGCTACACTGCTGTTTGCTTCTGCCGGCGATGGCTTGTGGATGACCAAAGTCCCGGAAAAAGCCCGCAACCGGCAAAACCCTTTTGATAGCGATACGGTGGCCGTGGCTGCGGGCGCCAAACTCTTCCGGCAGAACTGCTCTTCCTGTCACGGCGGAGAAGCTATGGGCACGGACAAGCGCCCCAACCTGCATTCTGAGCGGGTCCGCGCAGCTACGCCGGGCGAACTGGAATGGCTGCTGAAGAACGGCAGCATGAAGAATGGAATGCCGTCATGGTCCAGGCTGCCGGAACAGCAGCGCTGGCAGATTGTGAGCTACCTGAAAAGCCTGCAATAAAGCTTAACCACAAAGGACACGAAGGAACACGAAGTAGTTGTGATCTTGCTGACAAACCTTCGTGAATCTTCGTGTCCTTTGTGGTTAAAGACTTTAGTTTTCGTTCCGTCCTTTGTGGTTAAGGCTATTAATTCCCGTTCGGGCGGCGTTCACGCTCGTAAGGTTTTTCCAGATACTTGCGGGCTTCGTCCAGAGCGCCCTGCGTGGGGTCTCCAGTCTGTATGGCCTGGCGGTATTCGTTGACCGCGCGTTCGCGCTGGCCGGTGGTATCAAAGATCTTGCCGAGCATGATGTGGCTCCAGACCTCAGTCCAGCGAGGATCGCCGTCACCATTGAGCGCTTCACGAAATTCATTGGCCGCCGACTGATAATTGCGCTGCATAAAGAAAATGTCGGCTATCCGGTAGTGAGCCAGCGAGCTATTCTTGTTGACGTCGAGCGCCTTGTTCAATTCGGTTAGAGCCTCTGACAGATTGCCCTGCGCGGTAAGTTCCTGGCCGCGGCGGATGGCGACGCGCACGCGCAGATCGCCGGAGTTCTTCAGCACCCAGTTATTGGGATCGAGCACCAGGCGGCGCGGCTTGCCGAACGTTTCGATCGAAAAAGCGGAATCCGTGCCCACGACTTCAATGCGCTTCATCTCCGTCTGCCCGTCAGTATCCACTTTCAGTTCCAGCGGCATGCGGAAGAGATCAAGGTCCTGGGTAATTTCGCCCACCACGCGGAAGCCCTTCTTCACGCGATAGACGGTGTACTTCATCTTGAATTCGGGCGCGCCGGTGCCATCCACCCATTGGGCGAAGAAAGCGGTGAGCTTGTCACCATAATTTTTTTCCGCCACGGACTGAAAATCGGCGACCGAGGCGGACTTGCCGGCGAACTGCGTCATGAATTGTTTTACGGTCTTATCGAAAGCCGCGTCGCCGATCACCCAGCGGAGCATGTGGAAGATCATTCCGCCTTTGTCGGTGACCAGGGCCTGGAACTGCGGGGAAAATGCATCGAGTTTGCCGATGCTGCCCAGCGGCGTGGTGTCATAGGCCAGAGCGCCGACGGCCATATCGCGCGACGCATCCTCAAAAGCCTGCTGTCCGGCGGTGCTCTGCACGTAGCGCATTTCGGAATCGCGCGCGCCGCCATCCACCAGCCACCAGTCATCTTTGCTGGCGGGGCTTATGGTCGCGCCCCACCACTGGTGCCCGATGGCATCAGCCAGGAAGCGGTAATTGGTTTTTTCGCTGATGTCGCGCGTGGCCAGGGCGGCGATTTCCGGCGCCCACCACATGGGTACAGTGTCATCCGGCAGCTCCACAAGCTTCAGCGTGGCGCCGCTCGGGGCAGGGCCATACAGTGACGAGAAATATTCCAGCTCTTTGCTAGCGGTATCGGCGTAAGGTGCCGCGAACTGTTTCTTGTTGGCGCCAAAATAGACTTTGATGCCGCCGAACGCGCTCTCCTGGAAATTGCCGGCGATGATGGTCCCGGGAAAGCTCGGTTTTTCCCAGGTGAAAGAAGTGACGGTCTTGCCCGCTGCCGCAGGCTTAGGAACGCCCGTACCGCCGCTGCCGACGACCGTGATTCCGGCAGGCGCGGTGACGTTGACGGTGGCAGTAAAACGGTCAATACCGTAATTAGTCACGGGGAACCAGCGGCCGGGATAGAGAAGATAAATCGCGTCTTCGCCGATATAGGCCAGCTTGAGTCCTTCCACGGGACTGTCATCGGCATTGGCCAGCGCGCCTTCGTAATCGAAAGTGAGGGTTGAGCTGGAGCCCTTGGCCATGGTGGCAGGGAAGCTGATGCGGACGGCATTGTCCTGGGTGACGCGTTCGGCGGTGAGCGGCTTGCCCTTCTCGTCGAGCACCTTGGTTACGCGCAGACCGTTGTGCAGCTCAAAACTGGCAAAATTGATGTCCTCAAGCGCGGTGAACTTGACCTTTGCGCGCGCCGTGAGGCGGTGTGTCCTGGGGACGATCTCTGCGTCGATCACGTAGTCTTCAGCCTTCACGCGCGAGTGCTCAGCCGCAAGGGCCGGAAGGTAGAGAGACGCGATCAGGCCAATAAACAGAGTGGCACGTCGCAGGGGTCGTCGTGCGATTTGCATGAATTTCTCCAAAAGCTGCTGAGAGGTACTCGGGTTAGATGTAAATTTTCCCAGAAAAGCTGCCTTAACACCACTGGAAGCATACAGGAACAGGATGTATCTCGTGCCGTGGACACCCTTTGGCGTCATGTGGGCGAGTTTGGCGGAGATTTAGCGCCGTTTAGTATCTCGCGGGCAGCCCGCTGGGCCGGACGCTCAGAATCCTGGCTGTCATGCAGGCGTTGCTGCACCATTTTCAGGGCATCCTGCATCCGCTGGCGGGCCGGACCGTCAGGGATGATCGCGCTTAACTCGCGAAAGACGTTTTGGGCCGTGAAGTCCTTCTGGATCAGCTCAGGCACGATTTTTTTGCCGGCAATCAGGTTCGGCATGGCGAACGTATCCAGCTTCACCAGGCGGCGGCCAAGAACCCAGGTCAGCGGGGCCAGCCGATAGACCACGACGAATGGCGTGCCGGAGAGCGCAGCTTCAACCGTCGCGGTGCCGCTGGCGACTACTGCCGCGCGGGCGTGCATGAGCGTAGCACGGGCGTTATCGGTGAGAGTGACCTGAAGAGGGGATGTCCATAGATTATGCAGCTGAATTGAAACCCATTCTTTGTCGAGCGTTGAAGCGACTGGCATGACAAACTGGAAATCGCCGATCTGCTCTTGGAGCATCTCGGCGGCCCACAGCATGCGTTCAACGTTGAGCGCAAGCTCCTTGCGTCTGCTGCCGGGCAGCAGCGCGATCCACTGTTTTCTGGGATCAAGATGGTGTTTGGCGGCAAATTCTTCGCGCGAGATCTGCGGCGGCGCATATGCCAGCGGATGTCCAACGTAACTGACCTCGACGCCGTGCCGGCGATAAAACTCCGGCTCGAAAGGGAAGATGACGATCATCTTGCGGACATATTTCTTGATCTGTTTCACCCGTCCGGTGCGCCAGGCCCAGATTTGCGGGCTGACAAAGTAGAACACCGGAATACCCAGGCGATGCAGCTCGCGCGCCAGACGCAGGTTGAAGTCGGGAAAGTCGATCAGGATGGCGGCATCAGGCTTGCGCCGCGCGGCTTCCGCCACCAGATGCTTGAAGCGCCTGCGGATTCCCGGCAGATGCGTGACAACCTCTACCAGTCCGACGACGGCAACTTCATTGGCATGGACCAGAAGCTCCGCGCCGGATGCATGCATCTTTTCTCCGCCCATGCCGAAGAAGGTCGAACCACGGGAAAGCTGGCGCAGAGCGTCGATAAGCTGTGCGCCATAGGTATCACCCGAGGCTTCGCCGGCAGAGAGGAGGAATTGCATCGTTTTTCAATCCCGAGCCTACGCGAGGGAACCCTACCCCTGCAAGAATTCGTCTTAAAGGAGCCATCCTGACCTCATCTTAACGACGAAACTTTTACCTATGTTTTCCGCAAAAGCGCGCAAGAGTAAGGGACAGCCGCCGTTTCTACTGGATACGAGTCACTCAATGCTATGGCTTCGGAAAAGGTTTTTGCGGCGAGGCTACGAAAACATGTTCCTTCTTAGGGGGAGCGGCCTCATTGAAAGAGCCCACGACTTGGCCATTACTATTGACCCCCCAAGCCATGCTTCCTGTCAATGCGGGGCCGGTGGACCCGGGTGGAACAACAGGAAGGAACTGAGAACCGTCGAACAGGAATGCTTGCCAGTTCAGGCCCTGATTTAATTGACAATAGCCGGAGACTTTACCTGAATTACTTATCCCTGTGAAGAAGGTTGTCAGGGCCTCAGGATAGCGGTAGAGCGTGATTTTGCCGCCCTGATAAATGAACCCGCTCGGCCCGGGCTCCGTGGGCTCTGAACACACGCCGACAATCTGATCTTGATCATTGATTGCGGCAGGCAACAGTCCGGAGCCTCCGGGACATTCCGGCATTCGCTGAAAGGACCCGGCAGCAGACGGGGGAACCCTGGAACCTGCGGGCCCAAGAGCGGGGGCGCCATAGAATGGAAAGGTTTCGTCGATCCCGATGCTTAGTAATCTCCCGAAGACTTCGCCACGATCGTTGATACCGCCGAGATATCCAGCAAAGAACTTTTTGCCGGTTGAGACCGTGGAACGAAAGTTGAGCCCGACGGCCTGGAACGTCTTGTTGTTGAGATCATAAAGATAATAGGTAATGCTTCTTGCGGACCCCTCGCCGAAGTTCCATTGCGACCGGCTCAAGAGTATCTGTCCCTTGTTGTTGATGGCCAGGGGATCGGTATTGACGTACGAGCCTAGATCAGAAATCGGATCAAAAATGGGGCCGTGCAGCACCGTAAACTGGCCCTTAGAGACAACGAACGGATAATTCGCGGTGGCATGAATCGTGTCCTGAGGGAAATAGGAAATATAGTACCCCAGCACAACACCGCTATCGTTAATTCCGGTAAGGTGAGTGCTCTGGGCACCCGAATAGTCCGCCAGGCTGAAACTAAAGCCCGGATCTTTGTTGATCGGATTAATACCCGGACCGCTTGTTTCCTCCACTGGCGGCTGCGGTAAAGGCGCAGGTAGAGCCTGGCTTTGGAAGGAGGATTGTGATTTGTAGTGTGCTTCACGTCCTGGACCAGCCACTCTAACCAGATCAAGAGCAAAGGAATTTGGATTGGAGTTAGGCATCAATAACGTCCCGATTATGGAGGTGTCTTTCAGGACGCCGGTGTACTCCATCTGGGCCGTGTTGCCAGCATAATAAATGCCGAAATGGACACTGATCTGATTGCCTTTGCGAGAGTAGCGCACCGGCATGGAATCGCCGCCCAGGTTCAGCGCGAGAAACCCGTCACCATCCTTGAACAACTCGAACATCATGAGGACGTTCGCCCCCCACTCGACCGGTCCCGTCCCTGTCCAATAACCAGCTAAACTTCCTGGCTCGTCATTGTTCAGTGACAAATCGGCGCTTTTCCGGCTGAGCACCATAGGAAGACCGCGCTCGTAAAGAAACCCGACCATGTGATCTCCGTCGAGCACGCCGGTGAATGTATGGGATCCATAGAGCAGCACTTTATTGCCTTCCAGCCTGTGGTGGATCTGAATACCCAGGAATTTGGGAGGGACATCCAAAGTGCCGGTTCCTCCAGGCTTCAAATGGTATTCATATCGAATCTGCAGATTCCCTGAACCTATCCGAGCTACCCAATCACCTTCGATACCGTTCTGCGCAGGCACAACGGAAACTTGCGCATCAGGGGCGGGCGATAAATGCGTGCCGGACAAGGGTTGAAACCATAGCCCGGCAATCTGGCTTTGCGGATCAAACATAAATTGCACATTGACTTCTCCATGCTCAAACACGCATGTGACATTCACGACATCCGAGCCGGAGACCTGTTTGGATGCCAGGACTTGCAAAAACCGTCCGAAGCGTTCGCTCATTCGTCCCCAGGTCGCCCTCATGGTGGCAGGAGTAACCCGGGCGGGCATAGCGGAATTAAACCTGGCTGCAACTGCTTCGAATCGATCGGCCGCAAACAGTGCGACGAGATTGCTCGCGTCCTGTTCAAAAAGCGAATCAGTGGATTGCGCTTTATTGCCCTCCTGCGGTCCGGATAATTGCGGAAATCCGAGCAGCATCAGGAGCAGGACCGTAGTGGTGATCAGCGAAGCGTATTTCCGCATATTCCTTTAGACCGCAAGCGATGGGACAGCGCGTCGACTCCCCAAGGAAGCTTATGACTATAGCACTAGAGAGCTCAACTATGGGAAGGGCACATCGGGATAGGGGTGAAAGCGAGTGCTCGGTGGATCGGGTGATCTGATCGGAAAACCAAACCTCTGCACTTTCGAGTGGCAATCGAGGTCCTTTTCTCTTTCGCGCCCAGAACTCTGCTTTGCTCCTTTATGCAACTATGCAACAAGACCGCCGACGCGTCAGATCAGGGGCCAATATTGGGGCTTTTTTGCTTGACTCTTGGGCGAACAAATGGTAGAGTAAATCGTTCCCCTCCTAGCGAGGAAAAGCAGTAGTTGGACGATCTTTGAAAACTCAGCAATCAGCATTTAGCAACTGGCAATTAGCCAAAAACCGAGGCTGCTCGCTCCGGCCGTAATCGCTCAAACCCACGCCAAACTGGGATGACCTGGGATGCGGTGGGATACACGGGGAGGGGGTATCCGGGATTGCCAAAATCGCCGAGATTGCCAAAAAGTGGTAATTGAAGCGCGTCGCCAGCTGTTGAGCGCCAACCCAGGAGGGGTTCGTTACTTACCTGTGAGATTGCCTGGATCGTTCCGCCTGGGCCTGCTGGAACTCTTTCGCCAGATCGGATTCTTTCAAGCCTTTCAGGTTTTGGATAATGGTTTGGTATTCAGGGTAGTTTGCCGATTCAACGTCTGCCAGAAAGTTGATCAGTTGCGCGCGTTCCTGGGGTGCAAGCTGGTGAAGATAGACGGCGAATGATTTAGTGAAATGGCTGCCATAGTTCGCCATGACATTGTGCAGGCAGCTGGGCGCATTACCCTGAAGTTCCGCGTCTTTGCTCAACCGAACCAGCAGACTGCCAACTTCCGCGACGTGATGGCTCTGCAACGTTGAGAGCGCGAAGATGTAATCGCACTCATATCCATCCGCCAGCGCGCCGCCAGTGCCAAAGTAAGATTGAAACCTTTTATATGAGTGCGGGAATGCCTTCAGATAATGGTGTTGCGCTGTCCGGCTGTTTGGGGTCGATTTTAGGTTGGTAAAGGCAGCCTTCAGTCTTTCCGGACTTTGGGCATGGTGAAGAGGCTGCGCTGAGGCGATGGACGAGGACAGCGCCAACAGAAGCAGCGCCAGATAAATCACAAGTCCGCGAAACATGCGTATCATTGGGAACACAAGCCGTGTAACGCCATGGTTTATTCGTGGATGCATTGGGTGATTACTTGATAGCGGATTTCACTGAGGCTCTTTTGGTCAGCATATTACCACCTCCCGGATAAAGTCGGTTGAGAAATATAGGATGACGGCTTTTTAATCGTCCGCGCCCACCTGCGGCTGCGGCACTCCGAGTTCCTGGTCTTTATATTGCAACTGATAAAGCTTCCAATAAATGCCGCGCTGGCCGAGCAGCTGCTGGTGGGTTCCAACTTCGCGGACGTGGCCTTTGTGCATCACGATAATTTTGTCCGCGCGCTGAATGGTGGAGAGACGGTGCGCGATGATGACCGATGTGCGGCCTTCCACCATGCGTGTGAGGGCTTCTCGCACGCGGATTTCGGTTTCCGTATCGACACTGGAGGTGGCTTCGTCCAGGACAAGGATTTTGGGGTTGTGAGCCAGAGCGCGAGCAAATGAGATGAGCTGCTTCTGGCCCGTGCTCATGGTGCTCCCGCGTTCCAGCACCGGCGCTTTAAAGCCTTCAGGCAGGCCGCGAACAAAGTCGGCGACGTTGACGTTTTCCGCGGCAGTTTCAATCTGCTGGTCGGTGATCCACGCGGAGCCCAGACGGATGTTGTTCTCGATGGTGCCGGTGAAGAGAAATGGGTCTTGCAACACCACGCCAAAACGGCGGCGCAGGTCATTTAAATCCATCTGGCGGATATCGACGCCGTCAATGCGGATTGCGCCTTTCTGGATATCGTAAAAGCGCATCAGGAGCGAGATGATGGTGGTTTTGCCAGCGCCGGTATGGCCGACGATGGCCACCGTCTCACCCGGCTCGATGGTGAAGGAGACGTCGCGCAGGATCCATTCAAAATCGCCGGCGTGAGAGTCGCTTGGGCCGTGACCGTTGCCGCTGATATTCGGCGCAGGTTGGTTTGCATCCGGCATCTCCAGCTTGCGGTAGGCGAACCAGACATGGTCAAACTCAATCCGGCCTGCACCCACGGCTTTGCGCGGCTGCTCCGGCGAGGCGATTTCCACCGGCGTATCCAGCAGCTTGAAGACGCGCTCGCTGGAGGCCATGGCGGACTGCAGAATGTTGTACTTATCGCTGAGGTCCTGTATGGGACGGAAGAAGCGCTGGGCATACTGCATGAACGCGGTCAGCACGCCGATGGTTACCGCGCCGCGAAGCACACCGAATCCGCCAAAGTAAATCACCATGGCAATGGCCACGCTGGAGAGGATTTCCACCACCGGGTAATAAAGCGCGTAAGCCATGATTGCGTCTTTGAAGGCGTCCATATGCTGGGCGTTGACGCGGTCAAAGCTGCGGTAGGCGCGCTTTTCCCGATTGAAAAGCTGCAATACCACCATGCCGGTGACATGTTCCTGAAGATAAGAATTAATGCGGGCAATCGCGGTGCGAATGCGGCGGTAGGATTCGCGCACCGACTTGCGGAAAACCATGGTACCCCAGAAAATCAAGGGCAGAACGGCAAAGGTGATCAGGGCAACCCACCAGCTCATCCCCAGCATGATGAGAACAATGCCGGCGAGCACAAAGACGTCTTCAAAGATCGCAACCACGCCGGAGGTAAACATTTCATTCAGCGCGTCCACGTCCGTGGTGACGCGCGTGACCAGGCGGCCAACGGGGTTCTTATCAAAGAAGCCGATGTGCATGTGTTGCAGGTGGCGGAAGATCTGGCTGCGGAGATCGAACATCACCTTCAGGCCGGTCCACTGCATCAGGTACGTCTGGGTATATTCCAGGCCAAAGCTGATCAGCAGCAGCGCAAGATAGCTGAAGCCGAGTTCGGCGATGCCGACCAATGGACGCGAGCTGAGAAAGCGATCAAGAATGCTGTGATTTTGCGCGCTGGCGGAAGAAAGATATTTATCGATGGCGGTTTTGGTCAGGTAAGGCCCCAGCACGTCCGCGCCGGCCTTGAGGATGATGGATGCCAGGGCGATCACGACCTGCCACTTGTAGGGCCGCAAATAACCCAGAAGCCGCTTCATCAGGCGGCTGTCATACGCTTTACCTAGTACTTCTTCTTCCTGCGCCATGTGTTGTAAACCATTCTAAAGCAAGCGGTGCGGCGGATTGAGTTGGTTTTTAAAGTGCGCCGCAAAGAAGATATTGAGTGGCGGCGCAGCGCAAAAGATTCAGTGAGATACGCGCAGTTCGGAGTATTCCGGCACACGACGGCCAAGCAGCCAGGCTTCCAGCATGGCGTTCACTTCGTCGGGCGCTTCCTGCTGGATCCAGTGAGAGACGCCGGGAAAAACGCGGAACGTCAGGTCGGATACGTACTTCTCCGTTTCGCGCGTGGTGCGCAGGCTGAGCGCGACATCGGCATCACCCCAGAGAAAGAGCGTGGGTATGTGGATGGTGGGAACGTTGCGGCCGAAGAACCGCCGCATGTCCCCGTATCGAAAAAATCCACGATACCAGTTGAGCATCGCGGTCAGGCCGCCGGGCCGGGCGGCGTTGGCGCGATAGATATCCAGAGCTTCGTCGGTGAAGCGGGCAGGATCGCGCGAGGTTTTGCGGATGAGTTCGGAAGCTCCGCGTCCCTGGCGGCGGCCCAGGATGAGTTCCGGCAGCCATGGAAGCTGGAAGAACAGCGTGTACCAGGACTTGAAGAGCTGGACCGGCTTGTGCACTTCACGGGCAAAACATGCGGGATGCGGCACGTTGAGGATCACCAGGCGGTTGATGAGTTGCGGCTGGTCCATGGCGAGCAGCCAGGCCAGCACGGCGCCCCAGTCGTGGGCGAGCAAGAGGGTTTCGCGCGGATTGGCTGCTTCGATCAACCCGGCAACGTCATTGATAAGAGTACGTGTCCGGTAGGCGGAGACTTCCTGCGGCGAATCTGTGCCGCCGTAGCCGCGAAGATTCGGAGCCCAGACGTGGTAACCGAGGCGCGCCAGCAGCGGCATCTGATGCCGCCAGGAGTAAGCATGTTCAGGAAAGCCATGAAGGCAGAGCGCGAGGCGGTCGCCCTGCGTGGACACGGCAAAGGGATCGGCGGAGTCCATGGTGGCGACTTCAAATTCGATGTCATTCGCCAGGACACGGATGAATTCGACGTTGGGCCAGTTCATTCAGCCCTAGCTTACGCGCCGCAGCACCAGCGCGGAATTCTTCGATCCAAACGCGATGCAGTTGCACACAGCGTGCTCTATCTGCGCGGCACGGCCAACTTCAGGGACGTAATCAAGGTCGCAGTCAGGATCGGGTTTTTCCAGGTTGATGGTAGGCGGAAGCTGGTTGTGCTTCATGGCGATCAGCGTAGCGGCGACACCCGCCGCGCCACAGGCGCCTTGCGGGTGTCCAATCTGGGATTTGAGCGCCGACATTGGGACTTTATAGGCATGGTCGCCCAGCGCCAGCTTGAGTGCGCGGGTTTCAATGCGGTCGTTCAGGTCCGTCGACGTGCCATGCAGGTTTACATACTGAACGTTCTCTGCGGAGATGCCCGCTTCTTTCATCGCGAGACCGATAGCTCGCGCGGGCTCTTCGCCGCATTCCTGCAAGCGCACACGATGGAAAGCCTCACAGGTGGACCCATAGCCGGCGATCTCGGCATAGATGTGGGCGCCGCGGGCGCGGGCATGCTCATATTCTTCCAGGACAAACATCCACGAGCCCTCGGCCAGGACAAAGCCATCGCGGTCCAGATTGAAAGGACGCGAGCCGCGCTCCGGAGCGTGGTTCCACGATTCCGTCATGATGCGCATGAAGGTGAAGCCCTTGAGAATGCCCCAGGCCAGAGGAGAATCGACGCCGCCAACCAGCATCATGGGCAGCGTGCCCAACTGAAGCTGTCGCGTGGCGTAAGCGATGCCGTCCGTGGACGAGGTGCAACCGCTGGTGACCACGTGGCTCATGCCGCGAAAGCCGAAGCGCATGCTGACTTCGCTGGACATGGTGCCCATTGTCCCGCTGGGAATGCTGAAAATGCTGATCTGCTTTACCTTGCCGGCGTAATACATGTGGTACTGCGCGTCAGAAAAATCATGCGCGCCGCCGCCCGTGCCCAGTACCACGCCGATCTCGCGCTTTTCGTCGAGCGACATTTTTTCGGGCTCAAGGCCGGCGTCTTTCAGGGCTTCGGTGGAAGCGGCCACGGCCAGCGGCACGCAGCGCGAGACGTGCTTGCGCTCGCGGGCTTCAATCCAATCAAGCTCCTTGAAGTCCTGAATCTCGCCGGCGATCTTCACGGGAAGGTCTTTGGTATCAAAACTGGAAATAAGTTTTACGCCGCTCTTGCCGTCAAGAATGGCGCGGCAGAACGCAGTCTTTCCAATTCCGTTGGGGCTGACCACGCCCATGCCTGTCACAACGACGCGTTTGAGCATAGACTCTGATTCTATAATTGATGCAGGATTTATGCGCCGTAGAAGCGCTTTTTAACAAATCTATGCATTCAGGCATTTACGCGAAGATGGTGTTGGCGGGCTTTTTACATTGGCTGCAATCGACTGGTAATGTGTTGCTTGGAGCAGTGATTGGCTTCTTGACCGGTTACGTGAGCGACATCCTGAAGACGGGGCGAAGTGAAAAGAGAAAGCGAGAGCGCATGAGGCGCGCTTTATACGTTGAAATAGCTCAACTTTACGCCTTATTCAAGTCATCTCGAGAGGGGCTTTTAGCTACTCTGAAATCAATGTCCGAGTTCGAGGCAAACTTTGAAGCCGCCAAGCAGAGATTAAGTGAAAAGATGCTCACTCAAGAAAAACTGTCTGCTGAACTGAATAAATTTGACGATGTGTCAGAGAAAGCATCAGAGATGAAGAATCGGTTGGAGCAGATCTCTAACGAGACATCTAACATGAAAGAACAAATCTCGAAAATTCAGAGCCAATTTGAAACTGCCGCTTCGATGAAACCAAAACTTGCACATATCTATAAATTGGTTGGAACCGACTCTTACAGATACGCAAAGTCCAATCCTGAAATCTACTACGATTTAACTGACGCCTGGGCCATCGATGGCATTTATCTTCATGTTAATTTGATTCTCGGAAGTGTGGAGGCTGATGACATAAAGGATACCGCGCGTACAGTGCAATCGTTTGTAGAAGCACTAACGGGCGCTATAACATCCGGTTCTCTTGATCGAACTTTATTAAAGAGAGTAGCAGGGGTGATGTTCAAGGACATGGAAAAGGAAATAGCAGACCAGATAAACAAAGCGAAAAGCACCGGGGCGGATACAAAGAAGGACTCTTGAAAGTCGCCAATATTTAGTTCTGTCGCTGAAGGTTATGGGTATTCCTTGATGCATTCGGGTATTTACATCTCGGTGCCGTTTTGCCGCTCAAAGTGCACTTATTGCAACTTTGCTTCAGGCGTGTTTTCCGCAGGACAGATGGGGCGTTACGTGGAGCGATTGATCGAGGATATGCGGGCGTTTCACGACTACGCCGCTAAAATGGGCGCACAGATTCCCGAAGCAGTGGATTCCATTTACCTCGGCGGAGGCACACCCAGCCTCCTGCCGGCGGATGATTTGAGAAAGATCTTTGCGTCGATTGCAGAGGAATTTGACGTCCTGAAAACAATTGAGACCACGGTGGAATGCGCGCCGGGCACGCTGACGGACCAGGTAATCGAAACGATGGTTTCCTGCGGCGTGAACCGCGTGAGCCTGGGCGTGCAGTCGTTTGTCGATCAGGAAGCGGCATCCGTAGGGCGGCTGCACACGCGGGAGAAGACGCTCGACGATATCGCACGGCTGTGCAAGACAGGCATCAGCAACATCAATGTTGACCTGATTGCCGGGTTGCCGCACCAGACGCGCGAGAGCTGGGAATATTCAGTCGAGCAGGCGGTTGCCACGGGCGTCCCGCATGTGAGCGTTTACATGCTGGAAGTGGACGAAGATTCGAGGCTGGGGCGCGAGCTGATTGCCGGCGGGACAAAATACCATGCGCACTTTGTTCCAGACGATGACCTGACCGCGGATTTCTACGAGGTAGCCTGCGAGCGATTGAATGCCGCAGGTATTGAGCAGTATGAGATTTCAAACTTCGCGCGCAACGGTTTTGAGTCGCGGCACAATTTGAAATACTGGACGCGGCAGCCCTATCTCGGTTTCGGCGTGGACGCGCACTCGATGCTACCGGCGGCACATGGCGAGAGCGTCAGATTGGCGACGACCGACGATTATGACCGGTTCTTTGTCGCCGCAGATTTCAAGGATTCAGCGGTGAGTCCGGAGCAGGCGCTGGAAGAGAGTTTTTTTCTGGGACTGAGGCTTAATCGCGGCGTGGACATGGAACGGCTGCGCGAAGAGTTTGGTTCTCAGGTGAACAAGTACGATGCGGCGATCACGGAGTCGGTCGCGGAAGAATTGTTGGAGCGATCGGGAAGCCGTGTTCGGTTGACGCCGCGTGGAAGGTTGCTGTCGAATGAAGTGTTTCAGAAATTTATTGATGACCGAAACGCGCAGGGGCTAAAGCCCAAATCTATTAAGACCGTTTACGGCACGACTGAAGTCGTGCCCTGACACTTGTCTTGTTCCTTGAAACTAAACCAGGTGCTCAAATCACATGTCTAACCTTGCTCAACACGAGACTGTTCAATCCGAAAACAGCAAAACACAACGCGCCATCGATCTGCGGAGCGACACTGTCACGCAGCCCACGCCGGAGATGCGCCGGGCCATGGCTGAAGCGGAAGTTGCCGACGATGTTTACGGCGAAGACCCAACCATGAACCGGCTGCACGAGCGGGCGGCCCAGATCTTTCAGAAAGAAGCCGCGATCTTTGTCCCTTCGGGAACTATGGGGAACCAGGTGGCGATCCGTGTGCACACGCAGCATGGGCAGGAGATTATCTGTGAAGAGCGCGCGCACTTCATCAACCTGGAATCGGCGACGGTGGCGGCGTTTTCCGGGTGCCAGCCGAGGACGATCTATGGCGAAGACGGCGTGATCACCTGGGCGCAGATCAAAAAGAAGATTGCGCCGCCGGCATACTATCGCGCGCAAACCGGGTTGATTGAACTGGAGAACACCGGGAGCCTGGCCGGAGGCACGGTCTTTCCTCAAGATGTGGCCGATGAAATCTGCGATGGCGCGCACGAACTGGGGTTGCCGGTGCATCTGGATGGCGCGCGCATCTTCAATGCGGCGACGGCGATGGGCAAGCCGGTGGCGGAGATCACGCGCAAATTTGATTCCGTGATGTTCTGCCTGTCGAAAGGCTTGTGCGCGCCGGTGGGATCGATGTTGGTCGGCAGCGAGGCCTTTATCGACCGGGCGCGCGTTTTTCGCAAAGCCATGGGCGGAGGCATGCGGCAGGCCGGCGTGCTGGGTGCGGCAGCGCTGATTGCGCTGGAGAAGATGCCGGCGCGTTTGCACGAAGACCATGACAACGCGCGGCTGCTGGCCGAAGGGCTGTCGGAGATCACAGGCATCAAGATCGACGCAAAAAAAGTCCGGACCAATATTCTCGTGTTTTCAATCGTTGGGACGGGCATGGATACCGCTGAGTTCAGCCGTAAACTTGGCGAGAAAAAAGTTTTAGCGGCTGGAATTGATCGGGAGCAGATGCGCTTTGTGACGCACAATGACGTGAGCCGGGAAGATTGTGGGAAGGTGCTGGAGGCGGTGCGGGGAGTGTGCGGGAGATAGTGGCAGTGCGCCCGGAAAGGAGTGTCCACAGCGCAATTGAGCGACTCCGACCTACGCTTTGTCCGCATTTTTTTGCACCCACATATCCGCCAACAGCATCGATAAACGAATGGAGGCACACTATGTACGTTGTAACCGGAGCAACCGGCAATACTGGGAGTGTTGTAGCAAACCGTCTTCTTGATCAGAGCAAAAAGGTGAGAGTGGTTGGCAGAAGCGCAGAGCGCTTGCAGCCTTTCGTGGCGCGTGGAGCTGAGGGTTTTGTGGCCGACGTCAGCGATCAGGCCGCGGCGACCAGAGCCTTCACCGGGGCGGATGCAGTCTATGCGATGATCCCGCCGGACATGACCACCCAGGACTTCCGCAGCGACCAGCACCGCGTGGGCGAGGCGATTGCAGGAGCGCTGGAAGACTCAGGAGTAAAGCACGTGGTCTCACTCAGCAGCGTGGGCGCGGACAAAGAATCGGGTACCGGACCCGTGGTCGGATTACAGGAGTTCGAAAACAGACTGAACCGGATCACCGGGCTCAACGTGGTGCACCTGCGCGCGGGCTACTTCATGCAGAATACGCTTGGCCAGGCGGCGGCGATCCTCGCCATGGGCAAGACGGCAGGCCCTTTGCGCGGCGACCTTAAGCTGCCCATGATCGCCGCAAGGGACATTGGCGATGCGGCGGCCGAGTTGCTGCTGGCGTTGGATTTCAGCGGTAAGCAGACGCGTGAACTGCTGGGCCAGCGTGACCTCAGCATGGATGAGGCGACTGCGATTATCGGCGAGGCCATCGGACAAGCTGACCTCAAGTATCTCCAATTGCCGCCAGAGCAGATGCAGCCGATCTTCGTCCAGATGGGCATGTCGTCTAATATGGCTGAGCTGATCGTGGAGATGGCGGCTGCGCTCAACTCCGGCCACATGCGCGCGCTGGAACCAAGATCAAGCCGGAATACGACACCAACCTCGTTTGAGACGTTTGTAAAAGAAGAGTTTGTACCGCTGTATCAAGGACAATCACGCGCAGCGTAATTGTGGGCTTGCCTCCGTGATTGGCACCGGCATGGATACGGCGGAGTTTAGCCGCAAGCTGACAGCCGACGCCGAGCAGATGCGCTTTGTAACGCACAATGACGTGAGCCGGGAAGATTGTGGAAGAGTACTGCAAGTGGTGAAGGCAATCTGCCGGAAGTAGGCGTATAGCTATGAACAGATTGCGTGGGTTGCCCGGTCGCCCGGCGTATCCGCCCATGGAGCAAAAATATCGCTATCAGCTGGAAATGGTGAGGGTGTCGTCTCTGGGTGTGGTGGAGGCGCCACAGATCCCGGAGGGATATGTGCTTCGACAGTTGCGTAATGGTGATGAAAGGCCCTACTACGACCTGTTCCACTTGGCCTTCGAGGATGAGGACCGATACCTGGAGACTGTTGGGCGGGCATTGGATGGCGGATTCTTTGTTGTTGAGCACTTAGTTTCACACGAACTCGTGGCGTCGTGCGTAGCCATGCGCGGGAGTAGCTCGCCGCGCCATCCTGATAGCGGGCAACTGGGTTGGCTTGTTACGGACCCGTCACACACGCGAAGAGGACTGGGCAAGATCGTTTCCGCATCAGCCACGAATCGATTGGTGGCGGAAGGGTACCGGCGCCCATTTCTTGGCACCGAAGACCTCAGAATTCCTGCTCTCGCGATCTACCTCATGCAAGGGTGGCGTCCCTACATCTATCGCGACGATATGGAGTCCCAGTGGCGAAGCGTCTATGACATCCTGGGAAGAGACTTCGCAAAAAATAACCCGCTGTACACAGCTTCAGAAGAGTGACCCGCCTCCACGGCCTTTGATAGACTCTTCAAGTTCTCCAGCTAACGCATCAACAAAGGATCCGAACCATGCCATCACAAGTCTCCACCGCCCCGGAAGTTTCCCTGCGCGAGTTTCAGGAAGCCAGAAAAATCGTGTCATCGTTCGCTTATCACACGCCATTGTTGACGTCGCGGCTGCTGAGTGAACGCACGGGCTTTGACGTGCGGCTGAAGGCGGAGATGTTTCAGAAGGGCGGGTCCTATAAAGTTCGCGGGCCCATGAATAAATTCAGCCACCTGACGGAGGACCAGCGCAAGCGCGGCGTGATCTGCTCTTCGGCCGGCAACCATGCGCAGGGCGTGGCGCTGGCCGCGGGTGTGTACAAGATGAAGGCGGTGGTGGTGATGGCCACGAATGCGACGCAATCCAAGGTCGACGCTACGAGGGCATACGGCGCGGAAGTTGTGCAGCATGGGCTGATCTGGGACGAGGCGAACGAAAAAGCCAAGCAGCTGATGCAGGAACGCGGGCTGACCTACATCCATCCGTTCGACGATCTGCAACTGATTGCCGGACAAGGTACGCTGGGACTGGAAGTTTACGAAGACTTTCCCCAGATCGACATTGCCGTGGTGCCGATTGGCGGCGGCGGACTGATCTCCGGCGTTTCGATGGCGCTGAAGGCGTTGAACCCGAAGATCAGGATCATCGGCGTGGAATCGTCAGACGGGCCGGGCATGAAACGGAGCATCGAAGCCGGGCACGTGGTTACGCTGGACAAAATTGATTGCATCATCGATGGGCTGCGGGTAAAACGAGTGGGCGAGAACAATTTCTCCATCGTGCAGCGCTTTGTGGACGACATTGTGACCCTGCCGGACAAAGAGATTTTTGATGCGATGATCTGGATCATGTCGCGCTGCAAGCTGGTGGTGGAAGGAGCCGCGGCGGCGCCCGTGGCAGCGCTGCTGCATGGGTTGATCAAGGCGCCAGCAGGATCGAAGGTGGTGGCCGTGCTCAGCGGCGGAAACGTGAACCTGGACCAGCTTAAGGGTTTGAAGTGGAATTAGGTTGAGCCCGTCCACGCGAAAAACACACGCATATTGCGGGACTTGACGGCGAGGATACGCCGTGGATCGCGACGACAAAAGACGCAGGCAGCAGCCTAGTGAAAGACCGCGACGGATTCCTTCTTGGGCTGATTGGCCAGATGCTGAACAAAGCCTTTCAGGCGCTCTTCCGAATCTTCCTGTACGAATCCCTGAAACGCAATGCCCATGCCAACGCCAGGATGCGAGCTGACCGTTTTTCCAGCCACATTGATTTCTTTGTCGTTGGCCTTGATGGCCAGCGTTACCACTTGTCCCACGGGCAGCGGCGAGAAAGTAAATACATAACACCCGCCAAGCGAGATGTCGCCCACGGTGCCCCAATAGCCGGTGTTGCCGATTTCAGGATGAACGCGCACGCCGGTATCGCACACAAAGCGCGGAAACCTGCGGCGCTCTTTATATTCAACTGCCATAACCACTCCTTAGTTTACCCAGACCCTGATTGGCAGTATTGTTCCACCATTCGGAACCGGCAGCGCATTACGTTTGATAAGGGTAAGAATGGCCAAAGGGGCCATGTACGGCGGTTTTTTTGCAACCCCGACCCTGAGCTTGCCGAAGAGGAGGGAGCCTACCCGCAGCAGGATAGCCCTGCGGCTTAGCTACTGGCTTTCTAACTTAGTGAAGATCGACGCAAAAATCAGTGTCGGCCAATCTTCACTCTGAACGCTCTGGCGGCGGTAGCGATCCCTCGTTACGTTCGGGATTTCAGAACCTAACGAAGCGCTTCTTCGATCTCGCTGAGCCAGTCAGGTTTTTTCAAGACTTCACGAGGTTTTGGGCCGTCGGCAGCTCCCACAATTCCATCGGATTCCATAAGGTCAATCAAATGCGCGGCGCGGCCATAGCCGATGCGTAGCCGCCGCTGCAGCAGCGAAGTGGAAGCCTTGCCAAACTCGATCACCAAACGCACAGCGTCGTGGTAAAGCTCGTCATGCTCGGCTTCGCCGTCATCGCCTGAGTCGGCGCTGCTGCCGGCGGATCCGGCAACAGCTTCATGTTCTTCTTTGGGGGCTTCGAGAAATTTCTGTTCGTATTGAGCCTGCGCCTGCGCACGCCAGAATTCCACCACGGCATGCGTCTCTTTTTCTGACGTATACGGCGCGTGCAGCCTGTGCACCCTGGCCGATCCTGACGGCAAATACAGCATGTCGCCTTTGCCCAGCAGCGATTCCGCGCCGTTAGCGTCCAAGATCGTGCGCGAATCGATCTTCGTCGCCACGCGGAACGAAATGCGCGACGGAAAATTCGCTTTGATCAGACCAGTAATCACGTCCACTGATGGCCGTTGCGTCGCCAGCACCAGGTGAATTCCGACGGCCCTGGCCATTTGTGCGAGACGAGTAATACTTTCCTCGACGTTGGACTGATCAAGCATCATGAGATCAGCCAGCTCGTCAATAATGATCACAATCTGCGGCAGTGGCTTCTCATCGCTTTCTGATTCAAACAGGCTGGGCGTATCGCTCTCAAACAGTTTGTTGTATTGCTCCAGGTTCCGGACGCCTTTTGCCGCCAGCACTTTCAAGCGGCGTTCCATTTCGCGGACGGCATTGCGCAGCGCGTTCGCCGCCAGCTTGGGCTCCGTGATGATCGGAACGTACAGGTGTGGTACGCCTTCATAAATGCCCAGTTCCAGCCGTTTGGGGTCGACCAGAATGAGCCTCACCTGCTCCGGCGTGGATTTATACAAGATCGACATGATCATCGCGTTGATGGCGACGCTCTTGCCCGAGCCCGTTGAGCCCGCAATCAGCAGATGTGGCATCGTCGCCAGGTCCGCGGTGATAATGCGGCCATTGATGTCCTTGCCCATGGCGAGCGTCAGCTTCGATTTCGTGCCCAGAAATTCCGGCGACTCCACCACTTCGCGCAGCCAGATCGTTTCCCGATTGTGGTTCGGCACCTGTATCCCGACCGTCGATTTCCCCGGCATGCGCTCAATCAAGATGCTTTCTGCGCGCATGGCCAGGCACAGATCGTCGGAAAGCGAAGTGATGCGGCTATATTTCACGCCGGCTTCCGGCTTAAATTCGTAAGTCGTCACCACCGGGCCGGGATTAATCTGCGTCACCGCGCCGCGGACATCAAATTCTCCGCATTTATCTGCCAGGACTACCGCCAGCGCTTTTACTTCCGCTTCATTGATTGCTTGCTGGTCTTCGCCCCGATGTAAAAGTGAGCTGGGTGGCAACTTGTATCCGCCGGCAGCAATCTTGGGCAGCACGGTCTTGCGTTTTCCCGTCAGGTCTTCGCGCGCGTGGATCGCCGGCTCCATTTCATCCGCAGCCGCGCCCGCGCCATGCGTCGCCGACGCACCCGCAGCCCCCATCGCATTTCCCACAGCCTGCTGCATCGCCGCGTCCGCGCCTACAGGCTCCATGTCTTCAAACGTCCGTTCGATTCCCGTCTTCACCGGCTGAGCAGCGTCAGCCTGTGCGCGCCTGCGTGCCAACTGTGCCGCCGGCAGAATCACGCCGCGTTCATTGGCATTGCGCAGCTCAGCCGCCTTAGCAGCTTCTTTCTCGGCTTTCTTCTGCGCGGCAATCTTCGCGCGCGCCACGCGCCAATCCTGGAAGCGTTGCCACAGGGCAAACGCAAAGGCAAAGCGCGTGTTCAGCCAGATCCGCATGCCCACGAAAGAAAACGCCGTCGAAAGGTACAGCGCCACCGCCACCACGGCCCCGCATACGATATACGCGCCCACGGTATTGAAATAGTGGAGCAGGGCGTCGCCCACAATGCGGCCCAGCAGGCCTTCAATGGCCACGGCATGCATCCAGCGCAGGTGTCCGGGCAGCAGCCCCAGCAGCGCCGGGGTAAAAATCAGCAATATGGCTGCGCCCAGCGCCTTCGCCCCCGCGGAAGCCACCGGCTTTGACTTAAACCAGCGCGCGCCCAGCAGGCCAATCATCAGCGGGGCGGCAAACACAAACACGCCTACTGACTGCAACAGCAGATCGCTCAACATGGCGCCAAACAGGCCAATCCAGTTATGCGCGGACCCGGAGCTTAACGATCCCGCCGTATTCAGTGAGGGATCCAGCGGCGAATAGCTGGCCAGGGCCAGAAAAAGGAGTGTCGCCGAGACGAACAACAGGAAGCCCACCAGCTCATTGAGCCGGCGGTTCTTGGTAGGCGTGAACGCACGCAGAAAATACTTCATTGGGGTCTGTCCTTTAGCCCGTAAGCCGCATGTTTGTCAGCGATCAACCGCATGTTTGCTCGCCAAACCAGCGTTGCAGGCCAAAAGTCCAGAGTACACCAGAGCCTGCTCATTATAACGGAATCCCCGCACGAAATAGGCCACAATTCCGTAGTCCTTTAGGACTATGGGGTAACGAGACATGTTCCTGCTTTAGATGCAATCACCTCATTTGGCGACTAACGCGCTGGTTTTTTCCGATCAGTGTCATCCGTGTTAATCAGTGGTAAGGGTTTTGCTTTTCAATTTCGGCGATTTTGGCAATCTTTTCCGATCAGTGTCATCTGAGTTAATCAGTGGTGAGAACTTGCCTTCCGATTTCGCCAATGTCCCGGTTTTCTCCGCGTCTCCGTGCCTCCGTGGTGAAAACTCCGTCTTTCCGATCCGCCTCATCCGTGTTTATCCTTGGTATGGTTTTGGTTTTTCGGCGATCCCGGCTGGTGCCACGTCATCGTGCTCAGCTCAAGCACCTCCAGCGGACACTCCGGCCAGTTATGTTTCCAGCAAACAATCAAATCGGCCCCGTCCACCGGATGCCCGTGTATCAGAAAATTTCTGCTTTCCCATTCAAGTTCAATCTTGTTCGGCACCCAGCGTTCCGGCTCAATCTCCCCGCATCGCTTCGCAGTCCGGAAAGGCCGCCTGCATCCGCGTAATGGCAAATCCCTGTTCCCGCGCTACCGCCCCAAACAAGACCATTACTCCGGCTTCATTTGTCGGAGCATAAACCAGGGGTCCGGCCATTCTCCACCGCGCGAGACGCAAGCGACCAATTCTCATCCACTCTGTATCAAGCTGTGATGACGGATTTCATTCGCGAGGGACATTTCGCGCGGCACATTCGCAGAATGCGCATGCTCTATATTCAGCGACGAACGGCGCTAGTTCTCCGACCGCATGATTAAAGGACTATATCGGAATTTTTCTCTCGCCTTGGTGCGGTCGAACTTCCATTGAATGCGAACTTTCTGGAGATTGGCCGCCTGAGTCCAGGCCAGCACCTCTGCGTTTAATCGGGAGA
>DASXCL010000079.1:0-22786 GCA_036491195.1 Candidatus Angelobacter sp.
GCTTCCGCGGCGTCCAGCGTTCCGTGCCAGATCGCCGCTTCTATAAAAGCCGCAACGGGATTCGCCAGCGCCGCAGCCTGGCTGTTGATGATCTCAATGCGTTTTGCAAATTTTGGCCAGCTCTCAAAGCCGTGTTCGCGCGCGATCACCAACTGCGCGTCAGCCAGCGCAAATTTGCTGATATCGAATCCCGGTTCTGCAAGCTTTTCAAAACGTGGATGGCTTCTCTTAACGCGGCGAATGGTCTCCACATCGGCGGAGCGATAGGCTTTCAACAATTCCTTGGCTTGCTTTTTGTACTGCTCAAGGCTGGGACGGGCGGGTAGCGGCTTGGCATCCATCACGATCTTCCTTTCGCTGTTGCGCCTGGAAGTCCGCATGAATCAGGCTGAAAGAAAGTTCGCACTCTCAATTTTTGTCAAGGTGGGCACGGCCCTTTCCGCGGACTGGATGCGCCCTTTAGCGCTGAAGCAAGCGTAATTCGGAAAGCCGATTGAAGTCAATCTGAGGTGCGGTGGGTCGCGACCAAAGGCGAGGGATCAAGTCTGTTTTTGCAGAAGAACGTGCATCGCATGCTCGGTGGAAACGTGTTGCGTGCATGCGTAGCCGAGCGCCGCCAGGTCGATGCCGGTAAATAAATTCTCGCCAGAACCCATCAGAATCGGACTAAACGCGAGATGCAGTTCATCGATGAGCTTCGCGCGGAGATACTGCTGAATCGTCGCGACTCCGCCGCCGATCCGTACATCTTTGTCCTTTGCAGCATCCTTTGCGCGTTGCAGGGCGGAGTGAATTCCGTCGGTAACAAAGTGAAACGTTGTTCCGCCTTTCATCTCGACTGCTTTCCTTGGATGGTGCGTCAGCACAAACGTAGGCACGTGATAAGGAGGTTCTTCGCCCCACCACCCTTTCCATGACTCGTCTGGCCAGGGGCCGCGCACAGGCCCAAACATGTTCCGTCCCAGAATCCACGCGCCGACGTTCTCCATGCCGCGCCGCGCCCATTCATCATCCACGCCAGTTGAGCCACCTTCCAGCCCCTGCATCTGCTTCCATGTGCGTGTAGAGGAAAACCACTCGAACAACTCAGGGCCGCGGATTCCCAGAGGATTCTCAAGACTCTGCCGCGCACCGGCGGCGTAACCATCAAACGACACAGCAAACGCGCTGACCCGAACTTTTGACATGTGTCCACTATAAGTGCGAACAGTACAGGCGTCAAAATCGAGTATCCGTTCCTGGAAACAGGTTCTTTTTTCGCTTGGATACAATCGGAGAAAGCTGTTCACAAAAGAAAAACGGCCGAGAAGCTTCTCGGCCGCTTCAGTTTCTTGGATATGGTACTTACCGCGCCGCCGGTGCGGTTGCCGCCACCGATGTTGCCGCCGCTTCAGCCAATATCCGATGGTGAATCGTGAACAGCGCCAGTTCCAGCCGGTCAGAAACGCCGATCTTGTCATAGACGTTGCGCAGATAATTCTTGATCACCTGCTCCGTCGTTCCCAGTTGCGTGGCGATCTCTTTGTTCTTGTAACCCTGAACAATCAGCGCCACGATCTTCAGCTCTTTCGCTGTCAGCCGGTCGCGGACGCGCGCGCCCACCAGGTCGTTTTCCGCGGTCTCTTTGCTTTCCTGCGTGTCCTGCACCCAGGTTTCGCCTTTGCTCACTTTGCGCACGCATTGCACCAGCGATTCGCCGCTCACGTTGCGGTAGATCACGCCGTGGACGCCGTTGGTGAGGTAATGCCGGGAATCCTGTCCGGTCTCGGCAATCGCCACCAGCTTGGTCTTGTATTTCCTTGCCATCTCCACCACGGTGGGCAGGCTGGGATGGGTTTCCACGCCGAAGATCATGACGGTAGCGTGGAATTTTTCCAGCGCCATCATCATTTTTTCAGTGTTTTCCGCCTGCGCTACGATGCGCAAATCGTCTTCCACGGCCAGCACTTTGGCCGCGCCGGTGCGGAAGATTGCCTGGTTGTCAGCCAAAATGATCTTCAGCATTTACTTGGCCCCTTTGCTCTTGCGGATAAATTTATATTGGTCGATCACGCAAGCCACGCCGTTTTTGGTTTTCTTTTTCCTGGTGGAATTAGAATTTGCTCCCGCGGCGGCTGCCGCTGTCGCATCTTTCCGTACTACCCGGCCAGTGCAATGCACTTCCACATCGCCTTCGGTTCCCAGCACTTTGGCAGGCAAGGTGATATCAAACTCAATGTTGGAGCCGATCGCCAGGTCCAGATCGGCCATAATATAAACGCCTGCGGCGCTCATGTTTCCGGTGGTAGCGCTGTCGTCGCCGCCCTTGCTATGGATCTTGATCGGCAGCTCCAGCGGAAAGCGTTTCCCTGTTCTAGCCTCTTCTGACATTCACAACTCCTCAAGCGTCCCAACCCCGGGGAAGGGCCATTTTTATGGTGGAAAAAGACGATGAATCAGGTTTATACCACGAAACTGCGAAGCAGAGTAGATGGTCTTCTACTTAAACAACAGGAATGTTTCATCAGGGAGGCCACAAAAGTGCAAAGGGCTGCATGCAAGGGCGCAGGCAGCCAGGTCAAGGCGTTCCAGCAATGGCGCTAGGGGTTTAATCGGAGGTGAAGATGCCGGTAAGGGCATAGCCCAGAACCAGTCCGGCTACGGCCAGAATGCCCGCGGCCGCTCCCAAGTGGTTTCTTACGTTGCGTTTAACGTCAAGCCGGTCCTGGACGGTTTCGCGCAGTTCCTGCACTGAATTATGCAGTTGGCGGCGTTCATCGGCGGCCCGTTTTTCCAGTAGATCTACAGGAATTCCTTCGGTCATGCGGTCCTCGCTTCATTCTGGACCCAGGTTTGGTCCTGCTTCAACACGGTCAAAGTGCGGTGTGGCATCAGTCCGGTGGCTTTAATTTCAGCATAGGCAAACCAGCCCGTGGCGATGCCAAGCACCAGGTAGGCGCTGCTAACGATCAGCGCGGCCCAGCCCCAGGCGTAAACGCTGGGCATAAATAAGCCACGCAGCAGGGCGATCAGGGCAAAAGTCAGCGCCATCCACCCGCCCAGCAGCAGCGCCACTGCAAAGAAAATAATTGGCATCGCCAACTTCAGCGTGCGCGCCTTCTCGGCGATTTCCGTCTTCAGTATGTTCACCCGCGTGGTGACAAACTGGACGATTTCCTGCTTAGTCTCAGTCAGAATGGTTGCAATGGATTTGTCAGTATGCACGTTTCGCCCTCCTGATTCTCAAGCCGACACCGATCAGAAAGCCTACGGCGCCCGCGGCCAGGGCCGTTTCTACCGGGTATTTACGCACGGTCTGATTGGCCTTAAGCCGCGCGCGATCATAATTGGACTTCGCCTGGCGGCCGAGCATCGCTGTCTTTTCACGTGCTTGGCAGCCCAGCTCTGCTGCTTTCTCCTGAGCTGTATCGGTCATTTCCTGGATGCGAATCGCAGTACGCCGGCGTAGTTGTTTACTCCGTATCCTGGCATTTTCGGCCAGCTCTGTAATGCGGCCGTAGATCGAATGCCTTGCCAGGCTCTCGATGCTGTCTTTCGTCTCCCGCATGATTGCCGCGATTCTGCCGGCTGCGGCGCCCAACTCCGTGGCGCGCTGCTCCAGAGAAGGTTTTTCAATCGAAGAGCTCTCAATAGAAGATCTCGCAACGCCCTTGTAATCAATCAGTTCATCGGACGGAGTAGAGGGATAGGTATCAAAATTGGGGATATCTGAGCTTTTGTGCACGCTCTCGGCCATAGTAGTTCCTCTGGGTTACTAGGATGTCGAATTGCTCCTGCGTGTTTGAAGGCGGGAACGAGGAATCCAGAGCTGTGGAAGAGTGGTTTTCGCCTGAGCAAGCAGCTGGAAAATCCCGCTGACACTTGAAAACCTCGGGGTATTCTTGTTGCTGGATCTGGCGGGACATTTATGGGCCGTTCGGATTTTTTATCTGCACCTGCTTTTCGCAGGCCAGTAGGCAGCGAAAAAACCGCTTAACCGCTGCTGCCCCGTCTCTGGTTAGGGATGTCTCTTGTTATGGATAAGACTGGGAGTGAAGGTTCAATAGCCAGACGCTAGATCAACGCCAGATATTCGTTCCGGGCGGCCCTGTCCCTCGTGTGTCATTCCTCTCACTGTCAGTGATTGCTCACGTCGCCGTTCTGGTTTTGATCGGATACGGCATGCCACAGCGCCTCAAATTGTCCCCATGAAATACGAGATGGTCCAAGCTGTCTCAGGGGCAGATCAGGTGACCTATAGCCCGCCGCCCAAAACGGCGCCGCCACGTGCAATCCCGTTTCGTGTACCTCGCAGTAAGCAGAAACTACGTGTACGGGAGCCGGGCGTTTCAGGAGACGGCCGGGCGCTGGAAACACTGCGGGCGCATGCAAAGCAGGCGACGGCCGGACTCATGGTGGGGTAGTGTCCTAATTTGCCTTTTATGTCTCGCTGTTGTCCTCATCCTGCCCGTGCTTTTCAAACCGCCCAAATTGGGTGCCATCCAAATTCTTGAGGTCAGTAGAACGCCAAAGATATCTGAATCTGGTCTTTCTCTGCCTGTCAAACACATCTTTGTACTCTACATACCCGTAAAAATGAATAAACAGTTTGCCCTCCCTGATAGCCTTTCGCGTTGCGTCATTCTGCCGGGAATCGTACAGGTAAGCGGTTTGTTGGCGTCCATCCGCAGTAGTCGGCTCAAGTACAGTTGGCAAAGACCATATTTGGAAGTCTGGTGCAGGAGGGTCAACCGAGTCGGTCAATTTTACCGTAGCACTGCTTTCAGTGATGAAAGCGGGGGTTACACCAAAGCAGATTACGTTAAAGATAACTCGATCCAAATCACCAGCGGTACCCAAGTCGAGGTCATCGGGTTTAACACGGATACGCGCTCGCTCCTTGCCGATCATTGCCTTAAGGCTCCTTTGGGCAAAAATCGCGTTCTTCTTCGCTGCATCGGCAGCTTCACGGGTGGCCTTGTTGTATTCCACAAGAATTGTCGTTTGGCGCTTCATCCAATCGGCTTGCCGCCTGATAGCCTTCAACGTGTAATACAAAAGGCCAACTTGCAAAAAGCCAACAACGGTCAGAAGGGCACTAAACATCCAGACTCCCCAATCAGCCCAGTCCTTGGTTACAGACACGGGGGGAAGTTCGCGGACTCTTACGGAATTGCTTTCATCTTTTGCACTTACCTTCTGGCTATACCTCTTGGGGGCATCGGACTGATTCTGATTAGCAGGAGATGTCGATTGAGTGGTGGAATTGTTCTCGGCTTTGGTTTGGCCATTGATATTGCCGCTACGGCTAGCGGCATCATTGGCTGTTTGCCGTGGGATTGGTGGCGATGTTTGCATGACGGCCAACAGCACGGCAAGAACCGTTATTTTCATGGAATTACTGTAACACAAAAACTATTGACATCGAATAATTATTGTATTACAGTAATAGGCATGGCAAACGTACTCAATACCGATAAGCAAATAGCGGTAATCTGCGCATTGGCCGAGGGTTCCAGCATTCGTTCTATTGAGCGCATTACAGGCGTACACCGTGACACGATCATGCGGCTAGGCGTGAAAGTGGGCAAGGGATGCGCCGCTCTCATGGATGCCAAGATGCGCGATCTGCCTTGCCGTTATTTGGAGTTTGATGAGATTTGGGGATTCATCGGCAAAAAGGAAAAGCATGTCACGGTAGACGATTCGCCGGAATTGGGAGATGTTTGGACGTTCTGCGCTGTGGATGCTGAGACAAAGCTGGTGCCAACGTTCAGGTGTGGCAAGCGTGACCGCGCAACGGCCAATGCTTTTGCGCAGGACGTAGCAATGCGGATGAAGAACAGAGTCCAGATTTCTACGGACGGACTCAGAGCGTATGTTGAAGCCGTAGAAAAATCCTTTGGCGCTGATGTCGATTACGCTCAGATCGTAAAGACCTACACTCACGATGTTGAAATCCAGCCGAACCGGAGATACAGCGCACCGGAGATTGTTTCGACTGAGAAACGGATTTTCAGCGGTTCGCCTGACATAAGCCGCATCTCTACCAGCTACGTTGAACGCCTGAACGGGACTACGCGGACTCACATGAGGCGGCTAACGCGCTTGACGCTGGCTTTCAGCAAGAAACTGGAAAACTTTGAGGCGGCAGTTGGGCTGCATTTTGCCTATTACAATTTCGTAAAACGTCACAACACTCTGCGCTGCACTCCAGCAATGGCAGCAGGAGTTGAGCGTGATTTCTTGAGCGTTAGTGATCTTGTCGAGGCATCGGCATGAGTCATATTCAAGAATTGCGGGACGTGATTGTGAAGCTGCACGGCGCAGAAGCAAAGCATGTAAAGAGCGTACCCGTAAAAGAGCAGCACCAAGGGAAAACTGTTTGGGATGGAGTTGTCGAGGTCTTCGATTTAATCGGACATCCGAAAACGCACCGAGTTTATGCATGGGCGCATGAAGCCGAACCCGGTAAACGTCGCCATGTCACGGTGCTTCACATTCCACCAGCCGTGTCGCCAGAGACAGCAGTGAGAGCGGCCATCATTCAGGAGTACAGGAACAATGCCTAGAACCAAAAGAGTTGGAAGGCCGACACTCCCCAAAAGCGCAGCCAAGGGGCGTATTGTCCCGGTGCGTTTCACAGCAGACCATCTTCGGGCAATTGAGGCGAAAGCAAAAGAGAAAAACATAACCGTATCAGAGTGGATTAGGAGCACAGTCGGCAATGCTATACAGCAATAAAAACCCGCCTTTCAGCGGGTTCCTTGCATTAACTGTGCATCGTTTGCCATCGCTTTAGCGGTTTGTAATTGTGGCTTTTCCAGTCCGACAACTCAGGGGAAACAGTAATGTACGGCTCAATATCGAAACTGAAAAACGTTCGGTCTTGGAACAAGATACCGATTGAGTATCCGTTTTCCGTGGGCATGAGTTCCACGCCTTCAACGATCTTGCCTTTGATCTCAGGGAAGGCATTTTTGCGTTTCTTGTGGGAGTGTGTACCCTTGCTCTTAGCCATTGTCGCCTCTCGTAAGGTGCTTTGGTTAGGGGCGTGTCAGCGTTCACGCGCTGGCGCGTCCCGTAAAGGCGTTATAGCAGGAACCACTCTGTTCCCATCCGTCAAATCCAAATTAGGACACTACCCATGGTGGGTATCAAGCAGCGCTTAACCTATGGGTTCTCTATCATCGACTACAAGCTTGCCGTTCAGACCTCCGGGGCCATTCCTGTAATTTCGGGTGATGAGCTGCCGCCTCGTTTTGAACAATATCTGATCGTGGAAGTTACCATTGACACCGATGGCCGAGTGGCCGATGCGCGACTCTTGAGTGGAATGGCAACACCCAAGATTGAACAAACGCTGCTCTCCGCGATCCGCGAATTCAAGTACATTCCAGCCAAACGCGATGGCTCACCCATACCCTGCCAGATTGATCTGGTCATCCACATTCCAAGCTGACGTTTCATTTATGGATTGCAAAACCCTAACCCCGTAGTTGAGAGACTCGTATTGCACACGTGCGTCAGGGCCTTCGCCACCCGATCAGCGCCACGCACTAACAATATTTGCCGAGCGGCCCAGAAGGTTTAATCGATCTGTACGATTGGCGAAATAACGGGCATTCAGTTCCCTGGCATCCAGATTTTCCATGCGCTGAAATTGTGCCAACTCAATCTTGATCTGTTCCGGGGTAAAGAACAGTTGAAAGGGTTCTCCTATGCTTTGAACACGAGCAGAGAGCGCATCTCGGGCTTCTAATTCATGCGGCGCCAGCGCCTCGCGAGGCAAGGCGTAGTCGAAAATGACGCAGCTGCCTTCAGGAAAACGTGCAATGAGATCAAGAGTCGTTCGAAAAGCTGGATGGGTAAGATACAAAACCACCCCAAGCCATGCAAAGACGGTTGGAGCTGCAAAATCCAGACCCCAGATTGCCAGTTGCTGGGCGAGGTCCTGGTGCTCGAAATCCACTGGAACGTAATGCAGGCAGGAGGGCTCCGGTAATCTATTTGACAGCGCTAGCTCGCGCTTCCACTGTTGCGTGGCAGGATGGTCAACCTCAAAGACTTGAAGGTCCGGATGTGGATTGCGATAGGCGAATGTGTCCAGACCCGCTCCCATCAGAACATATTGGCGAACGCCATGGCGGACAGCTCGCGCGAGATTATCTTCAGCCAATCGGTTGCGGACGACGAGCCACGCGCGCATTGACACTGAAAAGGTCTCATGGATAGACGCAGATGCCTCTTCAAGTGCGGGGCGGTAGCGTTCACCCAGAATCGGGACGGCGAATGGATCGTCCAATATGAGCGGACTGGCGTCATAGAGTTGATGCGACGCTCTGCGAATAGCAACACCAAGGGCGGTGCGGGATGGTTTGGCGAATCCCTGAAAGCTCATCATCGCTCTAGCCTCTTCTGGATCTCAGCGGACCGCCTAAAACGCTCCGCCGCCACCGCCGCCAAACCCTCCGCCAGAAAAGCCGCCGCCACCACCACCGCCACTCCATCCTGAGCCGCTGGAACTAGCGCGCGGAGCGGAGACAAACGTGGAACTGGCTGTCTGGGTCATCGATCCCAGGCTGTTGATGAAATAAAACGTGGTGAAAGGCTGGCCGCCATAAGACTGGTACCAGCTTGGTGGGTTCTGCACTATGCCTTCAAAAGCCTTGGCCCACTGATGTTCCACACCCAGCGCCATGGCGTAGGGGAGAAATTTTTCAAACGTGTCCGGAGGCATGCGTTTCAGGCGATCGGCATCCACGCGATTCATGAATTCCTGGAATCCCTTGATCTGGACCTGGGTGCGGGCGCCTTTCAGGCTGGTGGCGGTCAGCTGCATTCCGATAATGATGATGATCGCGAGAGCTACCAGGCCACTGACAATGGCGATGGGAACCGAGTTCAGAAAATCTGCCATGCCAAGAACCTGGAAGGCCGCATACGGCAGCGCCACCAGCAGCAGTCCCATTCCCCAATATCCGTTGGCCGAGTCCGGGTCCACCGTGTACATGCCTTTGGATTTCAGCGCGCTCATGATTTCACTCTTGATCATCGGCAGCGCGGTGTAGAAATTGTTGCGCAGGCTGGAAAGCAGCGTGACCTGCCCGCCGGAAAATACGTTGTCCAGCATGGCGCGTTCGTAATCGGTCAGGTCGTTCCACTGGTCACGGTTTTTGACCAAGTGAAATTCATAGTCTTTGGTACTGGAAAGAAAGCCTTTGTGCTGTGTCTCCACGATCTTCACGTAGCCCCGCACCGCCATATCCACCAGCACGGAAGTGATGTCGCGGGGATCCACGCTGCCATCGATCAACGTGCCCACCTCCGCGGGCCCCATCTTCTCCGGCGGTTCATACATGGGCGCCACGGAAATGCCGGGATCGGGATCGCGGCCCTTGAGCCACCACATGGGAAACATCACGGCAAAAGCCCAGAGCGGCAGCGTGAGCACGGGATTGCTGCGCACGAACCTGAAAAGCCGTGCTAGAGTGCCGGGCTGGTGCAGTACGCCTTTTTCGATATAAACGTCCGCCGTCAGACCGCCGCGCATGGGCAAAGCACCGCTGGTTTCGACGCTGGCGCTGGGTCCGGTGACAGATGCAGAAGCGTGCTGCGCAGATCCGTAAATTCCTTCAAAGGCCTGTGCCCGCAGCTTGCCGCTCGTCTCCGCTGGAAAGTAAATAGTCGCTGACGCCTGTTCAATCGGTACCGGCCAGTCATTGCCGGTCACGTTCCAGTAGAACTCATCGTGGTCTTCAAAAAACCGCGTTCCGTTGGCCACGAAATACTCAATGTTTACGCTGCGCGTTGCGTCCGTCGCTCCAGGCACATAAATCTTTAAATGGAGAAAGCCGCCACTGTTTTTCTTTTCCACTTTTAGCTTGTCGCCGCTTTCGTCGGTAACGGACAAGACCTTGATAAACAGCGTGTAATTGGAGCCCGAGGGACCGGGATAATCCACCGGGATGTCGCGATAAATGCCGTGATATTCGCCGGAGAAGACAAACGTGATCTGCTCTTCGATTCGCGCAGAGCCGTCTTCTTCCACATGAATCGTGCTGTTGAACCTGGAAATGTGATAGCTGCGCGTCCAGCCGGCAAGACTGGAAAGCGCCAGCAGCAGGACAGCCAGCACTTTCCCCGTAGGGAAAGCCCGGCTCCGGGAATGATGAAATGTTTTCACGTGACTAGAACTTGACTGCCACGTTTTCCCGGTCGGCCGGGGTCTCCATTTCAAAGAACTGCCGGGCATGGAAGCCGAACATTCCCGCGATGATGTTCGTGGGAAAGGATTGCACGCGCGTGTTGAAGTCGCGCACCACGGCATTGTAGTAACGCCGCGCGTTCTGGATGTTGTCTTCAATCGAATTGAGCGAACTCTGCAATCCCGTGAACTGCTCTGAGGCTTTCAGCTCAGGATAATTTTCCGCTACCGCAAACAGGCTCTTGAGCGCGCCGGAAAGCTGGCCTTCCGCCTGGGCCTTGTCCGCCGGAGTTGTGGCCTGCATGGCCTGCGAGCGGAACTTGGCAATGTTTTCAAACGTCCCTTTTTCATGCGCCGCGTAACCTTTTACCGTTTCCACCAGGTTGGGGATCAAGTCATGGCGGCGTTTAAGTTGCACGTCAATGTCTGACCATGCTGAGTCCGCGCGAACGCGCAACTGCACCAGGCTGTTGTACATGCCGGCAAGAATGAAGATCGCGCCGACCACCACTATCCCAATCACAATCAGAGGCGTCATGTTTTCTCCCAGTACAGGCCTTCCGTAAAGAGTTAGAGGGTTCGAGCGGAAGTTATCACATTGAATCGCCGGGGCGCAAATTGCTGCTGAGTAATACCAAATTGGCAATCCGCGTTATGAGAATTCGTAGGATTCTGAATCTCTGGCTATGAGAAACGAAATTTTGCTAAGATGTTTACCCGAGTGAGCTAGGTTTTTTCTTTGGTTTCAAATATTTACCGGCTTCCAGATGTGGCATTGCTCATGCAAAGCAAAATACGTATATGTTATGCGCACGACCTTCATCCAGTTTGATGGTTCGCTGTACTCCCGGCCCCATTGATTATCCCCGGCCCCATTGACCGGGCTCTAACTGACAGGAGAAAAAATGAGAAGTCCGAGGTTCTGGTTTGCTTTTATCCTATGTATTTGCTTTACCACCTTCAGCCTGCTGCCCGCGGGCGCACAATCGACAATCGCCACCGGCAGCATTCAAGGTACTGTAACTGATCCGAACGGCGCCGTTGTTCCCAATGCGTCCGTTACCATCACAAACCAAGCGACCGGGCAAGCCAGCAAGTTAACCAGCTCAGGATCCGGCACCTATGCGTCAGGCGCGCTGATCCCCGGGCTATACACAGTACGTATCGAAGCCAAGGGATTTCAGACCCAGGTGATCAATGTTCCGGTGCAGGTAGGCAACATCGCCTCCGGAAGCGCCAGGCTGACACTGGGCCAATCGACAGAAGTTGTGGAAGTTACCGGATCCGCCGTCGCGGTCAATACCGAACAGGCGACCGTTCAGGGCGTACTCAGCACCCAGCAGATTGAGAATTTGCCCATCAACGGACGGAACTTCCTTGATCTCGCTCAGCTTGAACCGGGCGTGCAAATCCAGGATGGCGGTAACTTTGATCCCACCAAGAATGGTTTTTCTTCCATCTCGTTCGGCGGGCGCTTCGGCCGCACCGCTCGCATCGAAGTGGACGGAATCGATATTTCCGATGAGACCGTCGGCACTACCACGCAAAATCTTCCCGCCAGCGCAATCTCCGAGTTCCAGGTCAGCCAGTCATCGCTGGACATGTCCACTGAGCTGACATCCTCGGGGGCCGTGAACGTGGTTACTCGGTCAGGTTCGAACAAGTGGCACGGCGAAGGTTTTTATCTGTTTCGCGACCATACGCTGGGCGCCGATATCGCAAACGTTGATGTCCCATTCCAGCGCAATAATTTTGGCGGCAACCTCGGCGGTCCGATTATCAAGGACAAGGTGTTTTTCTTCGTCGATGCTGAGCGGCTCAAGCAGGACCTGAATGAAACGGTTGCCAGTGGCGGCCCGTTTGCGTCAATCGTGGGCGGATTCAATTCTCCTTTCCGCGATACCAATGGCGTGGCCAAGCTCGATTGGAAGATATCGGACAATGTGAAGGCCTTTTATCGTTTCTCGTACGAACAAAACCATAGTACCAAGGGATTTATTCCCAATAGCTTTCAGCCTTTTACCAATGCCAATAACACTCCGGTGCATGCAGCTGGATTGGATTTCCAGACCGGGTCCTTTACACACGCCCTGCGCTTCGGCTTTACCAAATTCCGCAACGGCATCATTGACGCCACAAGTAACGGCGGAATCTTCAACCCTGCGCCTGCGATCAGCATTACCATTGGCCCGGATCCCAACTGTCTGACCGGCGGAGCCGACGCTTTTTGCTCTGGCGCAAACCTCCTGGCCCCTCAGAAGACTTTTCAGGAAAATACGCAGGCAAAGTATGACGGCAGCAAAACCATGGGCACTCACATTCTCCGCTACGGTTTTGGCTACAATCACATTCAGGGTGGCGGCTTTGCCAAGTTCTTTGCCATTTCGCCCGTTGTCAATTCGGACGTGACAAACTTCAATCCCGCCAATGCTCCATTTGCTGGAGGAGCAGCCAATCCTTTGAACTATCCTGTCGAGTTGGTTGTTATGGGCAACGGGCAGGGCTTCTCCTCAGAGAAACCGGCGTTCGGTCTGCCCGGCGGCGGCCTGGGACCAGACAACCGCATCCAGTTTTATGTGGGTGATGCCTGGAAAATGCGCCCAAACCTGACCGTCAACTATGGCGTACGGTTTGTGCATGACACTGGCCGTACCGACAGCGACATTGCCCCGATCCCCTGCTCCCAGCTTGATCCGGGTCTCGCAGCAAATCTGGCAGCAGGCGGTACTCCATGCAATGGAAATATTCTCGACCTGTTCGGCCAGGGCTTGGGCAACCGGGTTCGCACTCCCGGCCATAACTTTGGACCGACCGCAGGAATCGCATGGGACCCGACCGGTAGCGGCAAAACCGTTATCCGCGCCGGCGCTGGCCTCTACTATGAAAACTCGATCTTCAACAACAACCTGTTCAACCGTCCCGGACGTCTGGCGCAAGGGCTGTTCTTAAACGAAGCGGTTCCGTGCCAGAACGGCGCTTCCACCGGCTTTACTCTTCCTGGTGGTGGGGCGATACCAGCGAATCTTGATCCAAGTGTGACTGCCATATGCGGACAGCCGATGGGTTCAGTGGCGACACAGCTTGGCCAGTTGCAGCAGCTTTACCAGACGGCCGTGCTGGCCACAGGGCCCGCAACCAACGGCGCATTCATCGGGAACACGCTGTTTGCTAGCGGCAACGTCAATGGCATCAATCTCTTCGCCCCCAATTACCAGACGCCCCGCTCGGTCCAGATGAACGTCGGATTTGAGCGCCAGCTGGGCAAGGGCGTGGTCTGGAATGCCGATTACATTCGCAATGTCGGTACTCACACCTTGCTGGCGGTTGACGTAAATCACGTTGGGGACGTGAGGTTCTTTAACAAAGCGAATGCGGTTGCGGCGTTTAACGCAACCCTGGCTGCCTGCGGTCAGCCTTCCGTTGCTGCCGCAGTGGTCGTTTGTCCTAATAATCCTAATGCAGCGCCCAACCCGGGCTATACACCGCGACCGATTACGCTGGCCGATTTCTCCAGTTTCGGCCTGGATTCCGGCAACAACACTTGCGGTGGTGCACCATGCCCAACAGCGGCATTTCCGGGCCAAAACCCGAATCTCGGCGTGAACCAGATGCTATTCTCGGGCGGCAGGTCAACGTTCAACGCATTTGAAACCTCGCTGCGGGCGAACGTGCGCAACCCGTTTGCCGGCGTCAGAGCACTGAACTGGGTTGTATCCTATTCTCTTTCGCGGTATGACGGATCGGCGCTCGACTCCGATTTCATCAACACCGCGATTGACAACAATCACCCCACCAGTTCGCTTGGTCCCAACGGACTCGATCGTACTCACCAGTTCTCTTTCGGCGGCACGTTTGACCTGCCGGGGTCTTTCCGCTTCGGCGCTGTAGGCCACATTTACAGCCCGCTGCCTTTGAGCCTGACGTTGCCTGGGGCCGGCCCCGGAGGCATTTTCATCAGCGATGTTACTGGTGATGGTTCAGGCGATGGCAGCGCCGCCTATCCCGTCGGCGACCTCGTGCCGGGAACCAAGATCGGCGCTTATGGTCGTAGCATCAAAGCCGGCGATCTCGCCTCATTCATCAGCAACTATAACGCCACGCAAGCCGGGAACCCGACGCCCGCCGGCCAGACGCTCATCGACAACGGCGTATTGACCCTGGCTGATCTCCAGGCGCTCGGTGGCGTTTTGCCGACCCTGGCCGATCCGCCTCCGGGACAAGTAAGCATGGGCTGGCTCAAAACCTTTGACTTGAAGTTCAGCTATCCCAGAAAGATCGGCGAGAACTTCACGGTCGAGCCCAGCGTCTCGGTGTTCAACGCCTTCAATAACTCGAACTTTGACCTGCCGGGTAACACGCTGAGTGGCGTGCTCGCCCTGGCAGGCGACACCTCTACCACCGGCACGGTGAACACCACTACGTCCGTGCAACACAACTCCAACCGCGTCCTGCCTGGTTCGGGCGTATTCGACCTGGGTGCTCCGCGCGTGATCGAATTTGGTTTGAAACTTAGCTTCTAGTTTCAAACCGATTGTCGTTGCTTTCCGCCGCTGTGTTCGCAAGAACACAGCGGCTTTTTCGTTCTATGCAAGGAAACCTCCCGCGATGGAAACTCAACCTTGGAAGGACATACAATCTCTAAGAATGCAGCACATACGTTCATCGGTTTTCATTCTCGTTCTGTTGCTCTCCCTGTCCCTGTTGCATGCCCAGCAGAGCTCCAGCCAGGCCCCGCACACCGCCCAGTTCGTCCAGGCTGCCCAGCCCACCCCTACTCCGTCTGAAAGCCACAAACGGCGCTCCATCCCGGAAGTCGACGATGCCATGGCCAAGGGCCAGGATCTTCTCTTCAAGAAGCATGACGCCCGCGCCAGCGTCGAAGAATTCAGGCGCGCCACCAAGCTCGATCCCTGGTACGGACAGGCTTACCTCCTGCTCGGGCTGGCACAAATGCAGCTCCAGCAATGGAGTGACGCGCAGTGGGCCTTTGAAGAGGCAGCCAAGGTAGAGCCGGGAAACGCCAAGGCCTATCTGGGCGCCGGGTCCGCGCTTAATGAGCAGAAGAATTATGCCGAAGCGCAAAAGGCCCTCCAGCACAGCCTGGAGATCCGTCCTGACTCCGCCGAAGCGCATTACGAACTGGGCCGCAGTTTATGGGGCCTGGGCAAGTGGCAGGCCGCCGAGCCGCACGTCCGCCAGGCCATTGAACTCAACAAGGATTACGCCGGCCCGCATGCCCTGATGGGCAACATTTATATCCAGCGTGAAGATCCCGAAGCCGCCCTGGCGGAATTTGAAGAATGCCTGCGCCTCGATCCCGAGGGCAGCCTTGCGCCTTCCGTCAAAGAAATTATTGCCCAGCTCAAGAAAGCCCTGGGCAAAGGATGACTTAGGGTTCTTGCATCAAGTGCCGCCGGTCACTCTGGATTTCGGCACCTTGAGTCAAGCCCTCTTCAGCCCTAAAGCTGAGCCCGAGCATTACGTCATGGATCCAGACTTCACCCTGGCCTTGAGCTTGCGGCGGCGCAGCCCCGGAGGCTTGGACGATCACCATTTCCCGGTACCAGTCAGCATGGCCACACCCAGCCGCCGTACAGCGCAGCCGCACGAATGTGCCAAATGTTTCCAGAATGTCGTCTTCAGTTCTGTGGTAGATGAACTCGTGGCACTTGCGACATAACGGGGCGTCACAAACGTTGCCCGAGTATTGGTTCCCGATCACTTGGTCTCTTTAAGGCGGAGAGGTCCGCTGAGCATTTCAATCTCTCTTATTGACTACATCGGCGAAGTTTAAAGAATCTTGATGGCAATGAAAGACTTGACTGGATTTTTCTTCTGAAACCGAACCGCGGCAGCACCAAAGGCCGTTGGTCTTGCGTACCGCAGTCGCCAATCTGTCGCAAATTGTTACTATTTGGTAATATCTCTCCACAATTCACTGATTACTGATATTTTGGGCTGCGCCACGAGCCCTGTCACCAAATGAGTTCCGCAGTTTTTCCAAAGCGACGCGAAACGCCTGGCATGCGGGCCTTGCCTATCGTCGCGTATTTTTCTGAAGACGTGGTCGCTGCAAAGTACTTCAACGGCGTGCAGCGCTTTCGCCGCATGCATTTTGAAGAGCTGACGGCCGAGCATGCTGACGCGGAACGGGTCGTCCTGGTTTCCAAGGAAGATCTGGTAGAGCGGCACTACAACCAGCTCCGCGTGCCTAACACCCGCGTTCTGGCGCTGACCAACTCGCGCTTCAAGGACCCGCGTAACGATGGCGCGGTATATGCGTATTTGCCCTATGACGTTCCAGATTCGCTGATTGAACGCATGGCCGATAACGCGCTCGACCACATTCATCTTGTTCACACCCGGCATGAAGTTAACCAGCGCTTGGCCGGCGCAAGCCAGGAAATCCACGAGCTGAACCAGATCGGCATGGCTCTTTCCGCGGAGCATGATCCGGGCAAGCTCCTGGAATTGATCCTGACTAAATCGCGGGAATTCACCAGCAGTGACGCCGGATCGGTGTATCTGGTAGAAAGCGCAGACGAAGGCGAAGAGCGCCAGTCACTCCTGTTTCCCACGGGACAGCCGGGAGCGCCGGTACAACAGCAGAAGCCGCGTGAGCGCCTGCGCTTCAAGCTGGCGCAGAACCACACATTTGCCGTTCCGTTCCGCGAAGTTGCCATCGACATAAATGAGCATTCCATCGCCGGCTATGTCGCGCTGACGGGAGAAATCGTCAATATTGAAGACGCATACCATCTTCCGCCGGACCTTCCGTATTCCATCAACCGCAAATTTGACGAGGATTCCGGCTATCGCACCAAGTCAATTCTGGCTGTGCCCATTCGCAACCAGAAGGAAAAGATCATCGCGGTGCTGCAACTGATCAATGCCAAGCGTGACTTCTCCGTCCGCCTTGATTCCCATGATGCTGTAGACCAGTATGTGCTGCCTTACACGCCACGGCAGCAGGAAATTGTGCAGTCGCTGGCCGGGCAGGCCGCCGTTGCCCTGGAAAACAGCCAGCTATATGACTCTATCCAACGCCTGTTCGAAGGCTTTGTGCGGGCTTCCGTAACCGCCATTGAAACGCGCGATCCCGCAACCTCCGGACACTCTTTCCGCGTGGCCAATCTCACTGTGGCCCTGGCAGAAGCCGTGGACCGTGCCGATAGCGGCCCTTACTCGGCCGTCCGCTTTTCCCGCGACCAGATACGTGAGATACGTTATGCCAGCCTGCTGCACGATTTCGGCAAGGTCGGCGTGCGCGAGGAAGTGCTGGTCAAAGCCAAGAAGCTCTATCCCTACCAGCTTGAGGTGATCAAGCAACGCTTTGGACTCGTCCGGCGAACGCTGGAAAATGAGAGCCTGAAATCCAGGATGGATTACCTGTTGAAGCACGGCAAGGAGAAGTTCCTGGCTGCGCAAGGCGAATTTGATTCCCGGCTGGTCGAACAATTGCGCGAAATGGACGAGTACGCTGAGGCCATCGTATGGGCGAACGAACCCACCGTTCTGCCGGAAGGAAATTTTGACCGGCTGCTCGACATCGCAAATCTTCGTTATGAAGACCTGGATGGGAAAAAGCGTCCAATGCTGACCCTGGCAGAAGTTCAGATGCTTTCCATCCGAAAAGGCTCGCTCGACGAAGAGGAGCGCCTCCAGATTGAATCCCACGTGCTGCACACAGTAAGCTTCCTGCAGCAGATTCCCTGGACCAACGAACTGCGCAACGTTCCGGAAATCGCCCGCGGCCACCATGAAAAATTGAACGGCACCGGTTATCCATACAAGCTGGCGGCCCCGGAAATTCCCGTACAGACCCGGATGATGACGATCTCAGATATCTTTGATGCGCTTGCCGCCGCCGACCGTCCCTACAAAAAAGCTGTCTCCATTGAGCGCGCCCTGGAAATCCTGGAATTGTCTGTCGATGACGGCGAGCTCGACCCGGGCCTTTTTGAAATTTTCCTGTCCGCAAAAATCTTTGACCGCTGGAAAGTCGAACCCCGCGCTTACTGAGTTTCGTTCACCGCCATGGGAAAATTGCAGTACACTCACTATTAACCATGAAAGAGTTTTACATTTCTGACTGCGTTCGTTTTGAAAACCAGGTAGTCACCACCTCGTTCGTTGTGGTCTCCAAGCAGGCCAAGCCAAAAAAGAGCGGGGAACTGTATCTGGCGCTCACCCTGGCGGACCGTACGGGCCACCTGGATGCAAAGATGTGGGACAACGTGCCTGAACATATCAATTGTTTTGAGCAGGATGATTTCGTCAAGGTGCGCGGGCTGCTCAACAAATTCAACGGCCGCTTCCAGCTTACTTTGCACAAGGTACGCTCCATGCAGGAGTCTGAGGTCGACTTTGACGACTATCTTCCCTGCACCACAAAAGACATTGGCCAGCTCTGGCAAACCGTTCGTGACTTCGTGGACACCTTCCGCGATCCTCACTTGCAGGCGCTGGTGCGCGCATTCATGGCCGACCCGGAAATCGAGCGGGCTTATAAAAGTGCGCCCGCTGCCAAAACTCTGCACCACGCTTTCATCGGCGGACTGCTGGACCACGTTGTATCGCTGTTCACGCTATGCGATCTGGCCTGCCGCAACTATCCGGAGACGATCAACCGCGACCTGCTTTTGACCGGCGCGTTTCTCCATGACATCGGCAAGATCCATGAGCTGACTTTCGCACGCTCCTTCACCTACACCACCCGTGGGCAGCTTCTGGGACACATGATCATCGAACTGGAAATGCTGCAAGAAAAAATTGCGCAGGTTCCGGGCTTTCCAGACGAATACAAGACGCTGATTGAACACCTCATCATCAGCCACCACGGCAAGTATGAGTTTGGCAGTCCCAAGATGCCCATGTTTCCTGAAGCGCTGATGCTGCACTACCTGGACGACCTGGATTCGAAAATGGAAAGCATGCGCGCGCATTTTCTGCGCGAGCCGGGCGCCGAATGGACGACGTACAATGCCAGCCTGGCACGTCCATTGCTCAATTCAAAGACCTATCTGGAGAAAATGCTGGCCGGACAAGGTCATGCTGCGGAGAAACAGCCGGACATGGCTCCGCAGGAAAACTCAAAAGCGGTCGCGGGTGAAGAAAAATAGTTTTTTCGTCCAAGCGGCCATAATTTTCCCGACACGCAGTGTCGATGAAGGGGGTCTAGTGAAAGCTATACGTATGTTGAATGTTGCGGGGCTACTCGCGCTATGTTTCATCCTGGGATGTTCCAGGAATCCCGGCACTCCGGCGTCATCCACGGAAAATCCCAACGCTGCAAACGGCGGCAACCCGGCCAATAGCAATGATAATGCCGGAAAGGCCGGAACAAGCAAGTCTGCCGCCAGCAAGCCTGCACTGCAGACAATTACGATTCCCGCCGGCACGCAGGTCACGGTCCGCCTGGGCGAGACGCTGAGTTCCAAAGACAGCAGCGCCGGGCAGGGATTCTCCGCCACCATTGCCGAGCCCGTGGTGGTGGATGGAAAGACCGTGATTGAAAGAGGCGCTGCGGCTCGCGGCACTGTGGTCGACGCCAAGAGCATGGGACACTTCAAGGGCGGAGCATTGCTGGAGGTCCAGCTCAGCTCAGTCACTATCAACGGCAGGGAGACTTCCGTTGATACCGGCATGGTGGCGCGCTCGGTCGCCGGGAAAGGAAAACGGTCGGCTGGCTTCATCGGCGGTGGCGCTGGGGCTGGAGCGCTGATTGGCGCGCTGGCTGGCGGTGGCAAAGGAGCAGCTATCGGTGCATTGGCCGGAGGCGGCGCCGGAACGGCCGGAGCTGCGTTTACCGGCAACAAAGACATCGTGCTGCCCGCGGAACAGCCGCTGACCTTCAAGCTCAAGCAGGCAATCGAGGTGCGCGAGTAAAGCTCGAACGCGATAACAATTTATAAAACAAAAGGAGATGCCGCGTGGCATCCCCTTTTTGCGTGCTTTTACTACGCGAGTTGTTCCTTCACTTGATCAGCGATACTGATTTCACCTCCGCAATCTGCGCCAGCTGTTTCAGGCGAGAAGTAAGAATGCTGCCGGTCAACTCCATCGTGCCCTTTCCGGCTTCCACTTTGAATCCGGCGAGCGCGAGTTTTTTTGCGACTGCGGATCCTCCCTGCGTCAGTTCGAGTTTCACCTTGACCACCTTGGACGATGGAGGATCGCAGGTCTTTCCATCCGGCGTGGAGCCGATGCTCGCGCACTGATAGTACGAAATCAGGTCCGCGCTGAACTTGGGCTGGACAAGTTTCAGGTTGCTGTCCCATTCGGCTTTCTGCTTTGCCTCATACCGGTCTTTCACACCGGTAAAGATTCCCGGCCCATTGCCTGCCGGTGCTTCAGGGTGCAGATCTTTTCCCTCAAATGTATGAGTAACCTGCGAGGACGATGTATCGATCAGCGGAGCGTTCGCTGTGACTTCCACGGTTTCGCTGGTGGAGCCTGGCGACGGTGGAGGTGGTGGCGCCGATGGCTGCCCAATAAGATATGCATAGGTTCCTCCGCCAACGCCGCCAACGTAGCCCTGTGACGATTTCGCTGCGTATTGTTGTTCACCAAGCTGGCCACCCGGCACTACCAGCGGTGAAACGCCTTCCGGCAACTCTACCGGGACTTCAACCTTCACCGGTTTGCCGTCGGAGACAACGGTGCGTTCTTCCACCGCGACGAACGATGTGAACTGTGTGGCCAGGCTGTGCTCCAGCCCGACCTGGATTATTTCAGCCTTGTACTTGGAATTGCCGGATTGGATACCGTTCCAGTCCTGCGACATCAGGTCGTCCACCTTGTGCCGTGCCCAGATTTTCTCCAGTGCGGCGTTGCTGGCTCCGGCAGACGAAAAATCCACCGGGATGGTGTTGCTGTAATCGCCGGAACCCTGGTATCCCTTGATGGTGATCTGGCCCTTGGGATTCCCCGTGTATCTGCCGGTAACGATCACTGGCTTGGCGGAAAAAAGATCGCGAATGTTTTTGGGATAAACGTCGGTCACGGGCATGCCGTCCCAGTCGATGGTGATGTTGGTCAGTACCGGCGAGTGCACGCGCTCGTAGAAACGATCGGCTGCGGCCTGTGCTTCGCCCGGGGAAGTCACAAACTCCACGTCGCCGTGGCCTTCTTCGGCCATCTTGGTAAGCAGAAAACGGTTCACGGCCATGCCAATTCCGAAAGAGAATACGCGCGCATCGGAATGCTTTTTGATTTCGGCGATGATATCGGCGTCGTTGCCCACGTAACCGTCTGTCATGAAACAGACCACGCGAATCGGGTCGGCTTCCATTGGCTTGTCCGCCCCTGCGTCGTCGCCCAGAGCTGTGCGGATGGCCTTCATCATCTCTGTTCCGCCGCTGCCATAGGCCCCGGCCAGCACCTGCTTCGCCTTGGCGACGTTTTCTGCCGTGGCCGGCGCCGGCTCAGGAAAGAGAATTCTGGTATCGCCGGAAAAAGTGATGAGGTTGAATGTCTCGTCCTTGCGCAGATTGTCCAGCGCATGCTGGATGGTCTTCTTGGCCATCTCCAGCGGGAAGCCCCACATGGAGCCCGATGTATCGAGCACAAAGATCAGCTGCCGCGGCACCAGGATCTTTTCCTGTGGCCGGTCGGGCGGCTGGAGAATCAGCGTGAAGTATCCGCCGGACTTGTCGGCGTGGGTCAGGATGGCGTCATTGATTCCCGTGCCTGCAACTTTGTATTTGAGAATAAAATCTTTGTTGGGCGGCACGGCCTGATCGGCCAGCGTCACGTGATAAGAATCGGCGCCGGTGCGGTCGGCAAAGATCTTGTGCGACGTCGATTCGACATCGCCCACGGGAACGCCCGCCGCCAGATTTACCTCCATCGATACATCGTGTCCGGCTGTCGCATCATTCGTATGCACGCCGGCCACCGGCGGACTAATGTGCGAGGCGTCCGGCACCTGGTCAGTATCCGGCATGGTTCCGTGGTCGCCCGCGGCCCAAGGATTGCCCGGAATGTAACGTGGACCCACCACCAGCGGAAACGCAAACTCATACACTCCAGCTTCGTACTTGAGCAACTCGATCACTGAGAGCTTGATCTGCACCTTGCCGCCGGCCGGAATGTTGGCGACCGATTGGGTGAAAATATTGGGCCGTTCCTGATCAAGCAGCGCGGCAGTGTGGCCGCTGCTCCGTGCCTGCTCATAAATTTTGCGGGCTTCGTCGCGCTCCTTGATTACGGCGCGGATCTCGCGGTCGCCCACCATCATGGTCATGCCATCCACGGCGCTGTCATGCGGCAGGGGGAAGACATAGACCGCCTCCACGGCGTCCGGCAGGACATTCTCAAATTCCTGCGTGACCTCAATGCGCGCGACAAAGCCGCTGATCTCGGTCTTGATGCCGGTATGCTTCAGCGGCACAAAGCCGGTCACCTTGCCGTCTTTGCCGGTAATTTGCAGCTGGCTGTTGCCTTGCGGCTGGCCGGCGGAAGCGTTCTGGGGATTCAGAACAATGAGGACATAGAGCAAGCACAAAGCCACCATCGTGGCCATCGTGAAACGGACTTTCATATCACCTACTCCTGCATTCTTGCAGGAGGAACGCTGGAATCCAGAGTTCTTGCAGG
>DASXCL010000080.1:0-11609 GCA_036491195.1 Candidatus Angelobacter sp.
TCGGGTTGCGTCCCCGCAGAGCCCTATCCTCCGCTCAGCTTCCCCTAGAGTGGACCACAACAACCCTGCTGCGCAATGGTTCCTCAATTGAACGGCAACTACCCCCTTATTTCCGTGTCTCACGAAAGGGGTGCAGTTCAAGATCGGGTGATCTGGTGATCAGGAAATCGGGAACACCGCCGAGGGCGGCGGTGCCACATGAGCTTCCTTGACACTCTCTCTGTAACGCCTTTATCCTTAGGTATTGTCAGCGATTGCCAGCAGTGATCAGCGATTGTCCCAGCGTTCCCCCGATAAATTAGAGCACTGATATTCCGGAGCGCCCCTTATGTTTATAAGAATAAAGGATCTAGAGCTCCGAAATCTGGAATTTGACGAGTCTTTTGCGCCCGGCGCAATTGAATTGCTGGAAGATCAGGTGCAAACCGCGCCGGTGAAAGCGAAAGGTCGTGCAGAACTGATCCGGGAGAACCGGGGCGCGCGGGAAGTGGTAGAAGACATTAGACTGGTCGGCAGCTTCTCGACAGAGGTCGAGGTACGATGCGCGCGCTGTCTTGATCCGGTGCACAATACGCTGGGGGAAAAGTTTGATCTGCTATACCGGCCGCTGGGCGTGGATGCGACGAGAGACGAAGTCGCGATCAGCGAAGCTGATACAGAAATTGGGTATTATCAGGGCGAGGGCTTGCTGCTGGAAGATGTTTTGAAAGAGCAGATTCTGCTGGCCCTGCCGGTAAAGCAGCTTTGCCGAGCCAATTGCAAGGGGCTCTGTCCGCAGTGCGGCAAGAACCTGAATGTGGAAAGCTGCGATTGCGTGGCTGCAATGCCCGATCCGCGCTGGTCGGCGCTGGAAGATATTCGCAAGAAGTTAGAAAGATAAAGGGAAATTAAGCGTCCGGATTTGTGCCGGCGCCAGGAGAAAGGGAACCAAATGCCAAATCCAAAACGGCGGCACTCAAAAGCAAGGACCTCGAGCCGGCGCGCACATGACTTCCTCACTGCCCATTCCGCTTCAGAATGTCCGAACTGCCATGAAAAAAAGATGCCGCATCGCGTCTGCGCAAAATGCGGCTACTACAAAGGCCGGGAAGTGGTCCAGGTAAAAGAAAACGCCTAAGTGCAGACGCCAGTGGAAACGGTTATCGCTGTCGACGCAATGGGTTCCGACCGGCATCCGAGGCCTGAAATCGAAGGGGCCCTGCTGGCCGCGCGTCATTATGGTGTTCGCGTTCTACTGGTAGGCCCGGAACAATTGTTGCGGCAGGAGCTTGCCGGCCATCCTTCAGCGCGCAATCTTCCGATTGATGTGGTGAACGCCACCCAGGTCATTGAGATGGAAGAAAAGGCCGTGCAGGCGGTGCGCACCAAGCGCGACTCCAGCATGCATGTCGGCCTGCGTCTGGTGAAAGAAAAGAAGGCTGTCGGCTTTGTAACGGCGGGCAACACCGGCGCGGCCATGGCCGCTGCCAAAATGGTGCTCGGCGCGCTGCCCGGTGTTGACCGGCCGGCGCTGGCCAGCGTATTTCCAACCTCGGCAGGAAAACTCAAGCCTTCCATCCTGCTTGACGTTGGCGCCAACGTGGATTCCAAGCCCCACAATCTGGCGCAATTTGCCCTGATGGGCGCAATGTACTATCGCGCCATTTTTAAGAATGCCAAGCCGACGGTGGGCATCCTCTCAATCGGCGAAGAAGAAGGCAAGGGCAACGACCTTACGCGCAAGGCCCATACACTGATCAAGGAACTGCCGCTTAATTTTTTGGGGAATGTTGAAGGGCGAGATGTCTATAACGGCAAGGTCGACGTCATCGTGTGCGACGGTTTTGTCGGCAACGTGGCGCTGAAAATTTCCGAGGGACTGGTGGAAGCAGTTCGCTTTCTGCTGAAAGAATCCCTCACTTCGACCATCACCTCGCAGGTGGGAGCATTGCTGGCGCGGAAAGCCTTTACCAACTTCGGACGCAAACTTGATTACGCCGAATACGGCGGAGCGCCGCTGCTGGGGCTGAAGGGCGTCGCGATTGTTGGCCATGGGCGCTCTAACGCGAATGCAATGAAGAACGCCATCCGTGTGGCCAAGGAGTATTACGAATCTGGCATCAATAAGCACATTGAGAAAGAGCTTGGCGCCGGCGGCAAGGCGGAAGAATCCGCATGAGCCATGGCCCGGTTGCTTTTCTTTTTCCCGGACAGGGATCACAGGCAGCAGGCATGGGGAAAGAGCTGGCGGCGCTCTATCCTGTGGCGCGACACACCTTTCAGGAAGCCGACGACGCTCTGGGCTTCTCCATCTCACAACTTTGTTTTGAAGGCCCGGACGAGCAGCTCAAGCTGACGGAAAATACTCAGCCCGCGATTCTTACGATGAGCACGGCCGTCGCGCGCGTGCTGCAGGAGAAAGGCATCGTGCCGCAATTCGCCGCTGGACACAGCCTGGGCGAATACTCCGCGCACGTAGCAGCAGGAACGCTACCGTTTGCCGAAGCCGTACGCATGGTGCGGGGTCGCGGCCGTTATATGCAGGAAGCCGTGCCGGCCGGTGAAGGCGGAATGGCTGCAATCCTGGGAATGGCCCTGGACCAGTTGGAACAAGTTTGCGCCGACGCAGCTCAGGGCGAGGTTGTTGCTCCGGCGAACATCAACTCACCCGACCAGATCGTGATCTCCGGCCATCAAAAGGCCGTTGAACGGGCCGCCGACCTAGCCAAGCAGCGCGGTGCGAAACGAACCGTAATGTTGGTGGTAAGCGCTCCGTTCCATTGCGCGCTGATGCAGCCCGCGCAGGACCGCCTGGAAGCTGACCTGCACGCGCTGCACTTCAACAATCCTGAGTTGCCAGTGGTCGCCAATATTGACGCTACGCCGAAGACCACGGGCGAAGGTTGCCGCCAGGCGCTGGTGCGCCAGGTCACGGGTGCGGTGCAATGGGCCAAATCAATGCAGAACCTGATTGGGCTGGGCGTGCAGACCTTCGTGGAGGTGGGACCGGGGAAAGTGCTTACTGGACTGATGCGCCAGATTGACCGCTCCCAAACCTGTCTGAATGCCGAAGACGAAACGTCGGTTCAAAAGGTGAGCAACCTGTTCGCGGCGGCGGCGAAAGAGTAGTCCTACTGTTGTCCCCCATTGCATAAAACCTTCACCGGCGAATCTGTGATCGTCTTGGATTTCTTTTCAACCCACATTGATCTTGGCTCTGCGCGGTTATTGATGGTCACCACAATAACCACGCCGCTGGGTGAAGCGAATTCTTTCTTCGGAGGTTCCAGGGCGCAATCCACGCGATGGCTGGTGATGGCGCCGTATTCGCCGGAAGGGCCCCAGTCGAGCGTGAACTGATTGATGGTATAGGCGGAATATTTTTCGGGATGCTGTTTCCAGTCAGGATCGCCTTCATAAATTCCGTAGGCCTTATCAAAATTCTTTTGCTCAATGGCCTGAAAGAAATTGTTGATCACTTTCTTTTCGGAATCATAGCGGGTGAAATACAAGTAGACCGCAAGGGCGAGCACTACCACCACGGCGGTCGCAATGATGCGCCGGCGCTTCTGGGCCGGTCGCGGATCGTACTCTTTTGCATCCATCAATGCCATGCGGGTTTCCTCTAGAGAGTTCGTTTGAACAGCAAGGTTGAGAGCGCGAAAGCCACAACGGCGAACCCACCAAGATACAGCAGGTCAGGCCAGATTGCAGCCAGTCCTACGCCTTTGAGCAAAATGGCCTTGAAGCCGCGGACGGAATACGTAAAAGGATCAATCCATGCGATCCATTGCAGCCACTTGGGAAACGCCTGGATCGGATAAATGGCGCCGCTGGGAAAGTACAGGAGCGTATTGAGAATGCCGAAGACGGCGCGCGGGATCAGAGGATCGTTGACCCGGACCATCATGACAAACATCATGGAAATGAACGCGAACGACGTGGCGCCGATAAGAAGAAGCAACCAGAGAAAGTTTGCGGGCTGAAAAGTAGAACCTACGCCGGCGATCAGCGATCCGAGAATCGTGAGCACCACGCCGGCCCCCATGGCCTTGAAAGCGCCGGCAACATTTAAACCCGCGACCAGTTCGAGTTTGGTGATGGGCGTGACCAGATAGCCTTCATGCACGCCGCGGGCCTTGTCATCGATATATACGATGCCTCCGCCGATCATCACGCTCACAAACATGGCCAGCGTAATGGAGCCGGGCAGAAGGTACTTCATATATTCGATGTAAGGATAAAGTTCTACCACCTGCAACGCGGTCTGCTGCACTACGCGCGGCTGCACGTCCGGCTGGTTCAGCGCGTCCACCAGCTGGCTCATCTGGTCTTCAAAGGTGGAGGTCATGAAATTGTCAGTATTATCGAGCACCAGGCCGATATGAGGCCGCGCATGCACATACACGTCGCGCGAGAACTGTGGGGGGATCACCAGGCCGGCATTCAGGTCGCCGCGGCGCACGGCCGCCACCATGACCTTTTCATCGGTATAAACGATGGGCTGGAAGGTGCGGGCAGTGCTCTGCACCGCGCGCAGCGCCTCAATTACGCGGACGGCCTGGGGGCCGGTGTCATGCGAAACAATTCCCATCTTGGCGTCTTTGATTTTGCCGCCGAAGGCGTTGCCCAGGACGATGAGCTGGACAAGAGGAAAGACCATGGCGGCGACCATCAGGGCAGGCGAGCGGAAGAATTTGCGCAGGTCGCGCTCCACGATGGCCATCATGCGTCCGCTCTTGAAAAAGGTGCGCATGTTTACTTGCCCCAGGCGACGGGAGACTGGTAAAGCGGCGAATCCACGATCTGGTCGCGCAGCTGCCTGCCCGTGTAATGAACAAAAACGTCATCGAGCGTCGTGCTTTGCACCGTCAGGGTCTTCACGACAACGCTGGCGTGGACGGCGGTCTCCACAAGAGCGGTGGTGGTGCGTGATCCGTCTTCAGTGAGGATGCGATACATTTCCGCACCCTCAGGCTGCACGGATTTTACATCGGGCAGGCTTTCAAGAGTCTGTTGCCAGCCCGCGGGCGGTTGCAGAAACTGCGCTTCAATCACGCTGGAGCCGGGAATGCTGTTCTTTAGATTACGTGGCGTGTCCAGCGCCACCAGCTTGCCGTGGTCGACGATGGCGATCCGGTCGCAAAGACGGTCGGCTTCGTCCATGTAATGCGTGGTGATCAAAACGGTGAGGTTGCGTTTCTGCTTGATGCTGGTAATCATTTCCCAGACAGCGACGCGGGAAACGGGATCAAGGCCGGTAGTGGGTTCATCGAGAAAAAAAATCCGGGGACGATGCACCAGGCCGCGAGCGATCTCCAGACGGCGGCGCATGCCGCCGGAAAGATTGCGGGCCGGAGCGTCACGCCATTGATTCAGGTCAACCAGTTCCAGCAGTTCGTCGATCGACTTTTCTCGATCGGCGGCAGGAATGCCGTAAAGCTTGGAGTAAATGCTCAGATTTTCCCACACGGTAAGATCGCCGTCACTCGTCATGGCCTGCGGGATCACGCCCATCGAGCGCCGCGCCGTGTCTGGATTCCTGCGCACGTCAGCGCCTTCAATGATAGCGGCGCCGGAAGTGATTTCGATCAGCGTGGTCATCATGCGGATCAGGGTTGACTTGCCCGCGCCATTGGGGCCGAGCAGACCGAAGATCTCGCCTTCCTGCACGGCGAAAGAGACACCGTCAACGGCAGTGAAGTTCCCAAAGCGCTTCACGATGTTCTCCACTTGAATCGCCGGAGGCGCCATCTAGCGGCCTTCCACTTTGGATTGCGGCACCAGGATTTCCGCCGTCATCCCGGGAACAAGATTCTTTTTACTGTTATCGACGGAAAGCTTCAGTGCGATGGCCTTGATGTCGCGCTTGCGGCGGTTTACGTCGCGCTGGGTGGCGAAATCGGCTTCCGGCGCTTTGAAAATAACTTTGCCGGAGACGATGTCGCCCGAGGGCAGGCGCACTCGCAACGGATCGCCCAGGGCGATGTGGACTGCCTCAGTTTCAGGAATGGCGGCGCGGACCCAGGTATCGTTTAGATCGGTGATGATGGCGATGGGCTGGCCCAGATTGACGACTTCACCCTCGCGAGCGGCACGAACGGTGACGATTCCGCTCACCGGCGCGGTGACTTTTGTATAGCCGAGACGGGCTTCGGCGGCTTCCAGTTGGGCCTTGGCATTGAGCTGTTGAGCGCGCGTGGAAGCAACACTGCTCTGCGCAGCCTGTGTCTGGCGCGTGTGGGCCTGCGCCGTGACCAGATCGGCCTGCGCGGCACGCGCCTGGTCTTCCGCGGCGCGCACGAACGCTTCCTGGGCTTTCAACTGAGCGTCGGCCTGGTCCGCCTGCTGCTGTGAGACGATGCCCTGTTGCGCCAGGGCAATGGACCGCCGGGTGTCGCCCTGGATGCGCTGCAGATCGGCCTGCGCCTGGAGCAGCGTGGCCTGGGCAGCCCGTAAGCGGGCTTGCGCGTTCACTACGCCGCTGGAAGTTTCTCCGGCGGTCTGCTCTTCCGTGGCGCGCGTTTGCGAAACCTGGTGGCGAAGGCTGGCGAGCACGGCTTCGGCGGCCTGGCGATCAGCGGTGAGTTCCTGCGCGTCCAGCACAGCGACAGTGTCCCCGATTTTGACTTCGGTGCCTTCATCGACGGCCAAGCGCTCGATGCGTCCACTCATCTTGGGGCTGACCACAACCTGGTTGGCATCGACGGTGCCGATCAGGACGAGATCGGACGAATGGTCGGATGAGAGAAAGTAATAGACTGCGGCAATGACCAGCAGCAGGCCGAGAAAAGCGAAGAAGCGGTTGCGCTGGCTCATGGTTTGCAGGCTTTCTGCGCGGCGGCCGGGGTGAAAATTGCGGCACAAAGAAAATCGAGCACGGCGGCTCGGCGGGCCGCGATCCGTTCCGGAGAGGCAGGATCGCCCGCATGCATGAATTGCTGAGCCGGCATGCTGATGAAATAGAAAACGATGGTGCCGATGATCGAAGTTACGGTCTGGACGGGATCGACTTTCCGGAAATCGCCGGATTCGATGCCTTCATTGATCAGTTTTTCCAGGCGGCTGTACAAAGGCTTGCCGTGCCGTTCCATGATCCGGCTGGCGGCGGGTGAGAGCGCACGGCCCGCGCTGCGCATGAACTCGCGCTGTACAAGTCGCGGGTAGCCGGGCGCACTTGCGATATAGTCAAAGTGGGTTTGGGCGTAGAGCAGCAATCGTTCGCGCGGCGGAAGATCGGCGCGCTGCAATACCGACGCAGCTCTTTCATGCAGGCCGGAAAAAACCTGCTCCAGGGCCGCGGCGTAAAGGCCTTCCTTGTCCTTGAAGTAGTAATAGATCAGGGCTTTGTTGACGCCGGCGCGGCGGGCAATCTCGTCAGTGCGCGCTCCGGTCGCGCCTTCATAGGCAAACTCTTCGAGAGCGGCTTTCAGGATTGCGGCTTTGGTCTTTTCCGGCTCACCGCGTGAGCCTGACTTGCCGGATTTAGGGGCAGAAGACATTAATTAACTGGTTAGTTAGATTATCAGATACACACAAAGTTCGCGATTTAAAGAAAGGCGATAGAGGAATAACAAGAATTGACATTTTCTGTTATTCCAAGCATTCTATTTTTACAGGTAATCTTATGAATGTTTCTTTGACGCCAGAACTTGAAGAGCTTATCTCTCAAAAGGTCCAGAGCGGACGCTATACCTCAGCATCCGAGGTTATCCGAGAGGCATTGCGCCTTTTGGAAGAACAAGATCAGCTTCGGCAAAAGCGGTTAGCGGAGTTTGGACAAAAGATTGACCGGGGATTGGCCCAATTGGATAGAGGTGAGGGAGTCCCCGGCGCCCAGGCGCGTTCACGGCTGCGTCGTAACAAGACCAAATAGACGCATGGCAGAGTTTGTCCTTTCCCCCGAAGCGCTGGATAATCTGCAGAGTATCTGGGATTTTATTGCGGCTGACAGTCAGGCTGCCGCAGATCGAATTGTGGATGAGCTCTTCGAAGCCTTCGAGCAATTGGCCGAATGGCCTGGCAGCGGCCACGCACGCCATGATCTAACTCAGAGGGATGTTCGGTTCTGGCCGGTGCGCTCATATCTGGTCGTTTATCGGGAGAAAGCAACGCCCTTGCAGATCGTTGCCATATTGCATGGCGCGCGGGATATTCCTTCCATCATCGGGAACGATTGACTTGGGCCAACCTTCCGATTTGTTAAAATAAAAGGTTTGCCCTCGTCATCACGCCATACTTAGGAATTGAATGCCTGAAACCATGCTTGCCGTAGTGAAACCGGAGGCCGCGCCGGGGGCCGACATCCGGCAGATGCCAGTTCCGCAGATTGGCCCGGACGATGTTCTGGTGAAAGTGAAGGTGGCGTCGGTGTGCGGCACCGATCTGCACATATACAACTGGGACCAGTGGGCGCAGAACCGCATCAAGCCGCCGTTGATTCCCGGCCATGAATTTTGCGGCCATGTAGTAGCGACGGGCAAGAACGTAACGGCGGTGAAGGAAGGCGATTTTGTTTCCGCCGAAATGCATGTGGCCTGCGGCAAGTGCTACCAGTGCCGCACCGGCGAAGCCCACATCTGCCAGCACGTGAAGATCATCGGCGTGGACGCCAACGGAGCGTTTGCCGAGTTCGTGAAAATTCCCGAGTCAAATATCTGGAAGATTGATCCTGGCATTCCGGCAGATTATGCCAGCGTACTCGATCCGCTGGGCAACGCCGTTCACACGGTTCTGGCCGGCGAGATTGCCGCCAAGACGGTGGCGGTGATCGGCTGCGGACCGATTGGGTTGTTCTGCATTGCGGTGGCCCGCGCGTGCGGCGCCAGCGAGGTATACGCCCTGGAAATCAATGACCATCGGCGCAAACTGGCGGAGAAGATGAAGGCAGACCACGTGCTCAATCCTGCCAAAGACAACGTCTATGAGCAGGTAATGAGCGCAACCGGGGGCACGGGCGTGGACGTGATCCTGGAAATGTCCGGCCATCCGGACGCGATTCGGCTGGGCTTCAAGATCTTGCGGCTGGGCGGCAGAGCGTCACTGCTGGGAATTCCATCAAAGCCGATGGAACTGAACCTGGCCAACGATATTATTTTTAAAGGCGCGCTGGTGCAGGGCATCAACGGACGGTTGATGTATAAAACGTGGTTCCAGATGAATGCGCTGCTCAAAGCCGGAAAACTCGATCTGGACCCGGTCATCACCGACCGCATGCCAATGGCCGATTTCAGCAAAGGCATGGACCGGCTGAGGACGGGTGAGTCGAGCAAAATTTTGCTGTATCCGAACGGAATGCCGAAGAATTAGCCGCAGATTACGCAGATGAGCGCAGATCAGGAGTAGCCGCGAATTTCGCGAATGAACACGAATCAAAAACCATTTGGTAATTGGGTAATTTGGTTAATTGAGTAATTTAAGAATCGCAAGCCGCGAATGCGCGGAAGGCATGCGAGTCATCTTCAATTTGATTCGCGTTTTTAGTTGATTCGTGGCCGAATGACTTTTTTCATCTGCGAAGATCAGCGGCAAAGATTTTCTTCAGGAGTGACAAATGCCAACTACCGCCACCCGCCCCCAGCTTTCCTACCTTGCCGACCAGATGAACGAACTCAAGCAGAAGGGTACGCACTTCAAGCTGCGCGTGCTCGAAGACGCACAGGCGCCGGAGTGCACAGTCGACGGCAAGCACGTCATCAACCTGGCGTCGAATAACTATCTGGGGCTGACGACGCATCCCAAGCTGCGCGAAGCGGCCATCGCGGCCATCAAGAAGTATGGCGTGGGGTCGGGCGCGGTGCGCACGGTGAGCGGCACCATGACGATCCACATGGAGCTGGAAGAAAAGATTGCGCGTTTCAAGAATACCGAGGCATGCGTGGTGTTTCAGTCAGGCTTTGCGGCGAATGCGGGGACGGTTTCTGCCATCCTGGGCAAGGATGATTTCATCATCTCCGATGAACTGAATCACGCCAGTATTATTGACGGCGCGCGGCTATCGAAGGCCAAGATCAAAGTCTTCCGCCACAAAGATACCGCGCACGCGGAAGAGCTGTTGAAGGAAGTTGCCGGTGAGCCCGGCCACAAGCTGGTCATCACTGACGGCGTGTTCTCCATGGATGGCGACATTGGCCCGCTGCCGGCGCTGTGCGACCTGGCGGAAAAATACGGCGCGATCATGATGATCGATGACGCGCATTCTTCCGGCGTGCTGGGCCGCAACGGGCGGGGCACAGCTGACCACTTCAAAGTCCACGGGCGTGTTGACGTGCAGGTGGGAACGCTTTCCAAGGCGATTGGCGCGCTGGGCGGGTACGTCTGCGGATCGAAAGACCTGATTGACTTTCTCTATCATCGGGCGCGGCCCTTTTTGTTTTCGACGTCGCATCCGCCGTCTGTCGCCGCGACATGTATCGCCGCCTTCGATGTGCTGGAGAAGGAGCCCGAGCTAATGGACAAGCTCTGGGCGAATACCCGGTTCTTCAAGAAAGAGCTGGGGCTGCTGGGATTCAATATTGGTGGCAGTACTACGCCGGCCAGCGAGACGCCGATTACGCCGGTCATCATTGGCGACGGGCGCTTGACGATGGAGTTCAGCCGCGAGTTGTTTAATGAAGGGGTATTCGTGCCCGGCATTGCGTTCCCGACGGTGGCGGAAGGCAAAGCACGTCTGCGGACCATCATGACCGCCACGCACACGCAGGACCAGTTGACGAAAGCGCTGGAAGTGCTGAAGAAGGTGGGGACGCGGATGGGGATTATTCGTTAGATGTTATCGGAAAAACCTCAGCCGCAGATTTCGCAGATGAGCGCAGATAAAGACGATTTAGCCGCGAATGAACGCGAGAGAACGCGAATCTCTTTAGGGAAGCGCTGGCATTCCTGATTATTCGCGTGAATTCGCGGGCCACTTTGGTTTTGTTCTGTGCGTATTCAACGGTAATGTGGCGGATAGGAATCCCTCGTTGCGCTCGGGATTTTAGACAAAGCTACGCTCGAAATTTTAGAAAACCACCCACAACTGTAGCCATCACTTTCCCCTGCATCTGCCTACCATCAAACGGCGAATTCTTTGATTTGGAGTGCGACTGGGCGACGTGGTAGGTCCATTTCTTTGCCGGATCGAAGATGGTGACGTCGGCGCGGGCGCCTACGGCCAGTGTGCCGCGGCCTTGCAGGCCCATCACGCGCGCGGGATTGGTGGAGAGCAGTTCGACGATCCGTCGCAGGGGAATACTGTGGCGGTAATGGAGAACGGATACGCTCAAGCCCAGCGCGGTTTCGAGACCAGTGATGCCGAAGGGCGCGCGATCAAACTCCTGGTTCTTTTCATGCGCGGCGTGCGGAGCATGATCGGTGGCGACGCAGTCCACGGCGCCATCGGCCAGGCCGGCGAGCAGAGCTTCACGATCTTCATGCGAGCGCAGCGGCGGATTCATTTTGTAGTTGGTGTCGTACTGACCCACGTCTTCATCCAGCAGCGTGAAATGGTGCGGTGTGATTTCACAGGTCACGTGCAGATGGTTGTGCTTGGCTTTGCGGACGGCACGCAACGCCGCGGCGGTAGAGAGATGAGCGACGTGGTAGCGCGCTTTGGTTTCAGCGGCGAGGCGGATGTCGCGCTCGACGAT
>DASXCL010000081.1:0-9833 GCA_036491195.1 Candidatus Angelobacter sp.
ACTGTATACCAATCGATCCGTTCTACCTTTCCTGGAAGGCGCGGCAGTGGGATTTCCAAATGCGATTTATCGAACTCGCCGGTGAGATCAACAGCGCAATGCCACATCACGTGGTGGAGGCCGTGGGGGCCGCCTTGAATAACAGGAGCAAACCGGTAAACGGTTCGCGCGTGCTCGTCCTGGGGGTCTCCTATAAAAAAGATATTGACGATCTTCGCGAATCTCCAGCCCTGACGATCATCGAGCTGCTCCGAGCACAAAGCGCGGCTGTCAGCTACCACGACCCATTCTTTCCCGTGCTGGACAAAGGCCGAAAGTATAACCTGCAGCTCCGGTGCGCGCCGTTGGAAAACCTGGGCGATTACGACTGCGTATTGATCGTGACTGATCACTCCAGCTATGACTACGGCGATATCGTGCGCCAGGCGCAATTAGTTGTCGACACACGGAACGCCACGCGCGGCATCAACTCGTCCAAGATTGTTCGCTGTTGAGGCAAATATAAAAAAGAGGGCGAGTCGCCTCGCCCTCTGTAGTGTTGGTTTCTGATTGTTTTACATCCAGGGCCAGGCCGTCGGTGTGGAGCCGTACTCGTACGGTCCAATATCCGGTCCAGTGCTGAAAGGCCTTGGAGCGCCATCGAAATCTTCTGGCGGCATGCCCGTGGTTGTGCCAGAGTTGATTGCGCGGCTGGTTGAGCTCAGGTGGTAGTTTCCAGTACCGTTGGGCTGATAATTCACCAGTTGCGGATCAGCATTGATAGTGTTGACGTCATGCAACCCGTTCTGCAGCACAATTCCCTGAGTATTGTTCCAAATAAGGTTGTTCAGGTACCTGTTGCCCGTTCCGGTCGGACCGGCTTCATAAATGGCCAGTCCGGCACCCCAACTGCTGCGGTTATCCATCACGATATTGTTCGATACCAGAGTGTTGTTATCGGTCACGCCCCCGGGAGCGTCCCCATCTCCAACAACAATTCCGCCTTCGCCATTTTGGAAAACAAGGTTGTTGGAAATCACAACATTGTTGGCAGCATGCCAGAGCTGAATTCCCCAGGCCGCGTTGCGGTAGGAGATATTGTTCAGGATATGGCCCCGAAGATTCGAGTGATAGATACCCTGAACCGTGTAGCACTGGACCGCGGGATTGCCGACGTCATGAACCACGTTGCCAATGATGTCGTTATCGGTACCAGTGAATGAGGCGTTGTCGATTCCTGCGCCACCGTTGCTGGAGCAAGATCCCGCAATATTATGAACGTTGTTGCCGATGGTGCGCACGAACGAGGCATTGTTCAGAACGCCGATGCGCGCGTTGCCGCTGATATCGAACCCAACGATGTCCACGTAGTTACCCGAGTTCGTCCACGCGGTATCGGTGCCGTTGCCGACGATCTTTGCACCCCACTTTACATCGGATAGAAAACGAACGCGGGCGGTTGAGCTGCCGCTGATTGTGCTGTTGACCACGCCGTAAGTACCCGGCGCTACATGCACAACTGAGCCCGGCTTCACCATCGTGGCAGCGTGCTGAATCGTGGCCCACGGCGCTGTTGCCGTGCCGCTGTTGGAATCACTCCCGGTCGGCGAAACGTAGAATCCACCGCTTGTAGGAGTGGGTGTCGGAGTTGGCGACGGTGTAGGTGCAGGAGTTGGAGTGGGCGTCGGCAAGGGCGCCGACGCAGTGATCGTGACGGTTGCCTTCGCTGAAGATGCTGAACTTGCGACGCTTGTCGCCATGACAGTTACCGATCCTCCAGAAGGAACCGACGCCGGCGCAGTGTACAAGCCGGACGTGCTGATTGTGCCTGTGGTCGCGCTGCCTCCGGTAACGCCGTTCACTGACCACGTGACTCCAGTATTGCTCGTGGCGGAAACGGCGGCAGTGAACTGCTTTGAAGTGCCCTCTTGCAAGGCCGCGGAGGTCGGCGAGATTGTTACTGTAATGGAGGGTGAGTTCGGGAACCATGGCCAGGTTTTGGGCGTGGTACCGTACTCGAATTCTCCAAGGTCCCACGCGGAGTTGATGGGTCGAGGACCACCATCGGCATCGTAGGTGGGGGCCCCGGTGCTGGTCCCATGATCGCGGGCCGGGCTGGTGGATTTCAGAGAATAACTTCCATCAACGCCGCCGGTGTAGTTCACAAACTGCGGGTCTGCCACGATGGTTCCCGACTGCACTGACGGAGGTTGCAATGTCAAATTGCCCCTCGGATTGTTGAACACGAGGTTGTTGAGGTAGCGATCATTCGTACCGATCGTCCCGGACTCCTCGACGATCCCCCATTGCGTGTTATTCACCACAATGTTGTTCGTGACCAGCATGTTTGAAGTGCCATCGACATAGACTCCACCAAAGACGTTATTGAATATCGTGTTGTTGGAAACCGTTACTGCACTCGCCCCATGGAAGAATTGCAATCCAAACCCAGCGCAGCGGTAGACCACGTTGTTCCACACGTGGCCGCCGGCGTTCGAGTGAGTGATCCCGTGCACGTTCGAATCGAGCGTAGGCCAGGAGCCGATGTCGTGGACCGTATTGGCGATGGCGTCATCATTCGTGCCACTCGCGTTGGCGTGGTAGATTCCGGCTCCGCCGTTGCTCCCACATGCAGCGGCGCGGGCTGGGATGTTATGCACGTGGTTACTAACGATGCGATTGTTCGAGCCCCAGTCCGCCATTCCCAGGCAGCTGTTTGTGTCGCCGGCCAAGTCAAAGCCGATGATATCGACATAGGAGCCGTTCAGCCGCAATACCGTGTAGGAAGAGTTGCTGCGGATCTTGGCTCCCCACTTCTGATCAGAGATGAAGCGGATACGCGCCGAAGCGGTTCCGCTATTGTTCAGCGTCAGCAAGTCCTGGGTATATGTCCCAGGCGTGACGTGCACTGTGGCACCCGCACCTGCTGTATTGGCGGCATGCTGCAAGCTGCGCCATGGACTGCATGCCGTTCCGCTGTTGCTGTCACTACCGGTTGTCGATACATAAAACCCCGGAGGGGCCTGAGTACAAGTTGTTTGCGCAAGAGAACACAGCGAACATGCCCACACGAATGCAATTAAGCCGAGAATTCGCTTCATTAAAAATACACTCCATTTTTTTGATTTTTCGGGCAGCCACGCTTCATTAAGCGCACACGGTCCGGTCGATCTAAGTGGCTGTAATTTGGTGAGCGGCAAGGAAAAGGAAAGTCATCGAGCAGGAAAGGGGAATTGCTGCGCTGCTCGCGTCCGCTCAAGGGTGGATGTTTTGCGCTGTTCGAAAGCCTAATTGCTCGGGTGTGGAAGCGACGATAGACGAAACACCCTAAGGCGCCAACGATAGGCACTGAGTACGGGACCAAGGTTTTTAACTCGGACTAAGAGAATCAAGACCAGAGTTCAGCAAAGTTCACCAGAGTTCTTCAACTGAAACATGCGCTCTGAAGAGCAGCGAATCAGTGCGCTTCGCCAGATCCCGCGCAGCCATTAATTCTAGGAGGTCTTATGTATCGTGTTTTCATTCGCATTGTTAGCCTTGCGATCACGCTTATGTATGCAATCGCCATGGCATCGCAGTCCACCATTCCCCCGCAGCCAACGCCTCGCCCAGCTGGACTTCCATCTGTAGAGAGCACTCCCCAGGAGCAAATACCTGCTTCAACGGGAATCCCCTCGGCGGAAAGCGCTGGGAAAAAACCTGAGGTGGATTCCACGGGCACCCCTGCTACTGCATCTCAGCCAACCCTGCTTACCAGAGCAAGCGTTAACGATGGAATCCGCCTCGGGAGCGGCGACCTGCTCTTGGTGACCGTGTTTGGCGCATCGGATTACACCCACGAAGTTCGTGTGGCAACTGATGGCTCTGTCAATCTCCCACTTATAGGCGCGGTAAGCGTCGCAGGGCTCACTCCCCGCGAGGTCGCATCTGATTTGCAAACGCGACTCAGCAAGGGCGGCTACTTCAACAACCCGGAAGTGAGTGTTTTCGTAAAGGAATACGCCACTCAGGGAATATCGGTGCTCGGTGAGGTGCAGAAGCCGGGTGTTTATCCGCTCCTCGGTTCGCGGACGCTATTTGACGTGCTGTCTGCTGCGTCAGGCACGACACAGACTGCCGGAGACAAGGTTTACATCACTCACCGCGATCGGCCGCAGCAACCGGAAGCGGTTAAGCTCACTTACGATGCAAGCGGCATAGTACAAAGCAACGTTCCGGTCTTACCGGGCGACACCATCATTGTTCCGAAAGCGGGCATGGTGTATGTAGTGGGAAACGTGCAAAAACCCACTGGGATCGTCATGGTCGATCCCGGTCTGACCGTTCTCAAAGCGATAGCTTTAGCTCAGGGTATTGCCCCGAATGCGTCGCTGGATAAGGCGCGGCTGGTGCGCAAAACTTCCGATGGACAGATAGCCATTCCGCTGCAACTCAAGAAAATGCTCGCCGCCAAAATTCCAGACATGCGCGTAGAGCCTGAGGACGTCATCTTTGTTCCCAACAGCGCGACAGCCAGCGCGTTCAAGCGTAGCCTGGAATTGGCTCTGCAGACGGTCAGCGGCATCGCTATCTATCGCCCATATTGAGACCCACATCACAGCGGCGCGAAGCAACTCGACCTTGGGCGGCGTTTCCATCCGCAGCCGCCTTACATCACTACCGGATATTGCAAATCAACCAACCAGGAGGGCCTATGTGCGGCATCGTTGGCTACATTGGAGAAAAACCGGCAGTCCCGGTCATCCTTGAGGGTCTTCGACGCCTGGAGTACCGGGGATACGACTCGGCTGGAATAGCGGTTGCAGGCAACGGCCACGGGATGCAAGTCCGCAGAGCCGCAGGCAAACTCAATAATCTTGAAGCGGCGGTCAGGTTGAGTCCGCTGGATGGCAGCTACGGAATCGGCCACACGCGGTGGGCCACACATGGCCCGCCAAGCGAAAACAACGCCCACCCACACCGGGACTGCACTGGCAGAATCGTCGTGGTGCACAATGGGATCATCGAAAATTACACAAGCTTGAAGACGGCGCTCCGGGAAGAAGGCCACGAGTTCGCTACACAAACAGACACGGAAGTGGTGGCCCATCTCGTTGAGAAATACCTGCTCAAAAAACAGGTCGATGGACGATGCACGCTTGAAGACGCAGTCCGAAAAACGATTCAGCAACTGCGCGGAGTGTTCGCTTTGGCCATTATGTCCGCCGATGAGCCCAATAAGATCATCGCAGCGCGCAACGGGCCGCCAGCGGTAATCGGTATGGGTAAAAACGAATATTTTGTTGCCTCCGACGTTCCGGCCATCCTTTATCACACTCGCGATCTGTTTTTCCTCGGCGACGGCGAACTCGCCATCATCACAATGGAGGGAGTGGAGGTAAGCAATTTTGAAGGAGAGCCCCTTACACCGGAAGTACAGCACATCACCTGGGACCCGGTCCTGGCGGAAAAAGGCGGCTTCCGTCACTTCATGCTCAAGGAAATCTTTGAACAGCCTCGCGCCGTCAGAGACACATTCATGGGTCGTATCTCGCAGGACCTGGACGCAACAATCCTGGACGAGATGGAAATTACTCCGGCTGAGTTCAGGAAAGTGAAGAAAGTGCAGATCGCGGCATGTGGCACCAGTTGGCACGCCGGACTGGCGGCAAAATTTATGTTTGAGCGCCTGGCACAGCTGCCCGTCGAAGTGGAATATGCAAGCGAGTTCCGCTATCGCGACCCGATTATTGGGCCGGACCAGTTGACCATCCTGATCACCCAGTCCGGAGAAACCGCCGATACGATCGCGGCCCAGCGCGAGGCCAAGAGGAAGGGTTCCAAAACGCTCGCTGTGTGCAATGTGGTGGGCGCGATGATTGCTCGCGAAGCGGCAGGCGTCATCTATACGCAAGCCGGCCCGGAAATAGGCGTGGCATCTACCAAGGCCTTCACCACTCAATTGACTGCGCTCTTTCTTCTTGCGCTGCACCTAGGCCAACTGCGCGGAACGATCGACTCGCACCACGTCGAAATTCTGCTCCAGCAACTGGTGCGGATGCCGGACAAGCTCGAATCCACCCTGGCTCGCCAGGAGGAGGCAGAGAGGCTGGCGAGAGAATTTGAGCGAGCGCATGACTTTCTCTTCCTTGCTCGTGGCATCCATTACCCAATCGCTTTGGAAGGCGCACTAAAGCTCAAGGAGATTTCCTACATCCATGCTGAGGGCTACCCTGCGGGAGAAATGAAGCATGGCCCGAACGCCCTCATCGATCAGAACTTGCCGGTCGTGGTCCTCGCGACCAAGGACGATAGCGATCCCCACTCCGCGCTGCTATACGAGAAAACCATCTCCAATCTCAGAGAGGTGAAGGCGCGTGATGGTCGGGTGATCGCCGTGGCGACGGAAGGCGATGAGGCGATTAGAGAGTGCGCCGATCACGTGCTGTATGTCCCGTGCGCCGCCGAACTGCTGGCTCCAATGCTGGAGATCGTCCCGCTGCAACTGCTGGCCTATTATATTGCCGTACGGCGCAATTGCGATGTGGATAAGCCGAGGAACCTGGCCAAGTCAGTTACGGTAGAGTAGCCCGCGTCGCCAAAATCGTGATCTGCCAGGAGTTCAACAGCTCATCGCAGCATGTCTAGAGAATCGTCTGAATAAATTTGGCCCATCTTCATCTGCCCGATATGTGCTCGGACCCAATTCCACTCTTCGCGTCCTCAGGCTACGAAGCGGGACTGAAAAATTTCTCATTTCCCTATTTAGATCCACCCAAAAACGACTAGAATGCTTAACAACCCGCAAGCGCCCGCTGGAGGCGCAAATTGAGCCCGGACAAACAACATCGATTCTCCCTGTTTCGTCGTATGGCAATAAGCGCGTTCTTTGGCTTGAGCATAGCCGCTGTGGGAATAGTGCTGGAGTCGTTCACGGAAGGCCACCCAATCATTGCCATTGAATCTCTTGACAACATTTCAACCGCGATTCTGACCGCGCTGCTGGTTTTTGCGTATGAACAGAAACGCTATCGCGCTGCAATGGAGAAAGTCCGCATCATTGCTGACATGAACCACCACGTTCGCAACGCGCTGCAGGCTATTATTTCGTGTAAGGTCTTGCCCGAACAGGAAAGGCAAGTGAAGATGATTGCTGAATCGGTAACGCGAATTGAGTGGGCGTTGCGCAAGGTCCTGCCTGGAGGGACTGGTGCCGGCGCCGCTTAGCAAAAAGGGTGAGCACCACGATGTCGTACGGGATTAGAAAACCAGAGAAAGCGTTGGCCACCCGTGCTATACCGAATCGTGCAATGATAATATGAACCAAATCGATTTAGATTGAGGCGATCTCGACGCCTGAAGGGCATTCGCGGCTTTATCAATCCCACCCTTTCGCAAACAACGCGAAAGTATGGGGTGCTCCGCCCGGACAGACCGGTCTATTTCCCCTGCGGTGCTAGCAACAATTCAACAGAAGACGCGTGCTCCCGATCATGATAAATCTTGATCGTCGCTGGCTGCGGGACTGTCTCATCGTAATTCTTGCCGCCGGTCTGAAGGTTGCGTTCGAACAATGGAAAATTGCTGCCGGCAATTTCAATCCTCACCTGGTGCCCCGGCAGGAAGTAATTGCCTGTCACGATCCCACTCAACTCCACCCGATAAATCTGCGCAGGGACCATGAGATGAGGCTTAGCCACTCCGTCACGATATCTAAGCCTCAGCACCGTGTCGTAAAGATTGAAGGCCTCGCCATTCGGGCCCACGTCGACTAACTTCAACGTCAAATCTGAATCCGGTGTTGACGAAGAAACATAGAGCACGGCCCGCACCTCGCCCATCACCGCAATTCCGTCCTTCAAGGGAGCGGAACTATAAACGAGAACGTCCTTTCGCAGCTCCAGAGTCGCCTGGTCCTTTGCCGGGTCCGCATCACAGCATCCTCCGCCGTTCGAAGGAACAGGATCAACCGGATTCGAAATGAAAGAATCGGGCTTCTCATCGACCGGAGGACCGTCAGACAACGAGCCGCTGCCAAGCCTTCCATTCGCGGAGCCATCGCTGTGCAGAAACAAGCGTCTTTGGGAAGCTCCTTGAATTGGCCAGCTATCGTAGTACTTCCAAACATTGGCGCCCATCAGGTAAGCCTGGACTTTGGGCCGCTGGAGCACGTCATTTTTCGTGCCCTTCAGCAGTAATCAAACCAGTTGAGGAACAGCTGCTTGTAGTCGTACCGCGCATCGCCTACCGAGCGCTTGCCCACCATCGTGTTTTCCATCGCTCGAAACATTGCGCAGTGGGCTGTGGGCGCCATGATCAGGTACTGGTTCGGGGTATCGGCGAGGTATTCAAAAAGCTTCGTCTCTTCATACGCTCCGATGTCGTACCACGAATCAACCACAAGCGCAGGCACTCGCGGCCTGTCTCCGGTGCGCAACAGGTCACGCTTTTGCCATTCCGGATCTTCGGGCACGAGCTTGATCAGCCGGTCAAAATCCGACGTGGGAGAGCCTGCGCGCCGAAGAATGTCCTGACTGGGCAGTTCTTTGGTGGCATTTTCGACTTTCTCGATTACTTCCCTCCACCCGCTGCCCAGTGGCTTGCCTGAAGTGAAGCTCGGCATCTGAAAAAGAGAATAGAGGTCCGCCAGTCTGATTCGCTCTTCGTCTGATATGCCCTGCGGCATCTGCGGGCGGCGATCGCTGCCGAACAGCGCATACCACCAAGCCCATGGTCCAACCTGCGGCGATCCTCCTCTATAGAAGACGCCCTGCGACGAAACCCCGAGCAGCATCCCAACCGCCGTCCCGGAAGCCATCGTCACCATGGCTCTGTGGGCGGGATGATTGAGTGAAGCCAGCAGCAGTTGATTGTCCCCGCTCGATGAGCATCCCAAGGTGCCTACCTTGCCGTTGGACCAGGGCTGAGCCACGATCCAGTTGAGCGTGTCGTACCCATCATTTCGCGCGCCAGCGAGTATCTGATACTGCCCTTCCGACCATCCGGTTCCCCGCTCACTCTGGACTACGAGAATGTAACCGTGGAGTAACAGAAACGAGTAAAGGTCTTTCAGCCCCAGCAACTCCTGATCTTTCAAGTAGGGTGTCCGAATCAGGATCACGGGCATTGGTCCCGAAATCTTCGCCGGACGCAGGACTGCAGTCGAGAGACGGACGCCGTCTCGCATGGGAACCATGATCTCGCGATCAACGGTGTATCCCGTGCGAATACCGATTTTTTCAAGTATGTCTGGCTTTTGCGACCACATTCCTGTGCACGGCAAGAACATCAGAAAAATGGTTGCCGCCGCAGCCATTACAGAGCCTCTTCGGTTGTTGGTTCTGATCATTTCTTCTGCCCCAAGCGCGCACACGTGCTTGGTACTACGCCGGAAAACGGCGGCGCCATGCGGATGGAAATTCCGTCCTCCTCCAACGCCAACACCCGTTGTGCTCGAAGCTGCTGGTATGCCTGGATCACTTCACCAGCCGGAATTCCCAGTCTTTCGGCGATCTGGTCGCACGACGGGCGTACTCCAGTCTCGGCGAAGTGCCGACAAACCGCCAGCCTCACTTCCAATTCAAAACTCATACCCATCCGGGCCAATGCATCCGAACTTGTGCGACGCTGTCATCATAATCTGTTTCAAAAGAGTACAGGTTTCAATCTAAGTGTCGCCCCTACGGGGCTCGATTATTTATTCACACCTACCCAGCCTTCAGGGTGACTTCCACCCCCGCCAAGCCAACAGCGTGTCTAGTATCGGCACATCCTTTACAGTTTGTATTGGGACATCCTTTACAGTCTTAAATTTTGGATTGCCTCTCGGAGCAAGGTAGCCCAATGTTTTCTGTTCCAACCAAGCGACTGTTTTG
>DASXCL010000082.1:0-9099 GCA_036491195.1 Candidatus Angelobacter sp.
CTGCGCTCGGTGACGGAGACAATTCTGTCTGCCATGTCCTGGGGCTGCAGTCCGTTGAAACTCCAAATGATGCTCACTACAGGGATGTTGATATTCGGAAAAATATCCGTCGGAGTGTGCAGCGCTGCGAGCGTCCCCATAATCAGGATCAGAATGGCCAGCACCACAAATGTGTAGGGCCGCTTGAGCGCGAGTCGAACAATCCACATAAATTGCCTCTGGGTGACCGTCGGGTCTGTATGTATTACAGTCATTCATGGGATTGCACTTGAGTTGCCAAGAGTCCACTCGGAACTAGATCATGCCAAATGTTTGAAAAGAAATATCATCCTGAGGTTGTGACCTAAACCAACACGGGAAAGCGTCACTGAGGCTCGACAGGTGTCGAAATCTCGACACCCAATGACGCGAGAACCCACCCCAATAGTGAAGCTCTCGTTATCGCTCGTCTAGACAAAACAGAGTTCTTTCGCCTTCGCTTAAACATTTTCGGCGATTGCAAGCTCTCGACAGTCGGATTTGTCGGTCTTCACAAAATGCTTGCAGATTCACGACACGAATGAGCGGTACTTTGGCGGGGGAAGTGCTAGAGGAAAATAGACGGAGGACGAATCATGAAGGATGACGACATAAAGGATCAGTTTTCACGACGCAAGTTTCTTGGAGTCAGCTCGGCTGCACTAGCCGCCGGGGCCGGTACTTTGCTGGCAGGCGGCACTGCAGCGCAGGAAGCCTCCAAAACCCGGACAGACCCGCGAGCAACCGATCCCGGCCCCGCGAATAAGCCCCTGGATGCACAGAACCTTGATTCCGAGTGGCCACTCAGCACGGATTCTAAGAGCCTGGTTCCAAACTTCAAATATCCCTTCTCGTTTGCAAATAAGCGCGTTTACGAAGGCGGCTGGTCACGCGAGGTAACCGTTCGGGAACTTCCCGTCTCCAAGACCATCGCAGGTGTAAACATGAGACTCACGGCTGGCGGTGTTCGCGAGCTGCATTGGCATACGGCGGGCGAGTGGGCGATCATGCTCTACGGGAATGCGCGTATCACCGCGATCGATGCTGACGGCAAAAGCTTTGTAGCGGATGTAAAAAAGAACGATCTGTGGTATTTCCCCACTGGGATTCCGCATTCGATTCAGGGGCTTGGGCCGGACGGCGCGGAGTTCATGCTGGTGTTCGATGATGGTGCATTTTCGGAATCAGAAACGGTCTTGCTGAGCGATTCGATGGCGCACCTGCCCTCCGAAGTCCTTTCAAAGAACTTTGGCGTTGCCGAGGCAGCATTGAAAAATCTGCCCAGACAAGAATTGTTCATTTTCCAGACGGCAGTTCCGGGACCACTGGAGGCCGACCAGAAAGCAGCCGCGGGAGCGCCAGGCAAGTCGGCCAGCGATTTTGCTTTTCGTACCATGGAAATGCCGCCGACGGTCCGCACGAAAAGCGGAGAGGTGCGCATCGTTGATTCAAGCAAGTTCAAAGTCGCAATAACGGTGGCCATGGCAATGGTCACGCTTCACCCGGGAGGACTACGGGAACTGCATTGGCATCCCAACGCTTCCGAGTGGCAATACTACATCGCCGGCAAGGGAAGAATGACTGTAGTAGCGACGGGCAACAAAGCCCGCACTATGGATTTTCAGGCGGGAGACGTCGGATACGTGGAAAAATCCTTGCTGCATTACATCGAGAATACAGGAGATACGGACCTGGTCTTCCTGGAGATGTTCAAGAGCAGCTTCTATCAAGACCTGTCGCTATCGGATTGGCTGGCCCATACTCCGCCTGAACTGGTGATGGCACATCTCAATATCGACCGGGCGACCCTGGATGCAATTCCGAAAGACAAGTTGGTAGTAGTACCGCGTTAATCAGCACTTCCCGAGGCCTGGCAATCAGACAAGAACCAGTCTGGATTTCAACGCGAAATGAATGAAATAACGTGCAGGATTTTCTTTGCCACAATAGCGCTTAGTCAGTGACGCGAGAATAGCGGAGGGTTGGACGGCAATTCTGTCCTGTTATTGCCGGCCCAACCCGCGCGTGAGCAGATCTTGCTGCCAGAAACTTGAGTTTGCCGCTAAATCTTTGCGACAGCCTCCTTTACTCCGTGGCCAGTTTTCTCGACCACTTTTGCAGTGCCTCTTGCAGTACCTTTGGCTGCCTTTTCAGAGCCGCGGCCTGTTTCAGTCGCCGCTTTCTCGCTGCCATGCACAGTTACCTTGGTTGCTTTCACTGCGCCGTGAGCAGTTTTCCGCGCTGCTTTTTCGGTGACGCGGCCGGTGTCTTTTGCCATCGTGCCAACATCGGAAACCACATCCTGCGCGAACGCGAAGACGCCGATGGTAAAAATTGTGATGAAGAATGCCGACAATTTAGCTTTCATTTTTTTTCTCCTTTTAGGCACTGATTTATAAGTTCAACTTCAACGTTGGATGCTGATCCAAAATCCGCTATCTCCGACCACTTCAAACCCAGACATCATCGTGAAAGAGATTCCTCCCTTCGGCAAGCTCAGGGTCAAAATTTCCCCGAGGCTTCCGCTCCGCTCACGCCCGCAAAGCGGCTCAATGTCGAAAAGCTTCATTTGTCATCGTTCATTGGTCACTCCAGGTATAGGATTTCTTCGGAGTCCGATCTACTTCTTTGAGACCGCACGCGCCGCACTCTCAATTAAATCAGCAACTTCTTTGGGGTGCGACACGTACACGGAATGGCTGGCGCCGGCGACTTCGGTCGTATGGCTGTGGGCCCGGGCCGCATACCAGCGTTCAAGGTCGGGGTTGATGGTCCTGTCTTTGGCAGCTACCAGCATCCAGCTCGGCTTGCTTCTCCACGCAGCTGTGGTGATGACGGCTTTGAAATTGTCAGCCAGGTTGAACACTTGCGATCGCGCCATCAAAGCGGCCTGCTCAGCAGACAGATCGGCTGCGAAGTACTCATGAAACTGCGAGGGATCAAGGTAAGTGAAACCATCCGCCGTCTTCTTTATCGCCGTTGACTTGCTGAGGTCACTCGGGAATCGCTTTCCGTCGTCGGCCTCATTCTCGCCAGCATCCGGCATGTGAGCCGCGATGTAAACCAGCCCTGCAACAGATGAGTCCGTGCCGGCTTCAGTAATTACGGCGCCTCCATAGCTATGGGCGACCAGAATGCTCGGTCCGGTTTGCTGAGCAAGAACGCGCTTGGCGGCGGCGACATCTTCTTTGAAGGACGTCTCTGGTTCCTGGACTATGCTGACGTTGTAGCCATCCTTCACAAGAATGTCGTAAACACTTTTCCAGCCGGAACCATCTGCCCACGCACCATGGACCAGGACGATATTTTTCACCTCGGTCTGCGCAAAGGCTGAGATTGAAGTTGCGAAAAGAATGAAAGTCATCATGCGAATTAAACGAGTTTTCATAACTGGTTAGTGAGCAAGCGGCTTGCCAAACTTAGGTTACCGGCTTGTACAAGCAAAATACATTGCAAGAACCGGATCTTATCTCAGCGCGTGCAGCTTCGGCCTTCATTCACAAGCGCCGCTTTATCGGCTGACGAGCATGGTGCGAAGCCATTGAAGATTCAGTGATCGATTGCCTGCTACGAAGTCGGCAGTTCGACGCCGCCGGTCATGTTTTCGCCACATTGTTTCGTCATATGGATGACGTTCGAGATTTCAGGACGGAAAGTTTTGCCACTCTGAACGGTAGACACGGAGCTGGCGTGAGTATCAAACGGGGCAATGAGCAGTGTACAACGGTTAAATACTGGAAGGACTGGCTCGATATGCGTTACGCCTCCTAGAAAAGTTTGAAAATCGTCTGTCAGGGCCGGTGAACCGGTGAAACGGCTGCAATGACTGAAGCTTCCTCCATCCACCGCACGACAGCCGAGAAATCTTCCTCTTTACTGCCTGCCAGTTCCTCTGCATTAACGCGAAAAGCGGCTTCTGTAACCGGCATGGGAACACGCTGTTGCGCCGCCGCCTTCAGGATCAACTGAAAATCCTTGTTCATCAGGCGCAATGGAAACTGCGGGCTGTAATCGTCTTTAGCTACCCTGGCCAGCTTGCCCATATGGGCCGGAGCGATCAGCGCCGTGTGCGACAGGACTTCAAGCAACCTCTCGCGACCCAGGCCGGCTTTCTCTCCCAATACCACTGCCTCGGCAATAGCCTGCATGCCAACTCCGAGCAACGTATTGACCACCAGCTTCATGGCTGTCCCAGAGCCAGCACCACCCAGCAGAAAATATTGTTTTGCGATGGCCTGGAAGATTGGCTCAGCGGCGCGGAACAATTCCGGGTTGCCGCCGGCCAGCAGCGTGAGGACGCCTTCTTCCGCGGCAGGCGTGCTGCCCGAGATGGCGACATCGAGTACGTCAATGCCTTCTTGCGCGCCCAGCCTGTGCAGTTCGCGTGAGCTCTCCGGAGAGATCGTGCTCATCTCCAGCACCATGGTTCCTGGCCGTGCTCCTGCGAAAACTCCCTCCGGCCCAGTATAAACGCTGTGAACTATCTGATCATTGGTCAGGCAGGAGAGCACCACGTCAGCCGTGCGTGCGAGTTCAGCGATGGTTTGCGCAACGGTGCCGCCTTGAGCAGCGAAAGATTCCGCCTTGGCGATGTCCACGTCGTAAACGGAAAGTTGATATTTGTGATCGAGCAGCCGTTGTGCGATCCGGCTTCCCATATTACCCAAGCCAATGAATCCGATCTTTACTTGATCTGCCGTAAGCAATTTCATGCAACCTCCTTGGTGTCTTGTATCGCTGAGCCTTTGCTCGTTCCTGTCGCGATCAAAGCGTCCACTTGTAACCCGAACTCCGGGATGCCGGCCAGCACGAGAGCGGCAGACATCAGGAGAGACAAAGTTTTCTTCACGAACATCACGATGAATCGCTCCTCTGGAAAGGGGGCCCGTCTTGTGAACTTCCAGGCCCTGCCTTTGCGTGTTGTGCTCCATGGAGACATACGTCACCTTCGCTTTACTTCTTTGCCTCAGGAGGAAAGTGTTTGAAAATCTTGTCCACTCCCTTGTTGAGGTTCTTGATGTTTTTGTCGGAATTGTTGGAAAGCGTGTCGCTAGACGAGCCCCGGAAGACCAGCGCCTTTGACTGGGTGTCGAACAGGTCGACGACCAAAGTGCCGACTTTGTAGGTCTCGGTTGTTGTTGTGGCGTTTCCAAAGCCGACCCAGCGCCAGCGCCCGAAACCGCCATCGTAGAACGTATTGAGGGTTTGCTGGTTTTTAGTGATTTCCATGGCATTGATCGTGAGGTCGCCGCTTGAGTCAACTTGCGTCAATCCTTTTGCTGCCAGCGTGGAATTGACTGCACTCTTGATCCGGTCCACCAGGAGCGGATCTTTGGTCTTCACGTTGGACCACGAGTAGGTTTTGTACTGGTTAAAGTTTGCGCTGCGGTCATAATCTGTTTTGACCTGCTGTGCTACGGACGGAATTGTCATGAGCATGATCGTTGCGATTGAAAGCACGATTGTTGTTCTGATTTTCATGATTCTCCTTTTCTATTCCTTTTTTTCTTTTATGTGGCCTTCCCCGCGTTAGAAAGCACCCTGATCGACTCGCTCTTCTGCCTCTACCAGAGGCATGTTGACCAGGTGGTCGCTCAAAAACCAGACCCGTAGCTCATTGCTGCGCAAAACCTGGCTTACCGCAAGGTCGTTAGTTCCATCATCGCCTAAGACGGAAGCTCGGCGGGCGAGCTCCCGCGAGTCGCGAATGATGATCTGGTGCGCGTCGAGCAAGCGTGAAAGCTGTACCCGAACTTCTTCTCGGCCGCGCGGCGGCCGGGCGATCTGAGTGGTTTCCGCCACGTCAGCTGCCATCGCCAAACTGATTCCTCCCAGTAGCTGAATTCTCTCGGCAATTGCATCCACCAACTCCATTTGCGCTTCAAAGTGCTTGTCAAAAGGAGATGAAGCTGGTAGAAGGTTGGACCGGCAACCTGCCAATGAGACTTCTTGTAGAGATCGCGAATGCTGATGGTATCCGCCAGCAGCTGATTCAATCGTGAGGTCATCTCCAGCCTCACTGGTTCCTCCAGTTCAAGCGGAAGCAGATGTAAGACCGTGCCGTATGCCTGGATCTCCCCAGCCCTCTGATGAAAACGCGGCTGGGCATTGACTGTTGCATGAACGCTGTTCTTCATACTTGCTCTCCTTTATGGTTGCGGTTCGTAAGCGCCAACCCACCGACGCTACGTCGTTTGGTGCGTGACTATTGAACATATGCATTTGGTCTGCCAAAGTCGGACCCAGGAAAGAGACAATTGAAATGGTTGAATCCGGAGATAGTTAGGAACGGTCGCGCAGATCACTGGAGGATTTGCGTCGGAGTTTCGACAGATCCCCAAATGTTTACGACACTTAGTTGGCGATCCTGCGCGCTCGAATCACGAACCGGTCGGGGGCCGGTCCGACAAAATGAAATGGATAACAGGTCAGTAACGTCAGAGTCTCTTTTCCGGTGGGTTCCAATACCCAAGTGTCCTTTGGTCCAACCACAGCGGTAAAGCGGACTTGATACCTGTATTCGTGCCCAGGCTCTTTCAGCTCAATGATGTCTCCCGACCGCACATCACCCAGGTGGCGAAAAAATGTATCGCGGTGCGCGGCAAGAGTCACGTTGCCTGTTTGTCCCGGCAGAGCAGTACCAACGGCATGACCTATTGCCCGGCTGAGTACACGTTGGGAAGTCCCTTCAGCAACCACTGCCGAGATGTGAACCCGTGAAATCTCCAGTCGTCCGATCGGGGACATTTCCCCCAAGCCTCCAGAGGACGTCTTGTTCTGTTGCCCCGCCGTTGCTGCTCTGTACGACACTTGCTTTTCCATCCGCTGGAGCGCCCATCTTTGATAGAGCCATGCCTGCGTCAACGACTTTGCGCAATAGCCCAGCGCCAGGAGGCCCAGAGTCAGGAAGATGTACTGGCACCAAACCAGGCTCTGTTGTCTCCAGCGCATTGCAATGGTCCTCCTTTCATTTTTGATATCGTCTTATCTAGCCCGGAGGACGACCCTCCAAGCATTTCAAGCGATGTTGCGTGCGATCCGGCGGAAGCAAAAGCTTGCTCCCAAGGCCACGAAGCCTAGCAGCGCCGCAAGCGGGAACAGGCTCGCGGTCTGGGGCAGGCTGGCCAGGACCACATTGCCCATTGGTTCTCCGGACTGCACGATCTCAGACAATTCGATCTCTTCGCCACTTGCGCTCACGCCTTTCAGTCCCCGCCTGGGAGATGGAGCCGGATCAGTCGCGGCGTCGTCCGGCATCGATAGCACTGGCTGCTGAATCTGCTGAGCGAGAGATATCGCCCTGGTTTTGGGATAAACAAATTCATGCCCGAAATCCTCGCCAGGATAAAACCAGGCCTGAATCGCTTCCGGTTGACCGTCAGGTCTTTCGTCGAAGTTGATTACCGTTTTGCCAGTCGGCTGAAATCGATAGTCGGCGACCGTGAAGATTGTTGCCATCAACTGCGATCTATCGGCGTTCCATATCTGAACGATGTTGCGATCTGCGTCGGTGTCCGTCAGCGTAAACCAGTAGGTCCCCGCAGCCAAGACTTGGCCTGGTACCTCGGCCGGTTCATTGAAAGTCAATTGTGTTGCCTGATCGTGTTCATCGGCAAGAAGACTGCTTGGCATTGCTGCACAAATCAGTGCCAGGAAGAGCCCTGCAATAAGAAGTTTTTTTGAGTCCATAAATAATTCTCCTATTGCAGTCATATGCATTTGCCATGCCATCTTTGAGAGTTGCAAGTTTCACTTGAGTTCTTGAAAAAGTGAAGGGTGCGTAAGTGGAGTCGTGACTGCTGCTGTTGTGATTTCGACACTCGGCGACAGCATCTGTCGATGATCCCAGCACTCAGTTGACGTGCCTACCAGGGAAACAATTGCGGTCGATGCGGTGCTCCAGCACCGTCTCCTGAGCCGATGCGGCGCACAGCTTAGGTTGCAACGGAGGAATTATTTGAGAAGGATCTTGGCCATCATGCCCTTGTCTTCATGGTTAAGCAGGTGGCAATGAAACACAGACATTCCGCGGATCTCAGGATTTGTGAAGTCCACTATCATGTCAATCGATCCACCATAAGGAACATTCGCAGTATCAACCCACTCCGGATTGGCCAGCCTTGTTCCGTTCACTTCGTATACCAGAAAATGCACTTGATGGAGATGCATGGGATGCAACTCCTTCGTCTGGTTCACGACGCGCCAGTGCTGGTAAGTTCCTACAGCAGCCTCTGTCATCGGCTTGGCGTTCTGCTCGTAGCGCTGATCGTTGATGTAAAAGCCATTCTTATCTTCCGTGAAGGTAGCCACAAATTGCGGCGGGCCGGATTCGAGCGCCGCGAGTTGCGGTTGCTTGTACGAAGCGGGCCGGCGATCAGAGATGGGGTCTCTTTGAGGCGGCGATGCCGAGGGCGCAGGAACAATATCGGCCAGAACCATCGCCGGGGTGGAATCACCGTCGGGGCCGGCATCAACGCAGCGTGTCCGTAAGGTTGCGGATGATCCCGCAGGCGGCCCCGTAACGACAGCTTCCAGCCGTGATGCTGGAGACAGCAGCACATGGTCAGCCACGCGCACAGGATGTTTGGGATCGTGATAAGCCAGAGGCATGCCATCGAGCGCAACAATCTGCCAAGATTCTCCATCCAGTTGCAGGTCGGCATATCGGTCCGCCGACGCATTCACAATGCGCCAGAACTGCCGTTCGCCGGGCGCGGTGTTGATTGTCGGGCGAAGGTCGCCATTGATCGTGAATATCCGCTCGGGGATTTCCGAGTTTCCGCAACCGGGCACCTCTGCTTCCACTTTTTTCAGAGCCGCCTGCCCGTTGGCATCCTTCTTAATGGCTGGTCCGCGGAGGATGAGTATCCTTTCAGGCAGGCCGCGGACCATAGGAACATAGCGTTCCATTCCTGTGACGATGATTGCACCGGACATGCCATCCAAAACTTGTTGCTCACTCTCGCCGTGCGGATGCGTGTGATACCAGTACAATCCCGGTTCCTGACTCAGCGGAATATGAACCACGTAGTGTAGCGTTTGTCCCGGCATGGCAATCATGTCCAGAACGTCGTCCGCCGG